>CALJUA010000065.1 GCA_937975715.1 uncultured Candidatus Planktophila sp.
ATCTCCCAGCAGATACATCGAAGCCTTCACCACTTCTGATCATGTTGCACAGCGCATCTACCAGCGGTGCCCATCAAGAGAAATATATGAAGTTAGGACCTGTTGCCAAGAAACTTGGGATGATTTACATCGCTCCCGATGGAACCGTGGGTACCGACGGTCGTCGCGTCTGGAACGCCGCTAAGGCTTGTTGTCAGAAATCAGGAACTCCAGTAGATGACATCGCCTATATCAATTCACTCATTGATGAGATCGATGCAAAGCACCCCGTCGATAGAAAGCGCATCTACTTCATCGGCCATAGCAATGGCGCATTCATGTCCTATGCCTTTGCCTGCGCAACTGGCAAAGCTGCAGCAGTCGTCTCTCTTGCTGGTGCGATGGATCTTGATTCCCAATGTGCCACCACACAGTCATTCGGCTTGCTTCACATCCACGGAGTCGCAGACCCCACCATCAAAATCGATGGGGGAGTACTCAATGGCCATGCCTATACAAGCGCTGCCGAAACCATCAACAGAGTAGCCACTATCAACAAGTGCGAAGCACCCAAGTTCTCGCAGGCATCATTTACTAAAAAGGATTTCGACCCAACTATTCCGGGCACCGAAACAACTGTGCAGACGCTTGCCAATTGCAAGGCCCCAGTCATCTATTGGCGCATCGCTCGCGGCCTACACAGCCCCAAACTGCCAACCAACTATGCCCAGCAAATACTTTCCTTTCTCAGTAAGAACTCTCTGTCTGCAAATTAAGGTCGACTCACATTTAAAGAAGTAACTTAAAGTAGTTGGCGATGTCGCGCATAAATCTCTTGCAGAACGTGGCTATGTGAGTAATCTTTACAACGACGAAAGGCCCGCACCGATAACAAAAGTTTAAGGTACGAGCCAATCGCCACTCCAGTTACTAAGAACCGGAATTCTCGCCGTTGTCGCGGTGGGCTTTCCAAATCTCTACGATGTAGAGAATTAGTCTGCAAAACACCACGAATAGGTCGAGATATTCAGAGAACTTCATAACTTCCTCCTCTCTCTCCACTGCGCAAAGGCAGTGGAAGATTCGGATGACTCTTGCGAGTGACGGATCCGAATGAGAGATTTGGGTGGAGCAGGCGAAAGATAGAAGCCCCGCGGCGTTAAAAACCGCGGGGCTTTTTTAATTGTGGATGAATCCGGGCCTGTTGAAATAGACTCAACACATGAAGAATTTCTTGGATATCAACGTTGTCACATTAGGCAAGTACTTCAAGATCGATGGCACAGCCTCTCGCCTCGAGTTCTGGTACTTCGTCCTCTTTACTTGGCTCGTCAGCCTTGGAGCAAGCATCGTAGATATCTTCGTTCCAGGAAATCAGCTTGAGAACATAATGACGATCTTGCTCTTTGTTCCTTACGTCTCAGTTGCCATCCGCCGCATGCACGATACAGATCACGCAGGCTGGTGGCTTCTCTGCCCAATCGTGAACTTTGTCTTTCTGGTTACGCCAAGCAAGCCAAGTCGCTGGGTAACAGCAGAATAACGAATCAAAAACCTAAGCCTTGGCTTTGTAGCCCTTAGGACAGCTCGGCTTGATTGCAGTGAGCTTCTTGACCAGTTTGCCTTTGACGCAGGTAATGGTCTTCAACAACTTTGCTGCAATCTGACCTGATGTCAGTGGCACAGAGGGCGTTGGAGTCAGAGTTGCTGGATAACAGCTATCCGCTTCACAGGATGTTTTAAGAAGTAGCAGCCAGTTGAATTTGTGGCGTGAAGATTCTTGCACCTGCAGCCAATAAAGCATGCTCTGTCGAATCAAATTCTGGCTTAGGTGGAATGAAAATAATTACTCCTTCGCGACTTCTCGTGAGGAGAACTCGGTAACTGTTCATTCGGAGTTGGTGGGGATTTTCTTGTGGAATCTGAGTCCTCATCTTGCGAAGTTCCCACGAGTCACCATTCCAGAGGTAGTCATTTCCCCAAGCGACTATGGCCATGTCGAGCTCCAGTCCCTGGCAGCCGAATTCAGTGACCGTGTCCTCGAAATTGCAACATGAACCTGGTTCGCCAATATTGTTGTTGTACCACTTTGCGTTCCTCACCATTTTTGTACTATGAAAATCATTTTTAATTCCATATTGCGGCAGCACTCTGTCCTTGGAAGAGGCCAGAATCCCGTACCGTTTGCTTTCTTCTCCCTTGAATCGCTCACTTATATATTGTTTTGCCTCTTCAAGATCACGAGTAATAAATATCGGGAAATTCTGCATCCATATTCGCTGTGCAATCATGCTGGCTTTTGCCAACTCGCCCCTAAGAAGGTTTTCTACCCATGAGTGCATTTCTTCTGCCTGTTTTGATCGCAGAGTTCTATCCAAATCCAGTTCATCGAATTCGACTACATCTTGCCCCGGAAAGGCATTTGAGAATCTTGGTGGCGCGTAAACTTTCCATTTGCTGGTCGCATGCTCCGATTTAAGTGCCGTAAACCAACCTTCTATCCCAGCTTCTTCTCCGGTGTGGATTTCTTGACCATGACCTATAAGGCCAACCAAAGTGGCCCAGCCAGGAATTTTTTCCCCGATTGAAATAAGTAATTCAGGTTCGCTGTAGGGGATAGCTTTCTTTAACATCATGTAGCTCGAATCCCATGCTCGTTGAGCTTCATCAAAAACGATCACATGTTGTTTTGGGATCTTAGGGGTCGTTCCATAAGACTTAATAAACGCATGTAAATCACTAACGAACGCCTTGCTCTTAAGTGCATCGCGAAGAACTTCAACAAGAGGGCCATTACCTGATAAGAAAATAGCTTGCGTGGTTAAATCTGACGATTCGTAGACAAATTGCAATCCCACTAAAGTCTTTCCCGCACCTGGTACGCCAGAGACGAATGCGAGAGCGCGTTTTGATGAACTTTCTGCATCAGCTGCGATTTCCTTCAATCGAGTCACAGCTTTCGCAACACCATAAGATTCGGCTCGCTTAATAGCTGGTAGGCGATCATTGCTAAAAATCATCTTTGCTGCTGCGATCAGTGTTGGAAGTGGTGCATAATCGCCACTAAGCCAGTCCTCTAGATTAATTGCTGGCGAATCTTCAAATCCATCTAAATTCGATGCGATTTGATTGGGTGAAAGAACTCGGACTGAGTCACGTTCTTCTGATATTCCATTCGTTTTTGTAGGGATCAAGTATGCAAGGACAGGAATACCGTGGCTCTTAGAATGGTATTCGGAAAGGTCGCGTGCATATGCAGCCACCTGGTCGAGCGAAGATCTGTTCAAACGAGGATCTTGTTTGAACTCAAGTATAAAAATTTTTCCAGGGCCTAATACGATTACATCTGGTCGTCGACCACCCTCAAGGGGCAATTCATACTCAAGAACAATGGACCAGGCTAGAGATTCAGGACGGGAGATTGCGAGGTCTCTGAAACTTCCTCTGAGGACATCAATTTCTTCCAGCCACGCCTCTACTTGGGAATTTGCAGCATTCATACCGAGCAGGCCATGCAGATGTCTTTCTAGAGCTTGTTCGATGATGCTCGGCGGGTTATCTAGGAATGAGCGGATTGATCCGGACCAGCCATGTGTAATTCTGCTTGAATCCATGGAGGTAGCTAATCAGCAAGATCTGACAGATCAAAGCACCTGACGAGTCAATACATTCACTTAAATAAGCAATAACCTAGGCGGGTGCTCGCCTATCTAGCCCCTAAGGCTCAATTCCTGCAGGATGCCCCTGTAATTCAGGACAAAGTTTCTGATGCGGTTTTGAAGAACTTCAATATGAAGGTCGGCAAGAGCGAATATGAATCTTGGAAGAACTCTCTGGGTAATGCCATGTCCCACATCATGTATTCGCAGGCAATTCCAGATGATGCGGGTATCGCTATCGAGTATCGACTTGAGGGCCGAAAGTTTCGCATGGACTTTGTCATTTCTGGTTTGGATAATCAGGGCAATGAATCCGTTGTCATTATTGAGTTAAAACAATGGACCGATATTCAATTCTCTGATCTTGAAGAGCATGTGCGAACTCCGCTGGGTAAGGGCTTAGTAAGTACACGGCATCCCTCATACCAAGCATGGAGCTATCAATCTCATCTTGAGCAGTACAACCAATATGTATACGAGACAGGCGTGAAAGTCGCTGCATGCGCGTATCTTCATAACTGTTCTGATTCGACAGTGATCTCCGATTCAAAGTACGAGAATGCACTCCGAAGGGCGCCCATTTTTCTTAAAGGTGGCCATCTAGAACTACAAGCTTTGATTGAATCAAAAATCAAGCACGGTATGGGGACTGAGATCCTTGAACGAATTGACTCATCACTGATGCGGCCATCAAAACAATTAGCCGATGCAGTTGGAAACATGCTCAACGGTCAGGAAGAGTTTGTTCTCCTCGACGAACAGAAGACTGTTTATGAAACGATCATCCGGAATGCGCGACAGACTCAGATTTCGGGCAAGAAGGTATTGATTGTCAAAGGCGGACCGGGGACAGGCAAGTCTGTTATTTCAATTAATGCCCTTGCCGCTTTAACTGGAGAGCGCCTAAACGTTAAATATGTGACTGCGAATGCTGCACCTCGTGATGTTTTTAGTGCCAAGTTGAAGTCGCTTGTTAAGGGTGACGTTGTCCGTCATCTGTTCTCTGGCTCTGGTTCATTTACAGCAACTGAAGATGATGAAATGGATGTCTTGATAGTTGATGAGGCACATCGTTTGCGTATGAAGTCTGGAATGTTTCGCAATATGGGCGAGAGTCAGACTAAAGAAATTATCAAGACGGCAAAGTTCAGCGTCTTCTTTATTGATGAGGCACAGAAAGTAACTTGGTCTGATGTGGGCGAGATTTCTCGAATTAAAGCTCATGCGGCGGAATTTGGAGCTGACGTAGAGATTATGGAGCTTGTGTCTCAGTTCCGTTGCAATGGTTCTGATGACTACATGGCTTGGCTCGATGGAACTTTAGGCGTACAAGAGAATGTTGATAATTACTTCACCAAAGAAGGTTTTGACTTCCAGATTTTTGATTCTCCTACTGCTCTTCATGATGAAATTCGTAAGAAGAACAAAATCAACAACAAGTCTCGCGTTGTAGCTGGATACTGCTGGAACTGGGCAAGTAAGAAGGATTCAAAGGCTTTCGACATTGTGATGCCTGAGTTTGGATATAAGGCACAGTGGAATTTGAGTGAGTACGGAAATAAGTGGATTATGGATGCTAAGTCAGTAGATGAGGTTGGTTGCATCCATACCTGCCAGGGATTAGAAGTTGATTACGTAGGCGTCATTATTGGAGATGATCTAATTGTTCGAAACGGGGAATTAGCCACAGATCCAAGTGCCCGGGCAAAGACCGATAAGTCACTGGCTGGGTATATTAAACAGCGCAAGGAAAATACTGCCGAGGCTGACGTTAAGGCTGACGAGTTAATTCGAAATACTTATCGCACGCTGATGACCCGAGGAATGAAGGGTTGTTATGTTTACTTTACGAATGACGAAACTAGAAAATACTTTGAAGCACGGATGCCGAAGTAGTGGGAGCAAGAATGTCTAAATCAGAATTTGATGTCCTTAAAGAAGAGATTCGGGCGTTTGCGCAGGCGCGACATTGGGAGCAATTCCACACCCCCAAGAATCTAGCGATGGCCATCACGGGTGAGGCAGGGGAACTGGCAGCAGAATTCCAGTGGCTCACGGCTCAACAGTCTGAATTGCAAGCCCTGAGTGACGAGCAACTAGAGGCAATCGCGCTCGAAATAGCGGATGTCCAGATTTATCTTTTAAGGCTTGCAGACACACTTGGGGTTGATGTCCCTGCAGTTGTACGTAAGAAGCTTGAAATTAACGAATCAAGATTTTAGGGCTGGTCAATTCGCTTCCTTTCCTTCATATTGTCACTGGTACGTGATTCACTCATCCAAATAGAGACTAGGGGATCCCGTGGATTTTGTACTTATTGTCGGAAGCGTTGCTCTAGGGGTAGCGCTAGCAGAAAAAGCTGGGTTCAAGAAATCAAGTGGCGCATTCATTGGCCTTTTCTTCAACCTTTTTGGAATCGTTTATCTTGCGGTAAGAGCTAGAAAAAGGAATCAGGCTGTCGCTATGCCTATTGCTTCCAGGAACGCTGTCAGCGAGAACCCACGAAAGCAATTTTCAGGTTCTCGTTTTGCCCAAGATGGAGCCAAAGGGAACATGTTTTCATATGCGTCTACAACTTCGGGATCACCAATCGACTCCGATTATGTTGTAGTTGATCTTGAAACTTCAGGGTTAGAACCAGGTAATGCACGGGTTATAGAAATTGCTTTGAAGCGTATAGATAAGAATGGAAACACATTAGACGAGTATTCAACTTTGATTAATCCGGGTAACGCTGGCGTAGGAGCCACATTCATTCATCACATCACTGAAGAGGCTGTAGCTGACGCGCCAACTTTCGCTGAAGTAGCGGATCAGATTATGTTTCGCATGCAAGATGCAGTAATGGTGGCTCATCATGCAGCTTTTGAGGATAAGTTCTTATCGGCTGAATTTAGGCGAGCAGGGATCAAAGTTGCTCCAGTGCCCGCTCTCGACACTTTATGGCTTGCGCGAACATCTCTAGATTTACCGAACTTCAAGCAGGAGACACTGCTTAATTTTTACGGAATCCAAGCAAATGATGCCCACACGGCTCTCGGAGATGTTCGTGCCCTTTCTCAAATTCTGCCAAAACTAGTTTCTTTATCAAGAGAACTTTTTTATAGTGATAGCCCGTGGGCTGAAATTACGCAACCACAATCTTTAATTGCTAAGACTCGTGTTTCGAATCTTAAGAAAGGCGATGCAGGTTGGATGAAATCAATCCTTTCGAAGTTACCAGACCACGCATTAGAAGTTTCGTCAGATGTAGAGATGGCGTATTTGGATTATCTTGGAATAGCTTTCCAAGATGGAAAATTGATCGGTGACGAGGCAAAAGAGCTAGCAAAGATTGCTGGGCGAGCTGGACTAGGCGTCAAGCAAGTTGAGTCCTTAAACCAACGATTTTTAGACTCGGTAATCAAGCAAGCCGAGTCTGATGGATCCGTTTCAGTTGAAGAGAAGAAGTTGATTCAGCAGATAAAGAGCAACTTGGGTCTTCACTAAACCCGCACCACACACTTAATAATCGCTTCAGCACTCGCATCTTTGCCTAGTTCTGCTTCGACATTAGTGGGCATATCTCTCATGGCGCATTGGGCTAGGGTGGTCATCTGCACGGCGATATCTGCCATCCAGTAGAAGGCACCTGGACCGAGTTCTTCAATGAGTTCGGCAGCTTCTTCAAGGATCTCGTCATTGAACTTCTCTTTGCCGTCGAGATCTTCTTGGAGAACTTTTAAGAGGAAGTCACGAATCTGTGTTGCTTTATCTGAGGTCTGGCGAGCCTCGATGAGGATCTTCTGGAGTTCGTAATCCATCTTGATATTTCGTAGCCATTTCTTCATATAGCGAGGCTATGGGGGAGCGGTGACAAGTGGTTCTGTCGGGGTAGATAGCTAGACTCTGAAGCATGAGCCTTCGCTTTCGCCGGTCGATGAAGTTAATGCCTGGAGTTCGATTGAACTTCGGTAAAGATTCGGTTGGTATGTCATTTGGTGTGCCGGGTGCGCGATACACGGTCAATAGCAAAGGTCGTCGCACGGTTTCGATGATCGATTGGTGCGCAAGTATTTCCTGGGGATTTATCCAGGGGTGCAGATCACCGCGGACATCTTCTCTGTGGGGTCATACACATCTCAGACATTGGGCTTTATCGTCTCTGAGCTCTTGCAGAAGGAAGAGAAATACGCAGAAGCGATTGCTGTGCTCAATGAGATGAGCCCTGATCAATTGGTGGGAATTTCACTTGCCGATATAGAGATTACATCTGGAGATTTCGATGGCGCGATTGAGACTACTGAAGATATTGAGAATGAGGATGATGCAACGGCGATGATGTTGGTGCTGCGCGGTATCGCATTTCGCGAGAAGGGCTTAGATGATGCTGCCCTTGAGTGCTTTAAGCGGGCGATTGCAAAGAAGTCTCGGTCTGAGGGTGTTATTCATCGCGGATTATTTGAAAGAGCGATGACCTATAAGAAGCTAGGTAAGAAAGCTGCAGCGAAGAAAGATTTAGAGAAGATCCTTGTTGATGACCCGCAGGCTGCTGGTGTCAATGAGGTGCTGAAGGGGCTTTAGTTGCGACATCGCCAACTACTTTAAGTAGAGAAAGAGGGTCCACAGCGAACTGTGAACCCTCTTTTCGTCTCCCTGACTAAGGTAAATAAACAGTATCAAAATATTTTTAATTCTCAAGCAAGAGTTTTCCACATTGTCGGAAAAATCTTTTCTGCACTCATATCAAACTCTCTAATCTCTGCCGTGCGTGTGGATGTAGCTCAGCGGATAGAGCGTCTCCATGACTAAGTAGAAGGTCGCGGGTTCAAATCCCGCCATTCATACGTAAACTTGATGGCCCCGGAGTTTGTCGCCCGGGGCCATTTTGTTCTTCGCGTGCGACCATTGCCACATGGATAATCGCAAGCTTGGTCGGTTGATGGGTTACATCTTGCTAGGCGCAGGAGTGGGGCACTTTGTATTTCCTAGCGCGTTGGATTCGATTGTGCCCAAGGCGTTGCCAGGAGATCCTCGTATCTACACATACTTAAGCGGTGTGGCCGAGCTTGCTATTGGTGCAGCGTTATTGGCTCCGTTGTCGAAGAAGGTGCTGGGCAAGCCGGTAAAGCTGTGGGGTGCGTATGGCGCCTTTGCGTTGTTCTTGGCTGTTTATCCTGCCAATATCAACATGGCAGTGCAGTGGAGCGATCGCCCGATGCCAGAACCGTTGATTGCATATGCGCGGCTGCCATTTCAGTTCTACTTCTTATGGGCTGCTTGGAAGTTAATGAAAGCTATTCAACGCCGAACGGCGTAAGTTCGCGGGAACTATGTATTGGGCTTTATCGTGCGCGCATCAGGGCCGCTGGGGCGTTATGGATACAAGTGGGTTGCAGGACATCGCAATTCGTGGCTGATTAGAACTGCCACGAAGATTATCGAGCGCTCGCTTTAAAGGCTGCTTTTAAAACAAAAACCCGCAGATCGCTCTGCGGGTATTTGCCTCATGCAGGGGTACCAAGTCTTGAAGTATTCAATACTCCCATTACGTCAATTGGCCTCACGACGTCTAGTGAGGCCAATTGATCGATCGATACCATCGAGTGACTAAGTCGAGGCATTTCTAAATATATTGTTTCCAGATTAGTTTTCAAGATTTTTAGTCGCGACATCGCCAACTACTTTAAGTAGCGCAAGTTCATTTGAGGAACTCAAAGTAGTTCGGGTTTGTTATTGCTTTTATATAACTTCGCCGTACATTGGTAATTATGAACGTAGAAGAAATCACGATTGATACCGAGTATCAACTTGCATACGCCTATCTTGCTTCAGGAAAAGTGGCTAGAACAATTGAGGTCAATCAAACTATTAATATTGACGTGAAAGAAAACGGAGAACCATTCGGCGTCGAATTTCTTTGTTTTGATTCACTGAATCACACTAAGGACGCTCTCCTTGCAGAAAACAATCAACTCACTGATTCAGAACTTGAAGCAGTTCTTGTCGCGCAGGAAAAGGTGCGTGAGCGCCTAGCGGACTGAGCGAAGAACTGCAGTGACTTTGCCGAGGATTTCGCAATGAGTTCCGTCGATTGGCGCGAAGTCATCGTTGGCTGGCAATAGCCAGACGGTGCCGTTCTTCTTTGAGAAAGTTTTTACAGTTGCTTCGCCATCAATCATTGCGGCAACGATTTCTCCGTTGTTGGCATCTTTCTGCTGACGGATGACGACGTAATCGCCATCGCAGATTGCGGCGTTGATCATGGACTCGCCCTTGACCTTCAACATAAAGAGATCGCCAGAACCCACGAGTGATTCGGGCAGTGGCATTGTCTCTTCGACCATCTGGTCGGCGGTGATAGGTACACCGGCTGCGATAGAACCAACAAGAGGGATGTATCGAGTCTTATCGACGGGGGTGGTGTTGCCGAGTTCGCTGTCGGGGACGACGACCTCGAGGGCGCGGCCAGAATTGTCGCCGCGGCGGATGAGGCCTTTTTCTTCAAGGATATCGAGCTGGTATTTGACCGATGCTGATGAGGTCAGGCCGACGGCGGCACCGATTTCACGCATTGTGGGCGCATAGCCCTGGCTGTCGACGGAAGATTTGATGAAGTCGAGGATCTCGACCTGGCGGCCGGTGAGCTCGCCATCTGGGGATATCTTTTTGGCCATACACAGATGGTTCCACACCCTGTGGAAAAAATCAAACATATGTTCGAAAAAATGTTGCACTTGTCGGTGGTCGGGGGTATTGTTCTTTTATCGAACAAGCGTTCGAAAACCTTCCCCAAGGTTTGTACATGGCAGGAGCAAGACCATGAGCACACTAACAATCAACACAGTAGGGCCAAGAAACGTTGATTTTAAAGGCTTTTCAGCCAATCCGTCCGGACGAATTGTTCTCAATCGCCGTGGCCGACTAGCTCGTACCCTCGTGGTTCTTTCTCTCGCTATCGTGGCAGCTTCAGTTGCTGGCGGACAAGCTGGCGCTGACACAAGCAAGACCCAGGTGACCTCCAGCCACTTCATCACAGTCACTGTGGCGCCAGGAGATACCGTCTGGTCTCTGGCCAATCGCGTCGACTCTCGCGATCCAGGTGCTCTGGTGGCATCCATCATCGAGATCAATGGCCTCGGCAATGGCGATCTGACTGCCGGCCAGAAGATTCGTATTCCTCTTTAATACCCCGATCTAGTGTTAGCCTTTACCTATGGTTACTAAGGTAAAGGCTAAGAAGAAGGCGGTTCCAGCCAAGAGAGTACCTGCCTTGAAAAAACAGCGCCGCGGCCGTTCATCCACATCTCGCATTAGCACAAAGCATCAAGTGACGATTCCCGTAGAAGTATTACGCAATTCAAATTTAGCGATCGGTGATGAAGTGGAAATAACAGTAAATGAAAATGGTGCTGTGGAAGTCAAAAAAGTAGCGCCATTTAATCCTTTTCAGGCGTTGGCAGATGCAGCAGGGGATACCTATATTGGTTTCGATTTGGAGAAAGAACGCGCCGAATCATGGGATTAGTTCTTCTTGATTCCTCAGTATTAATAGCGTTGCTCAATCCAACAGATTTTCACCACAAGTCGGCTCTAAATTCGAGAACGCAGAATGATCGGTTCATCATCTCTTCCATTTCAATTACAGAGCTGATGCCAAGAGCAATAAAAGATGGAATCGCGGACGGAATTTGGAACGCGCTAAACGTTGTCGCCAAAGAGATCGTTGATGTTGATTCTGAAATGGCCTTGGGTGCGGCACGCATTCGTGCGCTCACGGGGGCACGAACTCCTGACGCAATTATTTCAGCCACCGCTCAAGCGCTAGGCGCCGAGCTCTGGACCTTTGATGCCAAGCTCGCAAAGGCGACCCCAGGCGCTCGCCTCCTCGCCTAAGGGCAGGGTGGGCTGGAAAATTCTCCCGGGCGTGTCGCACACGCTTTCAACGAGACAACTCTCGAGATTTAGTTTAGAGTTCCCACTATATATAGGGGTTAGAAGCGCAAAAACTTCCATTACTAGGGTTTCTAGTGTAGTTTTCGCAATTCCCCACTACATGTAGTTGGATGAAAGACTCAGTATTTCGAGAGGAGACACGCCGCATGATCTGCCCATTTTGCCGCCATGACGATTCGCGCGTGATCGACTCTCGCCCCGTAGAAGATGGCACCCAGATTCGCCGTCGCCGCGAGTGCCCAGAATGTGGCCAGCGCTTCTCAACCCAGGAAGTCGCCCTGCTCAACATCATTAAGCGCTCGGGTGCAACCGAACCATTTAGCCGCGAGAAGGTCCTCGTAGGCGTCCGTAAGGCATGCCAGGGCCGTCCGGTTAATGAGGATGATTTAGTTCTCTTGGCACAGCGCGTAGAAGAGACTCTGCGCGCCACAGGTCAGGCAGAGATCGAGGCCAATGAGGTCGGAATGGCGATCCTTGCGCCACTCCGCGAACTCGATGAGGTCGCCTACCTGCGATATGCCTCTGTCTATCGTAACTTTGCCTCCTTAGAAGATTTTGAAGGAGAGATCGCACTTCTCCGCGCTCTACCTTCAAATAGCAGTGAAAATAGCAAGACCCCTTCCTCCGCCAGCAAGACAACAACTAGCTCTGCAAAGAGTTAATTGGCCCCTTGCGCCCAAAAACTAAATACAGCAAAAGCAATAACCACCAGAAAAATTAGAAGACGGGAAAAAGAGATATGTCAGATACGGTCATCAATCGACCAACATCGAAGGTTAAGGGCGGAAAAGGCTTAACCATCGAACGCATCTACACAAACGAAGGCATCCACCCTTATGACGAGGTCAAGTGGGATCGCCGCGATGTTGTGCAGCAGAACTGGAAGACAGGCGAAGTTGTTTTCGAACAACGCGGCGTCGAGTTCCCAGATTTCTGGTCTGTTAACGCATCGACAATCGTTACAACAAAGTATTTCCGTGGCGCAGTCGGTGCAGATAACCGCGAGTGGTCACTCAAGCAGGTAATCGATCGTGTTGTCCTTACATATGTAAAGGCTGGCAAGGATTTCGGTTACTTCGCAACAGATAAGGATGCAACAATCTTCGAGCACGAGCTCACACATATGTTGTTGCACCAGATCTTCTCATTCAACTCACCAGTGTGGTTCAACGTTGGAACAGCAGCACCTCAGCAGGTTTCTGCATGCTTCATCTTGTCTGTTGACGACACAATGGATTCAATCCTTAACTGGTACCGCGAAGAAGGAATGATCTTTAAGGGCGGTTCTGGTGCCGGTCTTAACCTTTCTCGTATTCGTTCATCAAAGGAACTTCTCAAGTCAGGTGGAACAGCTTCTGGTCCTGTTTCATTTATGCGCGGTGCGGATGCATCTGCAGGAACAATCAAATCTGGTGGCGCAACCCGTCGCGCTGCAAAGATGGTTGTTCTCGATGTAGATCACCCAGATATCGAAGAATTCATCGAGACAAAGGTTTCAGAAGAGCAGAAGATTCGCGCACTCCGCGACGCTGGCTTCGACATGGACCTCGGTGGCAAGGACATCATCTCTGTTCAGTATCAGAACGCTAATAACTCAGTCCGTGTTTCAGATGAGTTCATGCGCGCATACGAGAACGGCACAGAGTTCGGTCTTAAGGCACGTTCAACTGGTGAAGTAATCGAGACAACAGATGCTCGCAAACTCTTCCGCAAGATGGCAGAAGCTGCATGGGCATGTGCTGATCCTGGAATCCAGTACGACGACACCATCAACGATTGGCACACAAACCCAGAGTCAGGTCGCATCAATGCGTCAAACCCTTGCTCTGAGTACATGTCACTCGATAACTCATCATGTAACTTGGCTTCACTTAACTTGATGAAGTTCCTCAAGGCTGATGGTTCATTCGATGCAAAGACATTCGGCAAGGCAGCAGAGATGATCATTACAGCAATGGATATCTCAATCTGCTTCGCAGACTTCCCAACAGAGGCGATTGGCGTAACAACACGTGCATACCGTCAGCTCGGAATCGGTTATGCAAACCTCGGTGCACTTCTTATGGCATCAGGTCTTGCATACGACTCAGAGGGTGGACGCGCACTTGCTGGTGCAATCACATCACTCATGTCAGGTATCACCTACAAGCGCTCAGCAGAACTCGCTGGCATTGTTGGTCCATACGAAGGCTTCGCACCAAACGCTGCAGCACATGCACGTGTAATGCGTAAGCACGCTGCTGCATCATCTGCTGCAAAGCACGAGACAACTCTCGATATCGATGTATGGGCAGAGGCGAACAAGGCATGGGATGCATGTCTCTCAACCGGCGATAAGAACGGATGGCGCAACGCGCAGATCTCGGTTCTTGCACCAACAGGAACAATCGGTTTGATGATGGATTGCGATACAACAGGTATCGAGCCAGACTTCTCACTCGTTAAGTTCAAGAAGCTCGTCGGTGGCGGTTCAATGCAGATTGTGAACCAGACAGTTCCACAGGCACTTCGTAAGCTTGGTTATGCAGAAGAGACAATCGAAGCAATCGTTGAGTTCATTGCAGCTAACGGTCACGTTATCGACGCTCCTGGTCTTAAGACAGAGCACTACGACGTATTCGATTGCGCACTTGGTGCACGATCAATCGCTCCAATGGGCCACGTCCGCATGATGGCTGCATGCCAGCCATTCTTGTCAGGTGCAATCTCAAAGACAGTGAACCTCCCAGAGGATGCAACTGTTGAAGAGGTAGAAGAGGTTTACTACCAGGGATGGAAGCTCGGCCTTAAGGCTCTCGCTGTATATCGCGATAACTGCAAGGTTGGTCAGCCACTCTCAGACGGTAAAGCGAAGAAGAAGGACGTTGAAGTTGTAGAGGTTGCAAAGCCTGTACGTAAGCGCCTTCCAAAGTCACGCCCTGCAACAACAACTTCATTCTCTGTTGGTGGCGCAGAGGGTTACATGACTGCAGGAGCATATGAAGATGGCGCACTTGGCGAGGTCTTCTTGAAGCTCGGTAAGCAGGGATCAACCCTCGCAGGTGTGATGGATGCATTCTCAATCGCAGTATCAATTGGTCTTCAGTACGGAGTACCTCTTGAGACATTCGTAGAGAAGTTCACAAACCTTCGCTTCGAGCCATCAGGTATGACAGATGACAAGGATGTTCGCATGGCACAGTCCATGATGGATTACATCTTCCGTCGCCTCGCACTTGATTACCTTCCATTCGAACAGCGTTCAGCAATGGGTCTCTACACAGTCGCAGAGCGCGAGCAGGCACTGAACAATGGTGGCGAGTACGCACCTGTTGCGAGTGTTGATACCCCAAAAGCACCTGTAGCTGCGGCGGCTCCTGCGGTTGCTCCAAAGGCTGAGGTAAAGATTGAAGCAAAGCCTGCAGCTGCAGTAGCTCCAACAATCGGATCTTCATCTGATCTTCTTGAGTCCATGGGAATCAAGTCAGATGCTCCGCTATGTATGACATGTGGTGTGAAGATGCGTATGTCAGGTGCATGCTTCGTATGCGAAGGTTGCGGCAACACATCAGGTTGCAGCTAATCTCTAGCTGATTTACCAAGAACCCCGTCTCAATTGAGGCGGGGTTCTTGCTTTGATTCGCACCTTTTGCCGACAGGCAATATATTTAAGGCATTGTTATCGGGGTCGATGTAATTTCGAACCGGCGGTTATAGTCCGCGACCCGCACGCAGCCAGTGTGCGGTTGACTCAGTGAAATTCTGAGACCGACGGTTAAAGTCCGGATGAGAGATAACGATTGCGCACTGCGCACCCATTGTGGGGTGCGTTGGCGTTTTCTTTTGCATACCCCCGATAACTCGTGCAACACCAAACGAGATAGGGGATGAGATGTTAAATATCGCAGATGCATATTCGCATCTTCATTCCCTCTGCCTCTCTGTCCTCGGTAATAGCGCACCGAATCCCAATGTCGCAGCTGCAATTTATGCAGCAGATGGATCTTTGATCGCTGATGGCGTTCATAATCGCCAGGTATCTACCGATCATGCAGAAGTTGTTGCACTGAAGAAAGCTGGGGCAGCTGCTCGCGGGGCAACCATTGTTGTTTCGCTTGAGCCATGCAATCACGCTGGAACAACTGGTCCATGTGTTGATGCAATTATCGAAGCCGGCATTGTGCGCGTTATCTTTGCAGTGAAGGATCCCAACCCTGTTGCAGCAGGCGGGGCAGAACGTTTGAAATCTGCTGGAATCGCTGTTGAATTTGTCGAAAGCAGCGAACTTCGCGATGCGCAAGGTGCCTGGTTGCACCGCATCGCAACTGGTCGTCCTTACATAATCTGGAAGGTGGCAACGACTCTCGATGGTCGCATCGCAGCCAGCGATGGCACATCACAGTGGATCTCATCGGATGCATCACGATCAGATGTACAGAAGCTGCGCGCACAATCAGATGCAATTCTGATCGGCACCGGCACCGCACTTGCTGATAATCCAACGTTGCGGCCACGCATTGATGGCGCCTCCAATCCGCTTCGTATCGTGATGGGTAGCCGTGATGTACCGGCGGATTTCAATCTCAATGACGGAATTAGCCAGACGATCTTTCTGAAGAGTCGTTCAGTTGATGAACTCTATAAAGCCTTGGATTACCTACCGGTCAATCAAGTACTTGTTGAGGCGGGGCCAACTCTGGGAAGTGCTCTCTTTGCAGCAAGTGTCATTGATGAAGTTGTTATCTACCAAGCGCCTAAAGCACTTGGTAGCGGTCGCACCTGGTTGGAAGCAATTGGTGTGGCAACAATTAGCGATGCTGCGAAGTTTGAGTTGCTATCTACCGAACAAATCGGTGTTGATTTGAAGTTCCGATATAGAGTGGAGAAGCGCTGATGTTTACTGGATTGGTAGCCGAGCTTGGCAAAGTCACTGCGATTTCTCGCGGTGAAACATCATCGGTGCTTACCGTCTTTGCACCAGCCCTCACGCCAGAGCTCTCGATCGGTGATTCGATTGCAGTAAATGGCACATGTTTAACAGCAACCTCGCTGACGGCAGATTCATTTACTGCTGATGTGATGGTGCAGACCTTGTCGCTGACTTCACTTGGAAAATTGGAAGAGGGATCAGCGGTTAATCTGGAGCTCGCAGCACAAATGGATATGCGGATGGGCGGTCACATCGTGCAGGGACACGTGGATGGCGTTGCCACCGTTGTTTCGCGCACACCGGGGGAGAAGTGGGAGCAATGTGTAATTGCAGTCCCTGCCGATCTCTCTCGGTACATCGTGAACCAGGGTTCAATCTGCGTTGATGGTGTTTCACTTACTGTGGGCGAGATCAACGATGAGAATAATCAGGTAACGCTTTGGTTGATTCCGGAGACTCTTGCCAAGACCAATCTTTCACTTAAATCACCTGGCGATATCGTTAACATCGAAGTCGATATCTTGGCGAAGTACGTCGAGCGCCTTATCTCAAAGGGCGGTAATCGATAATGTCGATCACAGATGCGTTAGCTGATTTTGCAGCAGGAAAGTTCCTGATTGTTACCGACGACGAATCCCGCGAGAACGAGGGCGACCTCATTGTTCTGGCAGAGAAGGTCACTGCTGAGCAAACTGCATTTATGGTCCGCCATACAACTGGAATTCTCTGCGTTGCTATCGATAAGGCAACAGCGCGCAGACTTGAGTTGCCGATGATGTATGAGAGCAATCAAGATAAGCGCAAGACTGCATTTACTGTCTCCGTTGATGCCGTTGCTGGTCTCACCACCGGAGTCAGCGCAACTGAGCGCACAACCACTATTCGCACACTTGCTTCAAGAACAGCAACTGCGAAGGACTTTGTCCGTCCAGGACACATCTTCCCGTTGGTGGCACATGAAGAAGGTCTTGCTGGCCGTGGTGGACATACCGAAGCTGGACTCGCGTTGGCTCAGCTTGTGGGTGGAACACCTGCTGCGCTGCTCTCTGAGATCGTTAACGATGATGGATCGATGGCTCGTGGCGAAGCGCTAGAAAAGTTTGCACGGGATCATCAGATTAAGACAATCACTATTGAGGAATTAACAAAGCATTGGCAAGAAAATTATCAGCAAGGTGCGCAGGCGGTAGAGCTCAATTGGAGTGCTGTGCAGTTGCCGGAAGGCGCATGGCAGTTAGCAACATTTCCAGCGCTGAAGGCGCGTGATCATGTGATTGCCCGCTTCGGTGGCGGAACTCATCAACCGCTCGTTCGAGTTCACTCTGAATGTTTTACCGGTGATGTATTGGGCTCACTTCGTTGCGACTGCGGAGACCAGCTCGCGCTATCAAAGAAATTAATATCCGAACACGGCTTTGGTTACATCATCTACGTCCGCGATCACGAAGGCCGTGGCGTTGGACTTGCCGAAAAACTGAAGGCATATCAACTGCAGGATGAAGGATTAGATACGGTAGAAGCGAATGTGAAGCTCGGCCATCCAATCGATGCCCGCGAGTGGGACGATGTCATTGAGATATTGCATAGCCTTCAACTGCAGGACTTCACTCTGCTTACCAATAATCCAGAGAAGGTTGCCGTGCTTGTTGCTGCAGGATTTGCTGTGACCCAGAAGAACTTGGCGGCAGAGATTCATCCATTTAATCAAAGATATATCGAGACCAAGCGAGCAAAGCTCGGACATGAAAGAGAGAATGCATAATGGCCGGACACGCACCAGAGATCACAGTCCCACAGCATCCAAAGGCGAAGGTTGCGATCATCTCTTCATCGTGGCACCCAGATATTTGTGAATCACTCATTGCAGGTGCTCGTCGCGCACTAGAGGCAGCATCGGTTGAGAAGATCGAAGTCATTTATGTTCCAGGTTCTTTTGAGATCCCACTTGCCGCACAGCACGCATTTGAAAAGGGATTCGATGCAGTTGTTGCAGTAGGTCTTGTGCTTCAGGGCGAGACACCTCACTTTGATTATGTCTGCCAGGGGGTCACACAGGGCGTCATCGATGTGCAGCTCAAGTTCTCAAAGCCAATTGGCTACGGCGTGCTGATGTGCAACGACCTCGATCAGGCAATTGCACGTTCCGGTCAGCCTGGTTCAAAGGAAGATAAGGGTTACGACAGCGCAATTGCAGCGCTGGCCTTAATGTAACCCGTAAAGGTTCTTTCTTTTGCTCGATAGCGGTGCTTCAATTTCCGCTATGAGTCAATCAACGGTCGAGACGCTTGGCGTCGACACAATTCCAGAATCAGAACGCACTGCAAAACCATCGAGCATCATTCCAATCTTTCTTGGATCGAATATGGCGCTCTCAGTCATGGTCTTTGGTTGGCTGGCAGTTCTCTATGGCTTGAGCTGGTGGCAATCAGTCTCTGCGATTCTGGTCGGCACAATTGTTGCAGCGCTCTTTGTCTCCTCGTCAGCACTTCTCGGATGGACTGGTGCCACAAATAACTCAGTCGCATCAGGAGCAATTTTTGGCGTGCGCGGTCGTCTGATTGCATCCTTTGTCGGCCTTTTGCTCTGTATTCAATATGTGGCGTTAACAGTCTGGACCGGGGGAGAAATCATTTCTTCTGGTTGGGCGCGCATAACAAGCGGCAAAGTTACAGATGGCTTACTTGTCATTGGTTACCTCACCATTGCTATTGCAATCGTTGCATTCGCTTTATTGGGTTACAAGTATTTGGTAAAGCTCAATAACGTCATCGTCTATGCGATGTATGCCCTTGCCCTGCTCTCCATCATCGCGCTCAGCGGTTCATTTGATTTCAGCTACGCCGGAACTCCAGATATGTACGCGCTAGGAACTTTCTGGCCAACTTGGTTCTTGGCAGTACTTACCTGTGGTGCTGCAGGTCCTATTTCCCTCGTTACACAAACCGGAGATTGGACCCGCTACGTTTCGGGATCTGCAAAGAAATCTGATGTCGTCCGTAATGCTTTTGTAGCAATGACTATTGGGCTTGCAGTGCCAACCCTCTTCGGTGCATTCATAGCGGTGGCGGCATTTGATGAGAACTCTTTCGTTGCAGGTTACGTTGCAGGTTCTCCAACCTGGCTACTAATTCCACTTCTCTTAGTTGGTTTTGTTGGTTCACTCGGACAAGGCTCGGTCAACTTGTATTCAATGGGACTTGATATGGATGCAATCTTGCCTCGTTTATCTCGTTTGCAATCAACACTGGTTGTTTCAGGCATTGCTACCGGCTTGGTATTCATCGGCAAATTCATCTATGACGCTGAAGCTGCAGTGACAAACGCATGCCTATTCCTAACAGCACTTGGCACAGCGTGGATTGCGATCGCCCTCTTTGGTTATTACCGAATGGGTGGAACGCTCCAGAAGGAAGATCTGCAGGTCTTTAATAAGCGCAAGCAAGGCGGCCTGTATTGGTATCAAGCTGGATGGTCAATCAAAGCTACAACAGCTTGGGTTATTGGAAGCATCTGCGGCATCCTCGGCATATCGAGCGTCGACTACACCGGACCGATTGCAAATGCACTCGGTGGCGTCGATGTCTCTGTTATCGCTCCCGCGATCGTCGGAATTGCTATCTACTGGATCTGGGATCGCATCGACGCTCGGTAGTTATTTGATTGCGAGAAAACGAGGCCACGGCTAATTTTAAGTGGAGAAAATAAGTGGCATACTTCTCTTAGACAACAGATGCACTTCTACGGATAGGCATCTGGAGGGCGGTGTCCGATCGGGTTTATCCAAACCTGACGGCCCGCCCTCGTCCTTTAATTGAAATAAATATTATTAAGGATTCTCCTCCGATCCAGGAGATTAAAAACTTCTGAATCCTGACCAAGAATATGTACACGAGCCGCATAAGCAGCCAAATCCGCACAGTGCAAAAGTGGTTCCTTTTGATCAGTTAAATGAGTCATTCGCATATTTTGTGCAACTCTTCCTGCATTAATTTCATAATTAAGATTTCTTCGATCAGAGTGATTTGCATGAAGGAAGAGTTTTCCGTGGCCAACACTTTCTCGGGAATCCAGGATGAGATTGAAATACCCATCCTTAGAGAGTTCACCAAAAAGCGTTCTGAGACAGAGTGCCCTTGCAGCCTCAAGTGAAGCTAGATATTGCCAGTTATAAGAAATATATACTCTTGGCGAAATCTCATTTATCCATTGAACAAGTCTCTTTGGTTGCAATCTCATTTTCTTCTTAAATTGTTCTGAAGATTTATAGGTTTCGAGTGTGATGATTTTCCGCAATTCTGAATGCATCTCAAGGGATGAATGCGGAAGAATGACTGCGGCTATGACATAGATATCTGGAAGTGGATATTGGCGCGACATGCTCTCATCAATAAAGACCGAATACTTATTGGGGTGTCCAATTTCCATTGAACGATAATTACTTGAGCAACTGACAAGCTCTCTTGCATATCCCCAGAATTCAAACGCTCAGTAATTTATTTATAGAAAAGAACAACTTTAAATAATAAAACTACTTTGAGTTAAGCGACGAGAAGTGAGCGCTTAGATAGTCCCATCCAGAAACCTTCGATAAGAGTCTCTGGCGCTGCATCGATATCGCTGCCAGCACCAAGGGCAACAAAGAGCGGAGTGAAGTGCTCGACAGTTGGGTGTGCATACTGAACTGCAGGAGCGAGATCCTTATATGCAGCAAGTGAATCGATATCTCCTTTAGCAAGTCGCTCTGCCGCCCAGGTATCAAACTCAGATGACCATCCTGGTGCTTTCGCATCAATAGACCAATCGCGAAGGAAGGGAAGTCCGTGAGTCATAAAGCCAGAGCCGATAATCAAGACACCTTCATCGCGAAGTGGAGCAAGGCGACGGCCGAATTCAATCAGCTTTCCAGGATCTGATGTTGGCATCGACATTTGAAGAACTGGAATATCGTGATCTGGATACATCACGCGAAGTGGAACCCACGCGCCGTGATCGAGTCCACGCTTTGATTCATGTAAAGGATCTGACTTAGGCATCATCGCTGTAATGCGTGCAGCTAGAGCGGTGGCATCGGGAGTCTCGTATGTCATCTCAAAGAACTTCTGGGCAAAGCCACCGAAGTCATAGACAAGCGGAGTGCCGGCGTGGGGACTAGTAATTGCAATGGGAGCTGATTCCCAGTGAGCCGAGATAATCAAGATTGCCTTTGGTTTCTCAAACTTCTTTGTGATTGCAGCCAACTCACCGCTCCAGACAGGATCGTCGAGCAGCAACGGTGCACCGTGGCCGATATAGAGGGCAGGCATCTTTTCCATGGCTAGAGCATATCAGAAGTAGTTGAAATTTCAACTACATTTCTAACGAGCTAAAAGAGGCGTTTTATAGGCGGGAGAGGAGGATTGCCTGGACTTCGCCATCAGATGGAGCAATTGGGTTATTGCTCGTCACTGAATCAGCAAGAACAGTCTTGGCAATATCGCCAACCATCTCTTGCTTGACACCGTAGTGGGAGAGTGAGTTACGAATCTGGATCGAATCTGCGAGATCGCGAACCGCTTCGATTGCAGTATCTGAGTTTGCACTGACGCCCATATCGTTTCCGACAGTTGCATAAATGTCGCTTACTTCGCGCGCATTAAATTGCATAACCTCAGGTAGCACAGTTGCAAGCGCCTCGCCATGTGCTGCGCCAACATGTGCTGAGACAGAGTGAGCGATTCCGTGAACCAGGCCAAGACCTGACAAGGTAAGTGCAAGACCGGCAAGGTGAGCGCCCATCAACATATCGCCACGAGCATCAACATTTGCGCCATCCTTAACTGCGATGGGAAGTGCGCGAGCAATCAACTTGACCGCTTGGTGGGCATATGCGGCAGATACGGGTGTGCTGCCTTTTGAGGTTAAAGATTCAATAGCGTGAGTAAGTGCGTCGATTCCAGTTCCTGCAGTTGGACGTGGTGGCAATCCAATCGTTAGCTCTGGATCGAGAATTGCAGCGACCGGAGTTGTGCTGGCATCACCAACATAGAACTTGCATTGGCGAATTGGGTCATCAATAACGCCCCAGTTATTTGTCTCTGATCCAGTTCCAGCTGTTGTTGGAATCGCGATGATTGGAAGGGCTGGACGTTCAGGTGTTATCGAGTAATCAAACTTGGCAGATGAGAATGTTGGGTTTGCAACAACCAATGCGATGCCTTTAGAAGAGTCGAGCGATGAACCGCCACCGAGAGCGACGATGCAATCTGCACCAAAGGTGATGCCGTGCTTCGCCGCAGCATCAATCAGGGTGGTGGTTGGATTGGGCTTAATGTCAGTGTAGGACGCTGTTTCTATGCCGGCTGACTTTAGAATCGCTTCGACTTTTGCCAACACACCAGCGGCAGCAACACCTGGGTCGGTAACGATAAAGACCTTCTTCTTATTTAATCCAGCGACAACTTCTGGAAGCTGTGCAACAGAACCTGCGCCAAAACGAATATTGACTGAGCCAGGTGTAAGTGTGAATGCGTTCATGATCTGCCTATCTCTTCTTTGAGGTTGCTGCCGGGATTATTTCTTATGTGTCAGTAAATCTGTAATGCGCTCTGATGCTTTCTTCATCTCATTTGCAGCAGAGATGAGGTGTTCTTCAAATCGTGCTTTTGGTGCGGCGACGTTAATCGCTGCGACAATTGAACCATTGAAATCGCGAACTGGCACAGAGGCACCAACTAGACCTGGTTCATACTCTTCGATGACAAGCGCGAAACCATCTTTACGAATCTTCTGAAGTTCTTTAATAAGTTCTTCACCTGTCCTGGTCTTGCACAACAGGGGAGCGCCTTCAATCTTCTTCTTCAGTGGATAGATGCGTTCAACTTGGTCATCTTCTAATCCGGAAAGCAGAACACGACCAGATGAAGTCATATATGAAGGCGCTGTTACACCCATCCAACTCAGCGCACGGAAACCATGTGCAGGTGACTCGGAGTGGATAGTGACAACTTCAAGTCCTTGCAGAACGGTGAGGTGCACGGTTTCGCCGAGTTTATGAACAATTCCATGGAGCTCGCCGCGAGCTGCGGTAACGAGTTGTGCCTCAAAGGTATAGCGAGCGATCGCATAGAGACGCGGTCCAACGATGACGCCAGCGCCCTGTCGTAATAACAATCCGTTATCAAGTAGGCGAGAAACTGCGCGTGAGATCTGACTTTTCTCTCGGCGAGTGCTGATTGCAAGGTCGCCATTGCGCTGTGGAATGGGCGATGCCGCCGCTACCGCCTCAATAATCTCTAAATCACGCTCAAGGCCGTTGTTACGCACAAGTGAGTTGGGCATGTTGCAAATAATACAACTCTCGGTGCGCCTATTGCAACAAACAATTTGCAGGAGCAGGATGTGGTTCATGAAGATGGAAGATTATTTGGTGCCGTTGACGCCACCGAATCTTTTGCAATTCATCTCGGTGCAACGCGAAAAGATCATTCACGATGTCATCGCACAGATTGAACTTGTTTTATTAGTGATGGCACTCGTTTCTTTTACAGCAATCATTACCGGTCTTGTTGTGTGGAAGTCATCAACTGCATCTGAAATCGTTACCGGTTTCTGGTCAATTGTTTTCACAATTCCATCGCTTGCAATGTTTATCTTCTTTATCGGTCCATTTGGTTTGGGTTGGCTTCCTGCTGTCATTGCACTTGTTCTCTATGGGCAGTTGCCAGTTGTTCGCAACACCATCGTTGGATTGCGCTCTGTAGAGCCAGCAATTATGGAATCTGCAGCTGCTATGGGAATGAAGCCAATGACAGTCTTGCGCAAGATTCAATTCCCACTAGCTTGGCCGGTAATCATCGTGGGTATTCGCGTCTCAGCGATGTTGATCTTCGGTATCTCTGCAATCGCTGCATATGTCGGTGGTCCTGGTCTTGGCGATTATCTCTTCAGTGGTTTAGCAAATCTCGGTTCATTCAACTCAATGAATCAGACTTTGGTCGGAGCTTTCGGAATCACTCTGCTCGCACTGATCTTTGATGGAATTTTCGTTTTGATTCGTCGTGTAACAACTCCAAGGGGGCTACGTGTCTAACACAACTCACGGTCAAGAAATTCGCTTAGAGAAACTCACGAAGCGATATCCCAACACCCAGAAGGATGCCGTCTCTGAGTTCAACCTCGTCATCCCTGCCGGTGAGTGCGTTGTCTTCGTTGGCCCATCTGGCTGCGGAAAAACCACCACGATGAAGATGATTAACCGCATTATTGAGCCAACTTCAGGTCGCATCGTTATTGGTGGAGAAGATGTCACTAAGACGCCCGCACACGAGCTTCGCCGCAACATTGGTTATGTAATTCAGCAGATCGGCCTCTTCCCTCACATGACAATTGCAGACAACGTTGCAACTGTTCCTCAACTCCTAGGGTGGGAGAAGAACAAGACACGTGCGCGAGTCAATGAACTCTTAGAGCTCGTCGGGCTCGATCCAGCTGAATACGGATCACGTTATCCAAAGCAACTCTCGGGTGGACAGCAGCAGCGCGTGGGCGTTGCTCGTGCGCTTGCTGCTGACCCAGCGGTCTTGTTGATGGATGAACCGTTCGGTGCAACAGATCCAATTACACGCGTTCGCCTGCAGAAAGAGTTCCGCGCTCTCCAACGTGAACTTAAGAAGACAGTTGTCTTCGTAACGCACGATTTCGAAGAGGCACTTCTTCTTGGTGATCGCATTGCAGTTTTATCCGAGCAGTCAAAGGTCGAACAGTATGGAACTCCGCTTGAGATCCTCTCAGCGCCTGCAACAAAGAAAGTTGAGAGCTTTGTCGGCGAAGCAGCCAGCGTCCGTATGCTCGGACTTGTCTCACTTGCAGCAGTTGACCTGAAATCAGGAACAGTCGATGGGCCAACACTTGCTGAGACAGCAACTCTTCGCGAAGCGATGGAAGGTTTCATCACCGGTGCAAAAGCGATCAACGTCGGCACCAAGGGGCACCTCACATTTGAAGCTCTTCAAAGCGCCATCTCTCATACACGACAGGGCGCTAAGTAAAAATGGCAAAAGCGTTAGCAAAACCAAACCTGACTGCGGGATCTTTGTATTCGCAATCAGCTCGTTTGATTTTTAAGCGCCACCGCTCTCTCATTATTCAACCGGTATTAATTGCTCTGCTCTCAATTATTTTGGCAGTTTCACTTAGCCGAGCTCATCTCGATGTCATTGAGAAAGTCACCATCAACCAGGCATTTATCTTCCGCGCAATTCAGGATCACTTGATTCTCTCCTTCGCATCTGCGGCAGTGATTCTTCTGGTTGCAGTGCCGGCGGGAATTTTGCTTACCCGACGTCGCTATAAGAAGTTCACGCCGATTGTCTTAATCCTTGCCAATATCGGGCAGGCTTTTCCAGCAGTTGGTGTCCTGATCATCGCGGGAATTCTCTTTGGTTTTGGAAAGCCAGTAGCAATCTTCTCTTTCGCAGCTTTTGGAATCCTTCCAATCTTGCGCAACACGATTGTTGGCTTGCAGGAGATCGATCCATTCATTATCGAATCAGCCCTTGGTATGGGAATGACTCCTCGCCAAGCGCTACGTCAGATTGAACTGCCACTTGCAGTCCCAGTCATTCTGGCCGGTGTTCGCACCACACTCATTCTTACCGTTGGCATCGCCACTTTAGGTGTCTTTGTTAACGGGGGAGGTCTAGGAACGCTCATTATTCCTGGCCTAAAGCTCAATCGGGAGCTCGTTCTAGTTACCGGAGGAGTGCTCACAGTTATTGTGGCATTCACGATGGATTGGCTTGCGCGTGCTGCTGAAGAACTCCTTCGACCACGAGGGATTTAATACCTAAGGAAGGGTAAAAAATGCAGGTAAGAAGCCACAAAGTAGTTGCTATTGCAGCTGCAATTGCTCTCGCAGTTGTCGGAACAGCAGCAACATCAACATCAGCTAACGCAGCTGGAAAGTCCCTTAAGGGAGTTAAGGTCATTGTTGGTTCGAAGGACTTTACAGAGTCAATCGTTCTCTCAAAGATCGTTAAGCAGTTCATCATCGCTAACGGTGGAACTGTCGTCGATAAGACAAACATCAAGGGTTCTTCAACAACTCGTGAAGCAATGCTCAGCGGTGACATCAACATGTACTGGGAATACACAGGTACAGCATGGTTGGTTTACCAGAAGCAGACAGATGTAAACATCGCTCCATCAGACCTTTACAAGAAGGTTGTCGCTGGCGACAAGAAGAACAAGGTCACATGGGGACCAATGACTTCATTTAACGATACTTACGCATGGGCAATCACAAAGGCAAATGCAACTAAGTACGGAATCAAGACATACTCAGATCTCGCAAAGAAGCTCCCTGCAGGTTCTGCATGGTGCGTAGAGTCAGAGTTCCAGAGCCGTCCAGATGGATGGGCAGGCTTCAAGAAGGCTTACGGAATTTCAGATTCAAACATCACAACTAAGGTCCTTGATACTGGCGCTATCTACCAGGCAACAAAGGATGGACAATGCATGGTTGGTGAAGTATTCGCAACTGACGGACGTATCGGCGCACTTGGCTTGATGGTTCCAGCAGAAGATATCTCTTACTTCCCTCCTTACAACGCTGCAATCACAATGACTGATGCAATTGCAAAGAAGTACCCACAGCTTGTAAAGGCTTTGGCTCCAATTGCAGGAAAGATCAGCAATGCAACAATGCAGAACCTCAATGCTCGTATTGACGTTCTCGGAGAAGATGCAGACACAGTTGCGAAGAGCTTCTTGTCAGCATCAGGATTGGTAAAGTAACAAAATGATTGAAATCCAGATCGGCGAAGGTTTTGTAGGTTCAGGACCAAACGCGGCCCACACCAACACAATTCTCGGAGCTCGATCTGGGCCCGCTGGAGTGGCATGGGCAACTGCCCTTGCCACTCCTCGCGCGGGTCACGTGCCATACATGGTTGTTGCTCAACCAGGTGTAGCCGTGACGCCGCCAACTCTCTTTGTAAATAAGGCAGCTGTTGAAAGTGATCAGCACGGCCTCTTTACCTGGGGAGCAGCACAGGCAGGAGTTGCCGCAGGAGTCGGAGAGGCGCTGCGCAATGGAATTATTGATGTGAACTCAACAAATGATCTCGTCATTGTTGCCGCGGTGTGGCTCAACCCATCTGCCAACGATGAGGAAGAGGTCTTTCAGAATCAACGACAGGCGATGATTGATGCCCTGACAAACGGTAAGAATGGATATCCCACTGCTGCCGATGTCATGAAAGCAACAGAGAATGTCGCTAATCCTTTCTTCCGACAGTAACAATTCCCACTACTAAAGATTCGAGTACGCCTGATGAAAATCACGAATATTCGCTTTGAGCGAGCCTCTCTGCAATTAGATCCACCGTTCTGCCCTAACTGGGATCCAACGCCACGTCGCACATTTGGTGCAACGTTGACGATTGTTGAGACCGATGGCGGAGTTATCGGCTACGGCGCAGGCGACGATATGGGTGGATTCGATGGGTACGAGAAGTACTTCATCGGCAAAGATCTCTTCGATATCGCAGAGCATGTACGCACTCTCGAAACAATTACTTTTCACGCCGGTCGCTACTGGCCAATTGAGGTAGCAATCTGGGATGCCATCGGTAAGGCGAAGAACCAGACAGTGGCGCAACTCTTCGGTGGTGCAGAGAAATCTATCCCTGCCTATGCCTCAACCGGTGCGGTAATGACTGCACCTGAGCGCGCTGCAAGTGCTCGCGCAATTCGCGATGCTGGCTTTAAAGCGATGAAGATTCGCGTGCCACAAACACAACTAGATTTGGGAATTGAAACGCTGAAGTTGATTCGCGAAGAAGTAGGAAATGACCTTGAGATTATGGTTGACCTCAACCAGGCATGGCGCATGCCAGGCGATACTCGCAAATCTATTGATCGTAAGACTGCAATGAACTTTGTTGATGCTGCAGTTGATTACGGCGTTTACTGGATCGAAGAACCACTTCCAATGGAAGATATGGAGGGCCTGAAGTCACTTCGCGGTCGAGGAACTCGTATTGCTGGTGGCGAAATGGTTCGCACAATTCACGAAATCCTTACTCTGGTAGATAACGATGCACTCGATGTTATTCAGGCAGATGTTGTTCTCGCTGCCGGCATGGATCACTCACGTGAAATCGCACGTCGTGCCAATGAGCGCGGACACATCTTTACTCCGCACACCTGGTCTAACGGTTATGGACTGGCTGCAAATCTCCATGTCACAGCTGGCATCGGTGGCGCACCATTTATTGAATTCCCATTTGATCCGCCAACCTGGACCAGCGAACGTCGTGACTTCTTGATGGCAGAGCCAATGAATGTCGGTAGTGATGGATTACTCCATGTTCCATCTGGTCCGGGACTTGGAATTGAGCCAAACTGGTCTCTCTTTAAGAAATCTGTAGCGTAAGGAGCTATCTGTGGCACTCGATAAAGATGCGTGGGTTAAGCGCGCCCTAGAACTTAAGCCAGAGTCGCGTATGTACATCAATGGTGCATATGTTGATGCTGCATCCGGAAAGACCTTCGATGACATCTCTCCACGCGATCAGCGACTAATTGCAAAGATTGCAGCAGGCGACACTGAAGATGTGAATCGCGCAGTAGCTGCAGCGAAGGCTGCATTTGATTCCGGTGTGTGGCGCGAGATGAATCCACGCGATAAGAAGGCGATTATGCTCAAATGGGCAGATCTCATCCGCGAGCATCAAGAAGAACTTGCACTCCTTGAGACACTCGATGTCGGAAAGCCAATCTCAGATTCGCTCAATGTTGATGTGATGGGCTGTGCTCGTACTGTTCAGTGGTACGGCGAAGCAATTGATAAGACTTATGACGAGATTGCACCTGCTCCTCGCAACGCATTAGCGATGATTACTCGTGAACCTCTTGGTGTAGTAGGCGCAGTTGTTCCTTGGAACTATCCAATGATCATCGCATCATGGAAGGTTGCCCCAGCACTTGCAATGGGAAATAGCGTTGTATTGAAGCCCGCCGAGCAATCATCACTGTCTGCAATCTTGCTCGCTCGCCTTGCAACTGAAGCGGGAATTCCAAACGGAGTATTTAACGTTGTAACGGGTCTCGGACCTGAGGCAGGACAGGCGCTTGCTCGCCATATGGATGTAGCAAAGTTGGCATTTACTGGCAGCGGACCAACAGGTCGCAAGATGCTCCAATATGCAGCTGAATCCAATATGAAGCAGGTTGCACTCGAGCTCGGTGGCAAGAGCCCGCAGGTTGTGCTCGATGACGTCAAGGATCTCGATGCATGTGCATCAACACTTGCTTGGGGCATCTATTACAACGCAGGCCAGACATGTAATGCGGGTTCACGTGTCATTGTGCAGGGTCAGAAGATTAAAGAGCAGCTCTTTGAGAAGATGTCGGAATTCGTCAAGACCTTCCCAGTTGGCGATTGCCTCGATCCTTCTGTCTATATGGGTCCAATAGTTTCGACTCAGCAGCGCGATCGCGTTAACCACTATCTCAACATGGTGGGTCAGAACGGCGAATCATTTATCTACGGTGGCGAACAACCAACTGGCGATGACAACTTGATTAAGCCAACTCTGATTGATGGCGTTAAGCATGAATCAGTTTTGTCACAGGAAGAGATCTTCGGTCCAGTCATCGTTGAAGTCGATGCTAAGGATGAGACAGATGCGCTAGCAAAGGCGAATGGCACTGAGTACGGACTTGCTGCTTCAGTTTGGTCGGGCAATATCTCGCGCGCACATAACTTTGCTCGCAAACTCCGCGCTGGAACTGTATGGGTCAATACCTTTGACGCATCTGATGTCATCACACCATTTGGTGGTTTCAATGGCTCAGGCGCTGGTCGCGATAAGTCACTTCATGCACTTGAGAATTACAGCGCACTTAAGACAACTTGGATCGACCTCTCTTAATTTCAAATCGAACGCACATACAAAGGAGCTCAACGTGAAGGTTGCATTTATCGGTACAGGCAGCATGGGTGGAAGCATGTCGAGAAACCTCGCTGCTGCTGGAATTGATATCACCGTCTTCGACCTCAATACCGAGAGCATGCAGAAGCCAATTGCTGCTGGTGCAAAGGCGGCAACATCAGGCGTTGATTGCGTTACAGGTGCAGATGTTTTGATCACGATGCTTCCAACCCCACAAGCGATTGAAGGTTGCATGATTGCTGGCGGTGTTGCTGCAGCGATGAAGCCAGGTTCAATGTGGATTGATATGTCTACCTCAGTTCCAGAGACTGCAAAGGCAGTGGAGAAGGCGCTAGATCCATCAGTGCGCATCATCGATGCACCAGTAGCTGGAATGTCAGTGGGTGCTGACAAGGGAACAATGTCTATCTTCGCCGGCGGAAGCCCAGAAGATTTTGCATATGCAAAGCCGCTCTTCGACATCATGGGAGACCCAGAGAAATTCTTTAACTGCGGAGCTCGCGGAACTGGTTATGCAGTCAAGCTCGTCCTTAACATGCTCTGGTTTAACTCATTCGTTGCGACCACTGAAGCGCTTCTCCTTGGCGTCAAGGCTGGCGTGGATCTAGAAGTTCTTCGCCAATCGCTGATCGGTTCACCATGTAACTCAATCTTGCTGGAGCGCGACATCGTTGGAATGCTCAAGGATGGCGATTACGACGAGGGCTTTGCTGTTGCTCTTGCATGTAAGGATCTTCGCCTTGCTGGCGACCTTGCACGTTCAGTCGGCGTTCCAATGGAGGTAGGTGCAACGGTAGAGAATGTCTATCGTCGTGCTCGTGCTCGCTACGGTGATAAGGCTGGCGAGATGATTCCAGCGAAGATGTACGAAGACGACACAAATACACCGCTTCGCTTCAAGTAACTCCGATGTCTAACCGCTTGAGCAGCTCGACCATCTTTGGTCTAGCTGTCATGTGGTTTGTCGGGGGAGGCATCTATCCATTTCTCTCCCATGCGGCAAAGACAATCGATCCCATCAATATCGTCTTTATCCGGGCCTGGGGCGCAGCGCTGATTCTCTTTATCGCAGTATTAGTGATGGCGCCGAAGTCATTTCGGCTATTGAAGTTTGATAAGAGCTTTATTCCCATCGTTATCTCATCAATGATGTACTCACCACTCTGCAGTATGACTTTGGCCTGGTCGAGCTCACGTGTGCCTGGAGCAATTACCGCGCTGATTTATTCCACTCTTCCGGCGATGTCGATCATCTTTATTGCGATGAAAGGTCAGCGACCATCACCACTTGCCATTAGTGGCGTTGTTGTTGCATCGGTTGCAGTTATTTTTCTCATCGGAGCCCCACAGGGAAGTGTGCAGATCGCTGGAATTATCGGCGCCTTGATCTCTACATTTGCATGGTTTGCTGCAACAGAAATCTGGATTAAGTATGAGAGCGGCTACCCACTTATATTGGCCATCTTCTTGCAAGTATTTATAGGCGCTGTCGGCACAACTATTGTGCACTTCTTCTCTCACACCGAAGGCGTTACCTCGAAAGACCTACTTAATCCGTCAATGATTTTTCTTGTTGTTGCTCTTGCTTCACAATATTGGGCGTATCTAGGAATCTCGCGTCGAGTCTCTCCGGCGTTGCTGACCTCATTTGCCTTCGTTAATCCATTGGTCGCTGGGGTAATTGGCTACTTTGCCTTTGATCAGCACCTCGGTCCAGTGCAGTTGATTGCCGGTGCAATTCTCTTGGTAGGCATCTACCTGGTGGTGAAGAGCGAAACTACATCAGTAGATAGATAGAGTGCGCTCCATGAGCGAGCTTTCAGCCCAGGTGCGTGCAGCGTTAGATGCTGCGGTATCGGCAATCGGCGGAAAGCCGCGCGAAGGTCAGATTGAGATGGCAGAGGCGGTTGCCAATGCGCTCACCGATCGCCACCACTTAATGGTGCAGGCAGGAACCGGAACCGGAAAGTCACTGGCCTACTTAATTCCCGCGCTCGTTCATGGCCGCAAAGTCTTGGTAGCGACTGCGACGCTTGCACTGCAACGTCAATTAGTAGAACGCGATCTGCCGGCAGTTGTACCAGCGTTGGAAAAACAACTAGGTCGCGAGATTACCTATGCCATTTACAAGGGCGTTGGAAATTACATCTGCTTAGCGAAGATGAATTCAGAGGAACCCGATCCCGATGGCGAACTTCTGCTCGAGGCTTCTTATTTAGAGAAAGATGCCAAGCGACTTCATGCCTGGGCGCGCAGTAAAGATGTATCGGGAGATCGCGATGATGCGCCAGAGGTTGATCGCCGAGTCTGGGCTGCAAATTCACTCTCCGGTCGTGAATGTGTCGGCGCTGATGCATGCGCCTATGGCTCACAGTGCTTTGCAGCAAAAGCTAAAGCAAAGGCCCAGGATGCTGATGTTGTCGTTACCAACCACACCTTGCTTGCTATCGAAATTGTTGATTCGCACCCAATCTTGCCCGAGCGCGATGCGGTAATTCTCGATGAGGCCCATGAATTTATGGATCGCACCACCCAAGCTGTTACCGAAGAGCTGACATCGGCTCGGGTGCAGCGTGCGGCTGCGATGGCTCGTAAATATATGCCGGGCAAGCTATCTGATGCTTTTACCAATGCAGCTGATTCTTTCCACGATGCGATGAATGATTATGGAGAAGATGTGAAAGGCGACTTCTCTAAGCAGGGTCGCTTGGAAGAGATTCCGCAATCACTGGAGCACCCAGTGCGCAAGGTGAAAGAGACTGCAACTTCGCTAGTGCAATCACTGGCATCGGATGAAGAGATTTTGGATCCGGATGCACTCGCCGAGCGCGCTCGAGTCAAGGGTGCGGTGCAGGAAATTGCAACAACCGCTGGCAAATTGTTAAAGATGGGCGATACCCATGTGCTCTGGTACGAGCCAACTTTCTCAACGCTGCATTTAGCGCCGCTTTCGGTCTCGCATATCTTGCGCAGTAATTTATTAACACAGAGCCCAGTGATTGCAACCTCAGCAACTCTTACTGTGGGCAATGGTTTTGATGCAATGGCTAAGAGCATCGGCTTTGTTGTTGGAAATGAAGCAGATGAAGAAGTCGATAGCGATGAGATCGATCCCGGCAATGTGCAGTTCTTAGATGTGGGATCGCCTTTTGATTTTGCTAATCAAGGAATGTTGTATCTACCGAAGCATCTGCCAGAACCCACCCGTGATGGCACATCGCCGCAGGTATTGGAAGAACTGGGTGAATTAATTGATGCTGCCGGTGGCCGCACACTTGCCCTCTTTAGTTCGTGGCGTGGAGTTGAAGCAGCCGATGCCCACCTTCGAAAAGTCTTAGCCGAACGCCCTATTTCAATCATTACCCAGAAGCGCGGCGATGCAGTTGCACCACTGGTCGAACGTTTTGCAAAAGATGAAACATCAGTCTTACTTGGAACGATGTCGTTATGGCAAGGCGTAGATGTGCCCGGTAATTCATGCATTCTCGTTGTCATCGATCGCTTGCCATTTCCACGACCAGATGAGCCAGTACTTGCTGCGCGATCAGCGCTTGCTGATAACTCTGGTGGAAGCGGTTTTATGCAGGTCTCTGTTCCGCGCGCAGCGCTCTTGCTGGCGCAGGGGGCTGGTCGATTGATTAGAAGTATCGATGACCGCGGTGTGGTGGCCATCATGGATTCGCGCATTGTGACCAAACGCTATGGAAATATCTTGCTCAACTCTATGCCGCCACTCTGGCGCACCAACGATAAGCAGGTGGTGCGAGACTCACTGAGCAGGTTGGCAAAGAGCATGGAAGAATAAATCTATGCCTCGCATCACCACGCCCAACCTTGCTAGCCACCGTGATTGGCGACGTAGTCAGCTCATTGATGCAGCTGCGGCGATCGCTCTCGAATCAGGTGGCGAGGCAATTTCTGTCGCAGCTGTTGCTGCGCGCGCTGGCTTATCGCGTACATCGGTCTATGAATACTTTGCTAGCAGCGCGGATTTAGCTGCCGATCTAGTGATTGAAGAATTAGAGAGTTTTGCTCAGGCGCTGGAAGTGGCGACAGTCGACATCGTCGACCCATCGGAATCTGTTGAACGATGGATTGAGGCTTCATTGCAATACATTGCAGATGGACGCCACTTACTGGCGAAAGCTCTCAATGCAGTGGATTTACCCCGTAATCGCGCTGCCGCAATTGGAGCAGCTCACCGAGCCCTACTTTCACCTCTGACGAGAAAATTAGAAGAGATGGGTATTGATCAGATTGATTTCGCGCTCTCGATGATTCAGAGCACCACCGATAGCGCTTCAAAAAGAATTGAAAGTGGCGACGATGCAGAACAAGTGATTGCTAAGACCACTTCATTCTGCATCGCCGGACTTTCAGCGTTGACTCGCTAATTACTTATTCTTTACCTTAATTACCTTATGGAGCGCGCTCCACATTCCAGCCTTCTCATCGGCATGAGCGGTCAAAGTACATGGACCCTTTACCTCAACCACATTAAGTTCAACCCGGCAATTCTTTGAATTAGAGGAGTACTTCACTTCGCTACCGAAGTTAGTTGCTGCGGGGAGCGCTTTTGTCTTTCCTTTAGCAATGGTGAGTGCTGATAAGGAAATTTTCTGAGTTCCCGGAACAAGTACGAATGGGAAGTTTCCTGATGCTGCAGCTGTCGTAGCTGATGCAACGGTTGCGTACGCCAGCGCACATTGACCACTGCCCTTAAGTGCGGTCAATACGCCATTGGAATAGGTGCAATCAGGGGTAAGTGATGTCAGATTTACGGCGGCACCAGACTTTGCAGTCGCAACAATCTTTGCATCGGCGCGATATGCCAAATTGCGTGGAACGTTGCGAACTAGTGGGGTTCCATTAAGCGTTACCGTGATTTCATCTGCAGCTAGTGCTGGCGCTGAAGATCCCTGCTTGAATGAGATTGGCATGAACTTATCTTCAGATGTATCTGTCGCTGCAGTGTGATCTAGTCGGAAGAAGAGTCCACATTGAACTTGAGTACAGTCCACAGTGACGCCCTTGCCGACGATTGAGCCCGCTACCTTGATAGCAATCGCACCAGTCGGACTTGTGGTGCCTTGTCCGCCAGAACCTGATACCCAGAGCTGGATTGTGTCGCTGCATGTTGCTGGGCGAGCATTTCCCACAGGAGAAACGCACTGCTGAATGTACATACCCGCCTTAGTTGGAAACTTAGTGAAGCCGCCATTGATGGTGGCGCCAGCCGGATCGAGATTTGTTAGCGGACTGCTAGCAAAGACGAAGGTCTCTGCCTGTGCAGGAGCGATAGAACCAAGTGAAGCAATCGCGATGGTCACTGCGGTGATAATCGAGCGTTTTCTCATCATCTTCCTTTGTTTGAAGTGGGCTACTTGATTGTGATGGGGATAAAGATGTCGTGGGTGCGATCGCCTTCATGGAGGTGATCTGATCTGACTGTGATTGCACATTTAACTTTTCGGCAATCGAACTTTCCAATGGTTTTAGTTACTGAGACTTTCTCGCTAAAGCGACCACCGGGGGTAAATGGAATTGCCAGCCCGATTCCATAGGGAGGGGGATTGGATGAGATCCAATAGGAAGCATCTCCCATTCCGCTCTTATTAACGCCACCACCACATGGAGATGGAAGTGAGCTTTTCTTCGGCATCACGCAATAAGCAAGATAGATTCCAACAGTCTCATCAAAATTTTTTCCGGTAACGGTAACAACGCTGTTCTTGGTGAATTTGCTCTTCGAAATCGAAATCGAGGCGCCATTTGCACTTGTTGCAGAAATCGCTGCATGCGCAGAGCTAGGCAGGGCGATTGAGAGCACCAGCGCAATGACTATCGTGCGAATCATGGCTTAAGGCTAAAGAGAGTATCGACGCCGCTTATCCGACAACACGTGGCAATCTGTCGGCATCTTCTCTGCCAGAATGCACGCATGCGAGCATGGAGAATCACCGCTGTAGTGATTGCCCTCACTTTTCTCTCGAGTTGCGCAGCGCAACAAAAATCCGCGATTGAGATTGCAAGTGGTGATGTCACTAGCAGTTCCGTGACCACCTCTACTCTTTCTAAGTATTCGAAAGTTGTAGCACTGGCAAATGGATCGGCCGAGATTATTGATTCGCTTGGTTTGAAGAAGATTTTGATTGGTCGAGATATTGCAAGCACTGATGAATCGCTTGCGAGCGTGCCGGTAGTTACCTCGGGTCATCAAGTAATTGCAGAGAAAATCATCTCGCTTAATCCAGATCTAGTTTTGATTGATTCTTCTGTGGGTCCTATTCAAGCGCTCAACGCGATTCGAAAGGCTGGCATCAGGGTCGAGAGCATCTACGAGGTCTGGACTGTCGGCGCAATTACTTCCAAGGTGAAGCAGATTGCGCAGATTCTCGGCGTTTCCAGTGCAGGCGAAGCTCTGGCTAGTGAAATCAATAAGTCAATTACTGCGGCAACTTCTGAAGTTGCAGGCAAGCCTCGGGTGGCATTCCTATATTTGCGTGGCGGAAATTCGATTTATCTCCTCGGTGGCAAAGGGTCGGGCGCTGATTCAATTCTGCAAACACTCGGTGCGATTGATGTGGGCGCGGTTGCAGGGTCTAGGCCCTTTGCTGCGCTTACCAGCGAATCATTGATTGGAAAAGATCCCGAAGTTATTCTGGTGATGTCAAAGGGATTGGAATCTGTCGGCGGTGTCGATGGATTGGTGAAGTTGCCGGGCATTGCTCAGACATCCGCCGGTAAATCAGAACGCGTCATCGCAGTAGATGATTCGCTACTACTTTCCTTTGGACCGCGCACGCCATCGATGTTGTTAAAACTTGCCGCGGCGCTGAATGAGGTGCGCAAATGATGGGCGTAAAAGCACGCCGTATTCTCTTGCTCGCAATTCTTATTGGAATCGCCCTGCTCACTGTGGCGGGACTAGCTCTGGGAAGTGCGACCGTGCAAAATCTCTGGCAGGTTATTGCTCATCCATGGGGTGCAGGGCCGGGGCACGAAATTGTCTGGGGAATTCGCTTTCCTCGAATCCTGAGTGCGCTCTTGGTCGGAATGGCGCTCGGTGTCGCCGGCGCGCTGGCACAATCGGCAACAAATAGCCCACTTGCAGACCCTGCAATTATTGGAACAGCAGCTGGTGCAAGCATCGGTGCCGCGCTAGGAATAGTTCTTAATCTCGCTTTAGTCGGAACAGTCCCGATCGCAATTGCTGCAACTATCGGTGCGCTACTTGCCTCAGTCATTACCTTCTCAGTGGCAAAGGGATCAATTCAGTTAATCATTACTGGAATCGCTACTTCATCGCTATTGACTGCGATTTCAGGTTTGATCATTTCAATTGGAAATCGCCCGGATGCGCGTTCCATTTCATTCTGGTCACTCGGTTCTTTTGCCCTGACAAATATGGAGATGGTGAAGGTTCTTGCTCCTGTTGTTCTGATTGCATCCGTTGCTGGTTGGCTTTACTCGCAGAGTATGGATCTACTTGTATTAGGCGATAGGGAAGTGCGCCACCTGGGCAAGAACCCGGATCAATTGCGTTTTATAGCTTTTATATTCATCTCGATTCTGATCGGCGTATCTGTAAGTTCAGTTGGTTCAATTGCATTTATTGCACTTGCCGCACCGCACATCACTCGATACCTGATCGGACCTACTAATCGCCCGCTAGTCATTGGCTCTGCTGTCATTGGCGCTGGATTGTTGTTGCTATCAGATATTGCAGCCCGCACGATTGCTGCTCCCAATGAGCTGCCTATCGGCTTAATTACCTCGCTGATCGGAGCACCGATATTGATTATCGTGCTCAAGCGAAGTCGTGGAGTCTGGCAATGATTGAGATTCGCGATTTGGTAGTCGGCTACGAGGGAAAGACTGTGGTCGATGGATTCACGGCCACAATAAAGAAAGGTTCTATTACCGCCATCATCGGTCGAAATGGCGCTGGAAAATCTACGCTGCTATCAGCTATCGCCGGAGATATCGAAATTATCAGCGGAGAGATTGAGATTAACTCGCGATCCATCAAGGATTACTCGTTGGCTGATATTTCTCAGACTCTCTCACTGGCACAGCAGAGCCACAGCTACTGGATGAGCTATTCAGTCCAAGAGATTATCTGGTTGGGTCACGATGCAGTTTCGAAGGCGAGATTTGATTATCTTTCACGCGAACTTCAGTTGGGTGAATTTCTTAGACAGCCGATTACCGCACTTTCTGGTGGTCAACTGCAGCGAGTCGAGATTGCCCGTTCGTTGATGCGCGATGTGCCGCTGGTGCTGCTCGATGAACCATTTGCTTCTCAAGACTTAGCATCGGTTGAACGCATTACCCGATTAATCCAAAACGAACGAGATTCGGGAAGAACATTTGTGATTGTCACACACTCTCGCGAAGAAGATCTTCGGTGGTGTGATCAGATTATTAATCTTGGACTTTAGATAGCGCGTTCAATCGCATCTTCTGCGGCTAGTCGTAGTGCCGGCCAACTACTGGCAAAACTCGGATGGAGCGGTAGACGCGTAACATCATCGAATTTCACCCATCGAACTTCATGTGATTCCTCATTGAGTTCGTGACCTTCTAGATTATTTGAAGCAATCGCAATGACGGTGCTGTAGCTCCAGCCGCCGTGATCATCGGTAAATGTTGTTAAGGCAGTGACATCATCGGGATTGATTCCGGTCTCTTCGTGAGCTTCACGAAGTGCTGCTTCCACAATACTTTCATGTGAGTCGCGAGCGCCTCCCGGTATGCCCCAAGTGTCACCGTTATGAACCCACGGTGCACGGTGCTGAAGAAAGATGGCACCATCGCGGATCAGAAGGATTCCGGCTGCGCCATGCTTGCCCCAATGTTTTGAGCCGCAGGTGCATTCAATCCACCCATCACCATCGCGCGCCGCCATGGTTCTAGCGTATCCACAGAGGCGAAAAGAGCAATCTAGAAATCGCTGCCCAATATCTAATCTGCGGCGATGAAACGCATCTTCTCCATCATTCCTATAACTCTTCTCATCACAGCACCCGTCGCCACTGCCGCTGATTGCACAGTTAAGGCCTGTATTGATGTCTATACCCAAGATGGCCATATCGTCATTGAGGGACGCAAGGGGAGTGGCCCGAAATCAACTAAGGCTGCTGCTCCTCGTCCGAAAGCAACAAAGAAAGCTCTTGCTCCAAAACCTAAGAGCACAATTGCCGCAAAGCCAGTTGCACGCAAACCACGTATGAAAGCGGTGCCAAAAAAAGTTTCACAGGCTACCTCGTTGGAAGATAAGTTGATTGAATCAATTCCGACCGCCGGAATTTCATATCAACCATCGTTCTCGCCGCTGGTTCAGACTCCGGTTTATTTCTGGTCTGACATTCCAACGCTTGTCACCAAGAAAGTTGAAATTGTGGGCGAGTTAGTCAATGTCCGACTCCGCCCCACATTTATCTGGCATTACGGAGATGGCGTTGTCTATGCAACTCGTGAAGTCGGCGCCGCTTATCCCGAGGGAAAGATTCAACATACATATTCCAAACCTGGTCACTACCTCATCGAGCTCATCACGCGCTGGGATGGCGAATTCACCGTAGATGGCGTCACTGCTCATATTCCAGGCGAGATCACGACCGTTTCGGTCCTTCCTATCACCGTTGTTGCTGCACCTATCCGTTTTATGAATTGAGGAGCCATGCCCACTTTAACTTCTGCCCACGATCTCATTACCGCTGTTCCATTCCTTATCGGCTTTCATCCCGCTAATTCAATTGTGCTGATTTCGGTCAAGGAAGATGCGATTGGGTTGGCGATGCGAATTGATGCGCCGCAGGTTCTACAGAGCGATGCGATTGATTTGCTTGCGCACCATTTATTACGTGAAGAAGCCGATGCCGCATTACTCGTTGCCTACATGCCCGATGAACGCGAGGATGGTGATTCGCTCCTTATCTCATTGGGTGCAGGGCTACTGCGCAATGGAATTTCCATTCAAGAATCGATAGTCGTGCGCAATGGTAGGTATCGCTCGATTATCTGCAGGGACGAAGATTGCTGTCCTCCGGCTGGTACTGACGTGCCGGCTATTGAAGATTCACAGATCGCGGTGGAGCATGTCCTGGCAGGAGTCCCGATGCCATATTCCAATATTTCAGAGCTCATTGATTCAATATCTGCAGATGCACAATCTCTCTCGCTGGAGTGGAGCGATGAGGTGAATCGCTTCTATATCGAAGAAGATGCGGAAGAAATTATGGAACTTCGCCGTGATGGGGTTGAGACGATGGATCTCTTATTGGACGAATTTCGAATGGGACACGGTGCATCAGAACAGACTTTGGTCGCGCGAATGATTGGTCGCATGAGCGATGTGCAAGTGCGCGATTACGCCCTCGGTGTTCACACCGAAGATACCTTTGATCTCTACTTTGCAATGTGGCGCGAACTTCTTCGAAAAGCACCGCGAGGATTTGTGGCACCGATTGCCTGCATCGTTGCAGCGATGTCATATGAAAGCGGTGACGGTGCACTGGCGCAGAAGGCGCTTGATCGCGCACTGGCAGATGATGAGCGCTATCCACTCGCCGGTTTATTGCGTCGAGTCTTCAACGCCGGCTGGCCACCAGAGTCCTTTGCGCAGATGCGGGCAGAGCTTCATCCGAAGGTAATTGCCGCAATATTTGAATAGATTCGAGCGCCGGTGATGGGTTAGAATTTCGCCAGGTCACGAGTTTCGACATCAAGCCCCGGCTAGTCGAACGGCAACCCTCCACCGCGGTGGGGTGCTCCGGGTGACGACCAGGTTCGCGGCACAAGTGCGGCGAGCAAGTGCGTGAAGGAAGTTTCATGAGCAGAGCTATTAACCACGAAGTCACCGGTGCGTGGCTTGAGGGTGATGATCCGGGCGAACGTAAGTTCCTCAAGATTGGTTTTCTCCTTCTAGAAAATGGCGAAGTGCTGCCCGATATCACTATTGCTTATCAAACGTGGGGCACGCTCAACGAAGCTAAAGACAATGCAATATTGATTAATCATGCAATGACTGGTTGGTCTGATGTGCCTGCTTGGTGGCCGCAGATGGTTGGCCCTGGTCTGCCATTTGATACCGATAAATATTTCATAGTCTGTCCCAACGTCATCGGTGGCTGTCAAGGCTCAACTGGACCATCGAGTATTGCTCCTGATGGAAAGCGTTACGGTTCCCGCTTTCCGATCATCACTATTCGCGACATGGTCAATGCAGAGGTCGCATTTAGCGATGCTCTTGGAATCGAAAAGTATTTAATTGCAGTTGGCCCATCACTGGGTGGAATGCGTTCGTTGGAATGGGCGATTCAATTGCCTCATCGAGTCGGTGCAATCTGCACCATTGGATCTTCAGCGGTTGCTACTGGAGACCAAATTGGAACCGCATCTATTCAAATTCGCGCTATTAAATCTGACCCGCATTTCAATAGAGGCGATTATTACGAGCAAGAGCGTGGACCAGTTGAGGGAATGGGAATCGCTCGACGTATTGCTCATCTGACCTATCGCACTGAATCAGAGATGGATGTGCGCTTTGGTCGCCAACTCCAAGGCGATGACACCGGCCGCTATGCCGTTGAGTCATACCTTGACCACCAGGCAAACAAGCTAGCCAAGCGCTTTGATGCCAATACCTATATTGCCCTCACGGATGCGATGAACTCACATGATGTGGGGCGCGATCGCGGGGGAGTCGTGGAGGCGCTGGAATCCATCACCGTTCCAGTCGTAGTGGTCTCCATTTCAACTGACCGGTTATTCCCACCTCGACTTCAGGTTGAGATATCTGAGCTTGTGCCAACGGCAGAGCCACTCATTTCCATCAATTCTGACTTCGGTCATGATGGATTCTTGGTGGAGGCCGAGGCGGTAGGCGATGCAGTGCGCCACGCCCTTGCCACTGCCCAAAATTCACGCTGAAAAGCGAAAATCGTCTGGGTATAATATGCCTATCACTTCGAGCAGTTCGAGATAGAAAGTCTCGAGATTAGTTCGAAAAAACCAAAGGACAATTGTGGCTGTATTTAGTGCGCTCAAAAACAAGGCAGGTAAGAAATCAGCACCTGCTAAGAAGGCAGCTCCAGCGAAGAAGGCTGTAGCTAAGAAGGCTCCTGCAAAGAAAGCAGCACCGGTAAAGAAGGTTGCAGCTAAGAAGGCGGTAGCGAAGAAGGCAGCGCCAGCTAAGAAGGCGGCACCAGTAAAGAAGGTTGCTGCAAAGCCAGTCAAAGTTGAATTGAAGAAAGAACTATCCGCAAAGGAAGTTCAGCAGCTCGTAGACCTCAAGAACGCTGTTGCACGTCAGAAGGAGATCCTCGCTGATCTTGAAGCTGCCGGCATTACAAATATCAATAAGATCGTAAAGAAGGAGTTCCAGCCTCTCGTCCTTGAGGCACGCGCGCTCGCAATTTCGATTCCAGTTGATACCGAGAAGGCACGCAAGGCAGGCCTTGGTGGACCTAACCGTATTCTTTCAAAGGCACAGCTCGCACTGATTGCACCTGAACCAGAACCTGTGAAGGCTCCAGAAGTTGGCACAGATGGCAAGGCAGTTAAGGCTGTTGTTCTCGATGAAGATGGCAATGAAGTTGTTGTTGAAGAAGTTGAGCTCGAAGATGTAGACACACTTATTGCAGAAGCTGCCGAGATCATCGACGCTGAAGCTGATGGCACAAAGCCACGTGTTGTCGATGTAACTGAAGAGACAAATAAGTTTGAAGAAGGTTCATTCCTTCTTCTAGATTCTGAATCAGATGATGATGAAGAAGACAAGAACGAGCGCGAAAAGCATAAGAAGGATCTCAAGAATATCAATATGATTCTTGAAGCTGTTAACGGCAAGATCCAGGGTCGCGAAGTTCCAGCAAAGCACAACATCGATCAGGCTGAGGCGAAGGCACTTACCTTCAAGCAGATTCAACAGATGTTTGCAATGAATACCTTCACTGACAAGTCAGCGAAGATCATCACCGAAGCTGTTAACCAGGGATACTTGAAGAATCTCGAAGATCTTCAATACTTCTTCAACGAGCAGGCTCGTTTCGTACAGACTGAAATCAAGCGCCTCCCACCAGAGCAGACAGTTCTTACAGCTGGTGCGACTGCTGACCCAGTTAAAGATTACCTCAAGCAGATCGGCCGCGTTGCTCTTCTTAATGCAGAGCTCGAAGTTGAACTTGCTACCCGCGTTGAAGCTGGTCTCTTTGCAGAAGAGAAGCTGCTCAATGAGAAGAAGCTTGATAAGAAGCTCAAGCGCGAGCTCGAGTGGATTGTTGAAGATGGAAAGCGCGCAAAGAATCACTTGCTCGAAGCAAACCTTCGTCTCGTTGTTTCCCTTGCAAAGCGTTACACCGGTCGTGGAATGTTGTTCTTGGACTTGATCCAGGAAGGTAACCTCGGTCTTATCCGTGCAGTTGAGAAGTTCGACTACACAAAGGGTTACAAGTTCTCAACATATGCAACATGGTGGATCCGTCAGGCAATCACACGCGCGATGGCTGACCAGGCTCGTACGATTCGTATCCCGGTTCACATGGTTGAAGTCATTAACAAGCTTGCCCGTGTGCAGCGTCAGATGCTTCAGGATCTCGGTCGCGAACCGACCCCAGAAGAGCTCGCTAAGGAACTCGATATGACACCTGAAAAGGTGGTCGAAGTTCAGAAGTACGGCCGCGAGCCAATTTCTCTCCACACGCCACTTGGCGAAGAGGGAGATTCAGAGTTCGGTGATCTCATTGAAGATTCAGAGGCGATCAAGCCTGAAGAGTCAGTGACATTCACAATCTTGCAGGAGCAGTTGATGCAGGTTCTCGGTGGACTTACCAACCGTGAAGCTGACGTTATCAAGGCTCGCTACGGACTTACAGATGGACAGCCAAAGACACTTGATGAAATCGGAAAGGTTCACGGAGTTACTCGTGAACGTATTCGTCAGATTGAGTCAAAGACAATGTCGAAGCTACGTCACCCATCTCGTTCACAAGCGCTTCGCGATTACCTCGACTAAGTCATGACAGAAAACGTCAAGGTTTTTGTAAATCCTAAGAGCGGATCTATCCGCATCACAGGAACCGTGGACTTCGTCGATGCTGATGGCAATGTCACCAGCACCGTCGAAAACCCTAAGTTCTGTGGGTGCAGCCTCTCGAAAGATAAGCCTTTCTGTGATGGGTCGCATAAGGAAAAGATCCAAAGCTAGCTTTTCTAGGCTGTAAAGGAATATCCCTTTATCATGTGTCTGTGCAGAAGGCTCTGAGGTTCCTAGTCGCTTCAAGCATAATTCTCTCTTCTTTGATTTTTTACCTTCAACCCGCTCAAGCGGCCTCTTCCAACCCGAATGCAGTCTGTTCAGGTGCAACGTGCACCGTCACTTTCGCCTACACCGGCGATTACTATCAATGGAGCGCACCTGTAACAGGTGATTACACCTTCGAACTTTGGGGTGCTTCAGGAGGCGGGAACGGTAGCGCATATTGGGGTACTGGCGGCAATGGCGGTTACGCAAAAGGAACATTAGCTCTTACGAGTTCTCAAACCTTATATATCTATCCAGGACAGGCAGGATTTCAATCAGGAACGAGTACTTCTTACAACGGTGGAGGATTTGGAAATCCGAGTTCTTCTTATGGAAATGGATACACCGGAGGTGGAGCTACACATATCGCCACCACTTCCGGATTGCTGGCCTCGCTCTCCAGCGATACAAGTAGTGTGCTTATCGTTGCCGGCGGAGGTGGTGGTGCCGGAGGTAGCCAAGGACAATCTGGATATTCTATTTATGCGGCGAATGGCGGTGCAGGTGGAGGAACTTCTGGTGTAGCCGGGGCTCACTCAAATAATGAATCAAGTTATCGCCCTGGCGGTGGTGGAGGCACTCAGCTAGCAGGCGGTACTACTGCTAGCGCTTCTACTGCGTCTGCATTCGGTAGGGGAGCTAGTGCAACATCACTTCAATCTGATGCAATTCAAGGAGGAGGCGGTGGTGGCGGTTGGTATGGAGGCGGTGCTGGATCACAAGCTGGCGGTGGCGGTGGCGGTGGTTCGAGTTACGTCGGTCGCCTGACAAACACTTCAAATATTGCGGGAAATTCATCAATGCCAAATCCGAGTGGCGGAACTATGACTGGTCGCGTCGGCGATGGACTTGCTCGAATAACATATTCAAATAGTCCAGTGGTGGTTTCTCTAGCAATTGCCGGAAATGCATCCACGGTCAGAAAATCTGACTTTGTCGTTCTTACGGCAACTTCTGATGCTGCAGGTCGTGTGACTTTCTATTCAAATGGCAAGAAAATCCCAGGATGCATTAACCTCACAATCACTGTTGGAACGAGAACCTGTACATGGAAAGTTGCAATTCAAACCTCAACCACATTAAAAGCTTACGTAACTCCTGCTAGTGGAATAGCAGCTTTCTCTCCAGAGATATCCGTATCAGTAACAAGAAGAACGGGCACCCGCTAATAGCGAGTGCCCGTCTTATTAATTCCTTAAATTACTTAGTTTCCACCAAGCGCTCAGTCTCGTCCTGAATCTTTACAGCGACCTGAGATAGCTTCTCGGCGTACTCCTTGCCGTGGTGAGCGCAGAACATCAGCTCGCCTCCGGTGGCCAAGACGGCACGAACATAGGCCTGGGCACCGCAACGATCACAGCGGTCTAGGGCATTGAGGGGTGTGGATTCGAGTAGTACTTGCTCGGTCATCGCTCTCTCCGTTCGCTATATAAACAATCAGAGGGTAGTGATTCCCTCTGACATTGGAACATCATGCCAGTTACTTTTATTCCCCGCGCGGTTAAATTGGGTTAATTTCCGATATTTGGAGTTCTCTATCACTATATGAGACACCTCACGGCGCGCTTAACTGATTGCAAACGATTCGCTGGCTAATCTTTGCCACCGTGACTGCCAATGATGAGTTGAATTTCGACGCTCCTGTAACTGAAGCCGGGTCAAAAGATAGCTATACCGCAAAGGACCTCGCTGTCCTTGAGGGCCTTGATGCTGTCCGTAAGCGCCCAGGTATGTATATCGGTTCAACTGACTCACGCGGTCTTATGCACTGCCTCTGGGAGATCATCGATAACGCAGTAGATGAATCGCTCGCAGGTCACTGTAAGAAGATTGAGATCAACCTCGAAGCAGATGGCTCGGTTGAAGTGCACGATGATGGTCGCGGTATTCCAGTTGATAAGGAACCTAAGACAGGTCTCACTGGTGTTGAAGTTGTTATGACCAAGCTCCATGCAGGTGGAAAGTTCGGTGGCGGTTCATATGCAGCCTCAGGCGGTCTCCACGGTGTGGGTGCATCAGTTGTAAACGCACTTGCAGAGCGTCTTGATGTTGAGGTTGATCGCAACGGCAAGATTTATTGGATGTCATTTAAGCGCGGAACTCCTGGCGTCTTTGATGGCGATGGACCAAAGGCAGAGTTCACAGAGCAATCTGGTCTTCGAGTCATTGGAAAGATTTCATCGAAGGTAACTGGAACACGCGTTAAGTGGTGGTCAGATAAGCAGATCTTCCTTAAGGATGCATCGCTTGATATCGAAGATATCTACGCACGCGCACGTCAGACATCTTTCTTGGTTCCAGGTCTCTCTCTGACTGTTAACGATAACCGCACAAAAGAGAAGACAACTCAGACTTTCTATCACAAGGGCGGAATCTCTGAATACTGTGATTTCTTGCAGCCTGATCAGCCAGTAGGCGATGTCATTCGCATCTACGGAACTGGTCACTACCAGGAGACTGTTCCAGTTCTTGATGACAAGGGACATATGGTCTCAACTGAGGTTGAGCGCGATATGGAAGTAGATATCGCGATGAAGTGGGGTGACGGATTCGATTCAACCATTCGTTCATTCGTTAACATCATTGCAACTCCCAAGGGTGGCACTCACCTTCAGGGCTTTGAGCGCGCAATCACCAAGTCATTTAACGAGGCTATGCGCAGCGCAGGTATCTTGAAGAAGAACGAAGCAGATGTCATCAAGGATGACGTCATGGAAGGCATTACAGCTGTTGTCACAGTGCGAATGTCAGAGCCTCAGTTCGAAGGTCAGACTAAGGAAGTTCTCGGAACAGCTGCTGCTACAAAGATAGTCAGTGCAGTCGTTGCCGACAAGCTGAAGGAATTCTTCGCAACAACACGTCGCATCGACAAGGCCAACGGCAAGTTGATCATGGAGAAGGTTGCTGGCGCATCACGTACACGTATTAGTGCGCGTACCCATAAAGACCTTCAGCGTCGTAAGAATGCGCTCGAATCTTCGGCGCTTCCAACAAAGCTTTCAGATTGCCGTTCAGAAGATGTCACTCGCACCGAACTCTTTATCGTTGAGGGCGACTCTGCGCTGGGCACTACAAAGGCAGCTCGCAACTCTGAGTTCCAGGCAATCTTGCCGATCCGCGGAAAGATCCTCAACGTTCAGAAGGCATCGCTTTCTCAGATGCTCGATGACAAGGAATGTGGATCGATCATTCAGGTGATCGGTGCAGGTTCAGGTAAGTCATTCGAACTCGACGATGCTCGCTATGGTCGCGTCATCTTGATGTCAGACGCTGACGTTGACGGCGCACACATTCGTTGCTTGCTTCTGACATTGATGTATCGCTACATGCGCCCATTGATTGATTCTGGTCGAGTCTTCGCAGCTATTCCACCATTGCACCGCATTGAGGTCATGGGTGGCGGTGGCAAGAAGGGCAATTACATCTACACATACTCAGATGATGAGATGAAGAAAGTCACGGCTGACCTTGCTAAAAATGGCAAGCGTTGGAAAGAACCTATTCAGCGTTACAAGGGCCTTGGCGAAATGGATGCAGATCAGCTCCGTGAGACCACAATGGATCCAGATGTGCGCACACTTCGCCGCATTACTGTTACCGATGCAGCAGCAGCAGAGGCTATGTTTGAACTTCTCATGGGCTCAGATGTAGCTCCACGTAAAGAATTCATCGCTAACGCTGAGATCGACCGCGATTCCATCGATGCATAAGTCTTAACGAAAAAGCCCCGCCAATATCAGCGGGGCTTTTTTCTTGGAAAGAATTAATCGATTGAGACGAGATCGAAGTACTCGTCCTTCCAGATGTCCTCATCACCATCTGGCAGCAAGATGACTCGTTCTGGCTTCAGTGCCTGAACTGCGCCTTCATCGTGAGAGACCATGACGACTGAGCCTTGATATTCGCTGAGTGCTCCAAGGATCTCTTCTCGCGAAGCTGGGTCAAGGTTGTTAGTCGGCTCATCGAGCAGGAGCACATTGGCTCCAGAGACAACGATGGTTGCAAGGGCAAGGCGTGTGCGCTCTCCACCAGAGAGAACCTTGACCGGTTTATGAACGTCGTCACCTGCAAAGAGGAATGAACCCAAGACATTGCGTGCCTCTGGCTCGCGAATATCCGCAGTCGCAGACATCATGTTTTCGAGAATGGTGCGTTCAAAATCAAGTGATTCGTGTTCCTGTGCGTAGTAGCCAATCTTTAAGCCATGACCATGTTCAACTTTTCCAGTATCGGATTCAAGTTCACCGGCCAGGATACGAAGAAGCGTTGTCTTACCTGCACCGTTGAGACCGAGGATCACAACACGTGAGCCCTTATCAATCACACAAGAAACATCGGTAAAGATTTCAAGTGAGCCATAGTTCTTAGAGAGCTCTTCACCTGAGAGGGGAGTCTTGCCACATGGCGCAGGCGTTGGAAAGCGAAGCTTTGCGACCTTGTCAGAGACGCGAACATCTTCCAGGGATGAACGGAGCTTCTCGGCGCGACGCAACATTCCTTGTGCTGCAGTTGCCTTTGATGCCTTTGCACGCATCTTCTCGCCCTGCTTCTGCAAAATCTCTGCGCGCTTCTCGGCGTTAGCACGCTCTTTCTTGCGGCGATGTTCGTCGGCTTCGCGCTGAATGAGGTACTGCTTCCAGCCCATGTTGTAGACATCGATCACGTTTCGGTTTGCATCGATGTAGAAAACTTTATTGACGACGGTCTCGATCAGATTGACATCGTGAGAGATGATGACGAGGCCGCCTGCATAGTTGGTGAGGTATTGGCGCAACCAGATGATGGAATCTGCATCAAGGTGGTTAGTTGGCTCATCGAGTAGAAGAGTCTCTGCGCCAGAGAAAAGGATGCGTGCGAGTTCGATGCGACGGCGCTGACCACCTGAAAGCGTTGCAATTTCATTGTGGAAGACATCTTCTGAAACTCCGAGAGAAGAAGCGATTGCCTCTGCCTCTGATGTTGCTGCATATCCACCTGCTGCATTGAATTCAGCATCTACGCGGGTGTAGCGTTCGAGAGCTTTTTCGAGTTCTTCGCCCTCAGTTGTTGAAAGTTCGAGTTCGACCGCTGTCATGCGCTTTGCAATTTCATCGAGACCGCGTGCAGACAAAATGCGATCTAGCGCGGTGCCTTGATCTTCACCAGTGCGAGGATCCTGGGGGAGATAGCCAATCTTTCCTGTGCGCTGAACGCCACCACCTGCAGGCAGAGTCTCACCGGCAAGTACTTTCGCAAGAGTTGATTTACCTGCACCGTTGCGGCCAACAAATCCGACTCGGTCACCGCTATTGACGCGGATGTTGACGCCACTGACGAGAAGGCGGGCACCAGCGCGGAGTTCGAGTGCAGAGGTAGAAATCACTGGTGCAGTTTACGCACTTGCAAGACGAGTGCGACGCGGTACCGCGTACGCCTTCGATACTGCACTAAGTTCATCAGAAACCTGCTTGCGCATCGCTTCTTCAGACTTCAAAAGTGTGGTCAAAGCAGCGATTGTTGCCTTGAGTTCCTTAGATTCTGTCTCAAGTTCGAGCTTGCTCATCTTTGTCAGACGGCGAAGTGGCATATCGAGAATGTAAGTAGCCTGCTCTTCATTGAGCTTAAAGCCCTTGATGAGCGCTTCCTTTGCAGCAGATGCATCATCTGAGCCACGAATGATCTTGATGACCTTATCAATATCGATAATTGCCTTGAGAAGACCATCGACCAATGAGAGACGATCTTCAGCCTTTGCTTTGCGGAATTCAGAGCGACGACGAACAACTTCGATGCGGTGATCGATAAAGACCTGAAGAAGTTCCTTAAGACCAAGTGTCTGTGGGCGACCCTTGACGAGTGCCACAGCGTTGATTGCAAAGCCATCTTCCATTGGAGTGAGCTTGTACAACTGCTCGAGAACAGCTTCTGGCTCGAAACCATTCTTCAGCTCGATAACAACGTTGGTGCCTGTTTGACCATCTGTGAGGTCGACGATGTCAGAGATTCCTTGAATCTTCTTCGCCTTTGCAAGATCTGCAATGCGCTCGACAACTTTTTCAGGACCGATATTAAATGGAAGCTCTTTGATGACGATTCCCATCTTGCGAGAAGTCACCTTGCTGATTTCAACAGTTGCACGGACTTTAAATGAGCCCTTACCTGTTGCATACGCTTCACGAATTCCCTCAGCGCCAACGAGCTCGCCACCTGTTGGGAAATCTGGACCCGGAACATGCTTCATCAATTGATTGAGCGTTGCCTTTGGGTTATCAATTAAGAACTTTGTCGCAGCGATAACTTCACCCAAGTTGTGGGGAGCCATATTTGTTGCCATACCGACAGCGATACCTGATGAGCCATTAACGAGAAGATTGGGGAATGCAGCAGGAAGAACGAGTGGCTCTTGCAACTGACCGTCATAGTTGGGACCGAAGTCGACTGTGTTCTCATCGGATTCTGCAACCATCGTCACTGCAGCAGCTGCAAGGCGCGCCTCTGTGTAACGCATCGCAGCAGGACCTGCATCAAGAGAACCAAAGTTTCCGTGTCCATCAATCAATGGAAGCTGCATTGAGAATGATTGAGCCATACGAACGAGCGCGTCATAAATTGCGCTATCGCCGTGCGGGTGCAACTTACCCATTACTTCACCGACCACGCGAGCAGACTTCACGTGTCCGCGATCTGGGCGAAGACCCATATCTGCCATCTGGTGAAGGATGCGGCGGTGAACAGGCTTTAAACCATCGCGTGCATCAGGAAGTGCGCGTGAGTAGATAACTGAGTACGCATATTCAAGGAATGACTCTGACATCTCTGATGAGACATCAATATCGACAATCTTGCCTGGGAATTCTCCAGGCTTTGGTCCTGTCGCTTTTGCCTTTGCTCCTTTAGCTGGAGCGGCCTTCTTCGTTGCCATGGCGCGTATTCTGCCGTGCGAATTGGTTAAATGACGGTACCTACACGCGGACGGGCGCCGACGATTGCAACACATCGGGCAGCGACCTTTGCTCCGGCCTCAAGACCGTGCTGCATATTCTTTGTGGTGGCGTAATGAGCGATAAAACCAGCAGCAAATGAATCTCCGGCACCTGTGGTGTCGACAACATCTGCTGAGAGCGCAGGAACTGTGACCAGAATCGATCCTCGAGTCTTACCAATTGCCCCAAGAGATCCTCGTTTGATGACAACTGTTTCACAATCGTCGAGCAGAAGCTCAAGAGCTTTCTCTGGATTAGTTTCTCCGGTGAGATAAATCGCCTCTTCTTCATTGAGCAAGATGACATCCATCAACCTAATCCATGACTTCACTTCTTCAAGTGGAACTTCCATCATGCCGCCTACAGATGCTGGATCAAAGTAGAGAGGCAGACCGGTTTCTTTTATCTTCGCAATCATCTGGATTACGCCAGGGCGGGAGAGTGGATCGAGTGGTGAATAGCCAGAGAGATAGACAGCGTTGTATTCGTCGAGTTCTGGCAAGTCACCAATATGAAGTCCAGAGTTTGCACCATTATCGGGAAACATTGTGCGCTCGCCGGTGGGATCTACCAAGACGACAACTACTCCAGAAGAGCCTTTATCGACCATAAGATTGTTGTGGCGTACACCTAGAGCATCGAATTCGCTCATGAGCGCAGAGCCTGCTGCGTCATCGCCGACATGTCCCACAATTGTTGCGCGGGCATCTGTGCGAGTTAGCCATGAGGCAACGTTTCCTGCAGCTCCGCCACCGTGGGTGGAGATTTTCGAAGGTGTATCGCTGCCGTAATTAATTTTATCGGGCATGACTGCAATCTTGGTGATGACATCGAGCATCACATCACCGATACAGAGCACGCGCGCAGTCATGGTTATCGCTTCTGTGACGCTACAGCGATTTCAGCTGCAAGTGCTGAGTTCGATTTAATGATGTCGATATTGACCTTGAGGGATTCACCTTCGGATGCAGTGTGGAAGTGCTCGAGCAAGAATGGTGTGACGTACTTGCCAAGAATGCCAGCCTTCTCGGCACCTTCAAGTCCGCTCTTGAGAATCGCATCATGACGAGCGCGATCCATCTCTTTCTCAACAGGATTTGCTACAACGAGTCCATTATTTGTCTTCAGTGCAACGCGCTGAGCTATTACAGCCGCGATTTCTTCTGCGCTATTGACCTGGTGCTCGATAGTAAAACCAGAGTCGGTCAGATAGAAGCCGGGGAAACGGGTTGTTTTAAAACCTACGACACCTATAGCCAAAGTTTCTAGACGTTCAAGGGTCGCAGCAACATCGAGAATTGATTTGACTCCAGCACACACGATGGTGATATCCAATTGTGAGAGAGCTGTTAAATCTGCGGATTCGTCGAAAGTCTCATTGGCACCACGGTGGACTCCACCGAGACCGCCAGTTGCAAAGATATGAATGCCTGCAAGAACAGCGAGGTGTGCCGTTGCTGCAACTGTAGTTGCTGCAGACTTTCCGGAGGCGGCAATGATTGCGAGGTCACGGCTAGAAGCCTTTGCGATGTCATCGCGGTTTGCGATATCAACGAGCTGATCATCTGTGAGGCCGATATGCACAACGCCATCGAGGATTGCGATAGTTGCAGGGACTGCACCGCGCGAGCGGACAATCTCTTCGACTTCGCGCGCAACAGTTAAGTTAGATGGACGCGGCAATCCGTGGCTGATGATCGTAGATTCAAGCGCAACGATTGGCTTGCCGCTCTTGAGTGCTTCTGCGACCTCGGGTGATGTGTGGAAATGTAACTGTGACATGAGCAGAACAATACTCGTGGGATGATTGACTCCGTGCACCTATCGCAAATCATGCCTTCCATCATGGCGGGGTTGCGCGTTGCAGATACCCAGGATTTTGCCGGATGTGGCGAAAGTCCTACCGGTCGCGAACTCCTCTTCCTTATCGACGGCTTCGGTGCGGATCTTTTAGCAAAGTTTTCAGAGCACGCGCCCGCAATTTCATCGATGGTGCAATCGCATCTCGTCCAAACTTCATTTCCATCAACCACATCAACAAGCCTTGCAACGCTGACGACAGGTGCAATGCCTGGTGCTCACGGAATGATGGGTTACACAGTTCGCGTACCACGAAGCAGTGGTCGAGTTCTTAATTCATTGAAGTGGGATGAGCGAGTAGATCCTGAAATTTGGCAACCAGTACCAACACTCTTTCAACGTGCTGCAGCAGCCGGTGTCGTCGTTACCCATGTTGCCGCCAAGCGCTATGAAGATACCGGCTTTACTCGTGCAGTCTTTCGCGGCGCGCACTATCGCGGTGCGAACATCACCAGCGATTTAGTGGGAGAGACAGTTGCTGCACTTCAGAAGTCGCCCGCCTTTGTCTATCTTTACGTCAACGATCTTGATTCTGCCGGACACTCTGATGGAGTCGGCTCAGATAAATGGTTAGCGGCACTTTCCAGTATCGATGCCATGGTTGCTCAACTTCTTGAGAAGTTGCCCACAGGCACACGTCTATGGATTACCGCCGATCACGGCATGATCAATGTTGAAGAGAAGATTGTGATGGGTCTGGAAAACAATCTCCTCGAAGGAATCGCCACCGTTGCTGGTGAACCACGTGCCCGTCATCTCTACCTTCCTCAAGATGCAGATTTGGCACCGCGTGCTGATGTCATTTCTCGATGGGAAGAATCGCTCGGCGAAAAGGTGAAGATGTTTACTCGCGAGAGCGCCATTGAAGCCGGGTTATTCGGTAGCGAGGTGTCGATGGATGCATCAGAGCGCATCGGTGATGTCATCGCAATCGCTCAAGAAAACTTAGTTTTGCTCGACCCAGAGCGCGCAGATAAGGAAGGCGCAATGGTTGGCCATCATGGCGGAGATAGCGCTACAGAATCAACAGTGCCACTGCTTGCTGCGACTAAGAATTAGTTATTGTCGTAATCTTCTTCAGACTCTGGCGCATCTGCCAACGGTGCCTTTGAACCAAACATGATTTCATCCCATGAAGGAATCTTTGCGCGAGCTACAACGCCATCCTCTGAATCAGCAGCAGTTGGTGTATCGCGAATAGCAACAAGACGTGGAGTCTCAGGCTTATCTTCTTCAACAACAACAGGTGAGAAGAGTGAACTTGCACCAGGAAGCTCGACAGGTGCAACTGGCTCGACTCGTGACGGGTGAGTTGGTTCAGAGTTGATAAAACCTGGCTCGATGACGCGAGCAGGCGCTTCCTCGCCGATCAACCATGCACCGTTGTCATCTGTGGGATTGATGGTGCGACGTGAGGTATCAAAGTTCCAGGTAGCGATTCCGTTGCCATCTCGGTTGGGATAGTGCAACTCAATATGCCACGTTGCATCAGGAAGACGCCAGGTATTCCATGAGAGATCATCTGCATCAACGCCGCGTGGTACGAGCTTGTTGATGACAGCTTCAAGAAATGAAATATCTAGTCGAGTTGAATCTTTGCGAAGTGAGGCAGAGCGTGCCTGAGAAAGAATGTATTCACGCTCTTGCAAGATCGGACCAGAAAAGCGTGCCACCTTGTCGACGGTTGTATTGCCTTCACGTGCGATGACCTCAGGAGCATCACCTGCACGAAGGCGTCGCTGAATCTCTTTCACGCTGATTGTTTGATCAGCATCGTCTGAGGGAACTGCGCTTAAACGAGGTTGATTGACTGTTGCGCGGAGAGTGTCGCTGATACGGAGAGAAAATTCGGTGCCATCGTTATCAACCAATGTCAGATGGGTGCCTTCATTGTTCTTGCCATGTAAACGGAGCTCACTCATGGGGGTGAGAATAACTGATGAGGGGCGTAGAATCGCGGCTATGAGCGGTCACAACACAGCAGAACTTCTATCTCTCGCCCAACGAATCGGGCGCGAAGCTGCAGCAATGTTGATGGATCGTCCCGCAGACCTTCAGGTTGCAACCAAGAGCACGGCAATTGATGTTGTGACTCAAATGGATATTAAGGTCGAGGCATTTATCGTTCAGGAAATTCTTGCTGCCCGTCCGAATGATGGGTTAATCGGCGAAGAAGGTGCTGCGCGAGAGAGCACATCTGGAATTACCTGGGTCATTGATCCTTTAGATGGAACCGTTAATTATCTCTACGACCTTCCTGGGTGGAATGTCTCAATTGCGGCAAAGGATGAGCAAGGTCAATTAATTGGAGTCGTGACAGCGCCATCGATTAATTCAACGTGGTGGGCAGTTCGCGGTGAAGGAGCCTTCTTTAATAGCCGCCAGATTTACTGCAACGATCCGATTGCCCTTGACCGCGCCCTCATCGGCACCGGATTTCAATATGACGTCGCCCACCGCGATCTACAAATTACCCACGTTTCAAAGATGCTTCCCATCGTGCGCGATATTCGCCGCAATGGGGCAGCGGCGGTCGACCTCTGCCATGTGGCGATGGGGCGCCTCGATGCGTATTACGAACATGGCCTAAAGGAGTGGGATTGGGCAGCGGCAGGGCTGATTGCGACTGAGGCTGGCGCTCGCTTCGGGCTCTATGGCCAGGCGCCTTACATGATGACTCTGGCTGCTGGACCGACCCTCTATCCCGAGCTCGAGCTCTTTCTGGGCCTTTAGCTCGAAGTAGCCCCTTGGCCTCGATTTTCGCCTTGAGGCTCATCTGTGGCAAGATACGCAGTCTGTACGGCAATCCGTACTCATTAAAAGGTAACTCAAAGGATCCGATCATGAACATTCTCGACGTCGTAGACGCAGCATCCCTCCGCAAGGACATCCCACAGTTCCGCGCAGGCGATGAGCTCAAGATTCACGTCCGTGTTATCGAAGGTAACAAGTCACGTCTTCAGGTCTTCCAGGGTGTTGTAATCCGCCGCCAAGGTGATGGCGTTCGCGAGACTTTTACAATCCGTAAGGTCTCCTACGGTGTTGGCGTCGAGCGTACATTCCCAGTACACACACCAGTTATCGAAAAGATTGAACTCGTCCAGAAGGGCGATGTACGTCGTGCAAAGCTTTACTACCTCCGCGACCTTCGCGGTAAGGCTGCAAAGATCCGCGAAAAGCGTGATGGCATTGTTGGTTACGGCGATGGAATTCTCTCTACCCCTGAAGCAGCACCTGTAGTCGTAGCGTCCGAGCCAGAAATTGTCGCTGAAGTGGCAGGCGCTGTCGCAACTGACACTGCAGAAGTAACTGAGACAGTCGCTGCGGTTGAAACACCTGCCGCTGAAGACAAGCCAGCAGAATAATTTCTAAGTACCTGCCTCGTAAGGGCTCGTTCTTTCGCGAGTTCCCTTTACTTGTCATAGTCGCGCTCGCTGTCTCGCTTGTTATCAAGACTTTCTTGGTGCAGTTCTTCTTCATTCCTTCAGGGTCAATGCAGAACACTCTTCAAATCGATGATCGCGTTGCTGTTAACAAACTTCCCTTCATCGCAAAATCAGTAAAGCGTGGAGATGTTGTTGTATTCCGCGATCCTGCAAATTGGTTGCCGCTTCCAGTTGAAGAAGTAAGCGGAAATAAGGTCATTGCCACGGTGAAGGAGGCACTTGTCTTTACCGGCGTTCTTCCCAATCCAGCTAAGCAGTATTTGGTAAAGCGCGTAATTGGCGTCGCAGGCGACAAGGTTGTCTGCTGCGATGCAAAGGGCGGCCTCACTATCAACGGCAAGGCAACTCATGAGCCCTACATCTTTGCTGGCAATAAGCCATCAGAGATGAACTTCAATGTCACTGTGCCAGAAGGAAAGATTTGGGTCATGGGTGATCATCGCGGTGCCTCAGCTGACTCTCGCTATCACCAAGATGATGTCAACAATGGCATGGTCCCTGTTTCAAAGGTAACCGGGCGAGTCTTCGGAATCATCTGGCCCTTGAAGAACTTTGGTTACGTAGCTTCACACGATCCGCTCGCAACAAAATAACTTCTTCAGCACATGTCTGCATCGCCACAACGCATCGAAGAGATGTTGCGTGGTGCGGGAATCTCGCCAATTGCAGGCGTTGATGAAGCTGGTCGAGGACCATGCGCCGGACCTTTGGTAATTGCCTCAGTCATTCTCGATGATCCTTTCGCAGATACCTGGAGCGAAATTCGTGACTCGAAGGAAATTTCTGAGAAGAAGCGTGAAGTTCTTTTCGATGTCGTGATGGAGAATGCTGCAGCAGTCAGTGTTATCGAAGTTTCACCAGAAGAGATTGATCTGCGCGGTGTTCATGCTGCAAACCTCGATGGAATGCGTCGCGCAGTTAATGGATTGTCGATTACACCCGCATATGTATTGACCGATGGATATGCAATCGAGGGATTGGCTGTGCCCAACCTGGCAGTCTGGAAAGGCGATCAAGTTGCCATTTCAATTAGTGCAGCTTCCATTATCGCCAAAGTGACTCGGGATCGCATTATGCGTGAGATGGATGCGCTCTATCCAGGCTATGGGTTCGCCGGACATAAGGGTTACATCACTGCAGCTCATACAGCAGCGATTCAAGAACTTGGTGTCCTGCCTATTCACCGCAAGTCTTTCTCCAATATCGCAGCGCTTCTGTAATCCACAGGCACAGCTTCACCTTCGATTGAGGGTCGCGCGAAACCCTATTTTTCGCGGATGGTTCTTAAGAAGAGTAGAAATTTAGCTTTAGGTTCATTCGGCGAATCGCGGGTCGCAGACTTTCGATTACAGCAAGGCGATGAAATTCTTGATCGCAATTGGCGGGTGCGTGAAGGAGAAATCGACCTAGTTTCTCTGGATAAATTCGGAACATTTCACTTTATCGAGGTGAAGACGAGAAGCTCTCTTGCATTTGGGCATCCATTTGAATCGATTTCCCAAGTGAAGCTACTCCGCATGCAACGACTGGCGATGGGGTGGCTGGTCACTCATGATTGCTTTGGATGCGAATACTCAATAGATATTGCTTCAGTGCTCATCAATCCTGACGGGACTCATAGCCTCGAATATCGCCCAGGTGTCCTATGACGATCGGACGTACTCAAGCTGTCTCCCTTCAGGGGCTTCTGGGAACTGTCATTGATATCGAATGCGACATCTCCGATGGAATTCCGATGTATTCATTGCTGGGTTTGCCTGATGCATCATTGCAAGAATCTCGTGATCGCGTGCGAGCGGCGTTATCAAATTCGGGACAGAAGTGGCCCAATAAGAAGGTAACAGTCTCACTGTCTCCAGCATGGCTACCGAAAAGTGGCCCAGGGTTTGATGTCGCAATCGCCTTAGCTCTTCTTGTCGCAGATGGTGTTATGCCACAGGCTCCACTGGATGGAGCAATTATTCTCGGTGAGCTCTCACTCGATGGCGCAATTCGTTCTGTTCGTGGTGTGCTGCCTTCGCTGATTGCCGCATATAAATCAGGACTTACTCGAGCAATTGTTCCCCGAGCAAATTTGCATGAAGCAGAGCTCGTGGAAAACATGGAGATCCTCTCTTTCGAACATATCTCCGAGATATATCGGTGGGCACTCACCGGTGAGTACCCATTTAACGAGCCTCTCGATTTAGATATTGAAAATGTCGATGAGATACTCGACTTCTCAGATGTCGCGGGACAATCACGTGCACGATTTGCTGCAGAAGTCGCAGCAACAGGTGGCCATCACCTGCTTTTGATTGGTCCACCGGGTGCAGGAAAGACGATGATCGCATCACGCATTCCATCGATACTTCCTCCTCTGACTGTAGAAGAAGCTTTAGAGGTAACGGCAATCCACTCGATTTCGGGTGGGCTGACTAAGAGATCTCCTATGTCTCGGGTTGCGCCGATTATCGCTCCGCACCACAGCGCTACGCGTGCATCAATCGTTGGTGGCGGCGGCCGCTCTATCTCTCCCGGTGCAATTTCACTGGGACATCGTGGGGTTCTCTTTATTGATGAAGCACCCGAATGTGCATCTGGAATATTGGATTCATTGCGTCAGCCCTTGGAATCAGGGAACATCACGATTGCACGTCAGATTGGCAATGTGACTTTCCCTGCTCAATTCCTCTTGGTACTTGCCGCCAATCCATGTCCATGCGGAAAGTTTTCCGGAAAAGGACGGGGATGTACGTGTTCATCTCTGCAAGTGCGAAGGTATCTCGGCAAGTTATCTGGCCCATTGATGGATCGAATAGATATCCGGGTATCAGTTGATCCAGTAGGCCGGGTGGAACTTGCCTCCACAGAGCTGGGTGAGTCTTCGGCTGACATTCGCAATCGGGTTATTGGTGCGCGTGGGCGAGCAGCTCAACGATTTAAAGATGAGCCTTGGACGTTAAATTCTCAAATCCCTGCACGGTCTTTACGCACAACATATTCACCAGATCGCAGTGCGATGAATTTCCTTCATGATGAATTAGATAAGGAAAACATTACGGCCAGAGGACTTCATAAAGTCGTTCGACTTTCCTGGACTCTTGCAGATTTAGCCGGTCATGCAAAGCCTACGCTCGATGACGTTCAAAGAGCATTTCTCCTTCGCGATGGAGGAGATTACTAATGGAGATCATGGATATGCGCTTAGTGATTGCTGCACATTATGAACCCGGTGCTCCACGCATCACGCGAGAGATCGAAGAGCTTGGCATTGAAGAAGTGTTTGCGAGAATTCCTGAGAGCGAAAGGATAAATATTCGCGAGACGTACAATGCAATTTCAGCATGTGGGGGAGAGCTATTCATTCCCGAAGATTCGAGGTGGCCAGCACTACTGAATGACTTAGAAGTTCCACCAGTAGCAATCGTCATTAAAGGGGATGCTGCTGTATTGCAACAACAATCTTTGGCGATTGTGGGCACAAGAAATCCAACTCCGTATGGAATCAAAAATGCTCAGGAGTTTGCCGCCGGTTTTGTCGATCGCGAGTGGGCAATCATCAGCGGTGGCGCTTATGGAATTGATTCTGCTGCTCATAAGGGCGCACTTATTGCAGAGGGCGTCACTATTGCAGTCACTGCATCAGGGTTGGACAGCACTTATCCGGCAGGCAATCAAAGACTCTTCGACGAGATAATTGAAAACGGCGCCATTATTACCGAATACATGCCAGGCGCAATTGCTCGCCCACATCGTTTCTTGGTGCGCAACCGGTTGATTGCAGCTCTCTCACGAGGAACCTTGGTGGTTGAAGCAGCTTTCAGAAGTGGATCTCTGCGCACTGCCCGTGATGCATCAGATCTTTTGCGCCCCGTTATGGCAATTCCTGGTCCGATTACTGCGCCGACTTCCGAAGGATGTCATCGACTCATTGGAGAAAGGAGCGCAGAGCTGGTGACATCTGTCGCTGATGCCTACGAGCTGATGACTTCACTGGTGTAGGGGCAGGGCTAAGTAATGAGAGAATAGGGGTATGAGTGAATTCCGTTCGGGCTTTGTTGCCATTGTTGGCCGCCCTAATACAGGAAAATCAACTCTCATTAACGCCCTCGTAGGAAGCAAGATTGCGATTACATCGCACCATCCCAACACTACGCGCCATGCGATTCGCGGAATCATCAATAACCCAGAATTCCAAGCAGTCCTCGTTGATACACCTGGTGTTCATAAGCCCCGCACTCTTCTTGGCCATCGCCTCAACGCTGTTGTTAACGAGAGCCTTGATTCAGTCGATGTCATCATGATGTGTCTTCCAGCAAATGAAGCAACCGGTGCTGGTGATCAATTCATTGCAGCAGAGCTTGCCAAACACCCTCGTGCAAAGAAGTTTGCCCTTGTTACCAAGACAGATACGGTAAATAAGAAGAGCCTTGCAGACCGTTTGATGACTATCAGTGACCTCGCTGAAGGATTCACTTGGGATGAAATCATTCCTGTCTCGGCTGTCATCCATGATCAGATTGAATTACTAGAGAAGATCATCGGCGACAATCTTCCTGAAGGACCTGCCTTCTACCCAGAAGATCAGAAGAGCGACCAGGGCACCGAACAGTTGATCTGCGAACTCATTCGCGAAGCTGCGATGCGTGATGCCCTGCAAGAACTTCCACACTCGATTATGGTGACAATCGATGAGATGTCAGAGCGCGAACCAAATGGAACGCGTCCGTTCTATGACATTCATGCATCCATCCACGTGGAGCGCGATTCACAGACTGGCATCATTTTGGGCCACCAAGGGCAACGCCTGAAAGATATTGGAATGCGCGCACGTAAAGATATTGAACGCGAGCTTGGTGCGCGAATTTTCCTTGGGCTGCACGTCAAGGTTTCGAAAGAGTGGCAGCGCGATCCCAAGTTATTGGAACGCCTTGGTTTTTCAGATAAGAAGCACTCTTAAGCAGAGATTGCGCCGGTTGCAAGAGCAATTAGCAGTGCAGTGCCAAGCACAATTCGGTAAATTACAAATGGCGTAAAGGATTTCGATGAGATGTATCGCATTAACCATGCAATCACTGCATAACCCACAAAGAAGGCAACAACGGTTGCTGTGATTGTCTCTGTCATGGTGAAGACTCGAATTCCTGGCTCATCAATTGCTTTCTTAAGTTGATATAAACCACTGCCAAAGACAGCTGGAAGTGCGAGCAGGAATGAATAACGAAGTGCGGATTCGCGGCGATATCCAAGGATTCGGCCCATCGCAATAGTTGCTCCTGAGCGAGATACACCAGGAATAAGAGCGAGAGATTGTGCGAGGCCATAGAGAATTCCGTGGCCGGGAGTAAGTTGATCGAGAGTGCGCTCATTGCGCCCCATGTAATCCAAGAATCCCAAAAGGAAGCCGAAGACAATAAGTGTTGTTGCGATAATCCAGAGTGAGCGGAGTTCGTTTTCAATGTAGCTCTGACCGAGATATCCCAAAATGACAATCGGTAAAGTGCCAATAGTAATGAGCCATGCAAGGCGGGCATCGCTACGTTCGTGATGCGTCAAATGTGCTTTGCGCTTAAGCGACTTGAGCCAAGCTACGATGATAGAAAAGATATCTTTGCGGAAGTAAATCAAGACTGCGAGCTCGGTTCCGATTTGAGTAATCGCTGTAAATGTTGCTCCAGGATCTCTCGCAGAATCCATCAACTTTCCAATGATTGCCAGGTGGGCATTGGATGAGATTGGCAGGAATTCGGTAAGGCCTTGGATGATTCCTAAGAAGATTGCGCTAAACATTGGCAGGTGCCTCACTCTTTCGACTTGCAAAATATGAGCCGACTAGAACGAGCGGCAGTCCAAGAACGATTCCAATTGTAAGTGGCTCGCCCAAGATTATGACTCCAAGAACCACAGCAAACGCGGTGTTCAGGTAAGTCACAAGTGATGCTCGGGCAACGTCAATAATGGATGTGAGGGTAAAGAAGATAGCAAAAGCCAATCCTGTTGAGAGAACACCCAGGCCAATGATTGCTGAGATTGCCTGCGAAGAGATGTGATTTTCTGGCCATTGAGCCACAGTGAAGGGCAGGTAGAAGAGAGCGGTAATCCCCATCGCTACTGCATTGATTGCAACACCTGAAACTCCAGGCAACCTTCCCTGGACCATCATTACCGCATATGAATATCCCACTGCAGCAAGGAGAACCATGCCAATCGCAAGGGGATCAACACTGCCCTTGATGCTCTCGATACCAACAACTGCAATCAATCCGATAAAACCGATAACGATTCCGAGAAGGCGCTTGTGATGCCAAACAGTCTTGTCGCCTTTGAGTGAGGCAAAGATTGTTGCCCAGATAGGTACTGATGCAATCAGTAGGCCTGCAAGACCGGAAGAGATTTTCTGTTCGGCAGTGCCGATGAGAATCCAAGGGCCTATCATTTCGAGGATTGCATAGGGGATTATATATTTGATTCCGCGAAGCGCAGCTCCGAGTGACTTCTGATGAATCGACCAAGGAATCAAAATCGCAGCGCCGATTGCTGTGCGAAGGCAGACAACAGTTGCAGGAGAGAATCCATTCTCGGGATCGACAGCTACTTTAATAAAGAGATATGGAACGCCCCATAGGAATCCAACCAAGAGAAATAGACCTAAGCCGCGACGCGACATTGTGACTCCGATGCAGTGTTGAAGTTAGCGGTTGTTGATAACCGAGCGATAGAGAGCGAGTGTAGTTGCGGCGACTGCATCCCACCCAAATTCAGTGATCGCGCGCTGACGTCCAGCTTTTCCATATTGAACGAGAAGATCTGGATTTCCCATTAAGCGGGTAATCGCAGCTGAGATTGCAGATTCAAATCGAGGTATGTCGTTTTCGGTGTAATCAACGAGTTCGCCAGTCTTGCCATCGCTGACAACTTCCGGGATGCCTCCAACACGAGAGGCCAGGACCGCTGTCTCACATCCCATTGCTTCAAGATTCACGATGCCCAGGGGTTCGTAGATGGATGGACATAGGAAGAGATCAGCATGGGTGAGTGCTGCAGTTAATTTATTGTGGGGGAGCATCTCCTTGATCCACCAGACGTTGCTCCGACTCTCTTGAAGTTCGGCAATGAGGTCAGCTACTTCTGCGCCTATTCCGGGTTCATCAGGGCTACCTGCTGCGAGCAAAAGTCCGTATTCGGCAGGAACATCGCGCCATGCACGAAGTAAGTGCGCCAATCCTTTCTGGCGAGTAATACGACCAACAAACATCGCATAACGTCCCGTGATTCCAAATTCCTTCAATACAGAGTCATCGGTATTTGGCGTAAATCGTGATGTATCAACGCCATTACGAATCGTGACAACCTTTGCGGGATCAACGCTGGGGTATGCCTTCAGAACATCGGCGCGCATTCCATCGCTGACTGCGATGATGGCAGCAGCTGCTTCATAGGCTGTCTTCTCTGCCCAAGAGGAAATTTGATAACCACCACCAAGCTGGTCTGCCTTCCATGGGCGAAGTGGTTCGAGCGAATGTGCACTGACGATGTGGGGAGTTCCGTAAAGCAAGGATGCTGTGTGGCCAGCCATGTTTGCATACCAAGTATGTGAATGAATGACATCAACGCTGCCGAGATTATTGGCGATAGCGAGATCCGTCGCTATCGCTTGAAGTGCTGGGTTGGCATCGGCGAATTCAGCGGGTGTTGAGTAACCGAAAGAACCATCCTCGCGTGCACCACCAAAGCAATGGACATCAACCTCGACGTTATTGAGTTTACGTAGCGCCTCGGTTAACTGAACAACATGAACGCCGGCTCCGCCGTAGACGGCAGGTGGCCACTCCTTTGTAACGATTCCAATGCGGGTCTGATCGGCTGCGCTAGACATAGATGAAGAGTAGTCGTGGGTATGGCTTTGTAGTAGGGAGTTCTGTAGCCTTTCTCCATGGCGCGCTTTGAAACTCCTCTCGGAATAGTTCTCGCTGGCGGGGAAGGCAAGAGATTGATGCCACTCACTGCAGATCGCGCAAAGCCTGCAGTGCCATTTGGTGGTTCATACCGTCTTATCGATTTTGTGCTCTCTAATCTTGTTAATGCAGATATGCGCAAGATTGCAGTTCTTACGCAATACAAGTCACACTCACTTGACCGCCACATCACTACCACTTGGCGCATGTCGACGCTGCTAGAAAATTACGTAACGCCGGTTCCTGCCCAGCAGCGCCTTGGTCCACGTTGGTATACCGGCTCAGCTGATGCGATTTTGCAGAACTTCAATTTGATTCAAGATGAAAATCCAAAGCATGTAGTTGTATTTGGTGCAGACCACGTTTATCGCATGGATCCAAGCCAGATGTATGACCAGCACCTTAGTACTGGTGCAGGTGTCACAATCGCTGCAATTCGTATGCCACGTTCAGAGGCACATGAATTTGGAGTTATCGAACTCGCTGAAGATGGCATCACCATTAAGAAATTCCACGAGAAGCCATCTGATCCTCCCGCAATGCCAGGCCACCCAGATCTCGCATTGGTTTCGATGGGTAACTACATCTTCAAGCGCGATGTCATGGAAGAGGCGCTGATTTTGGATTCTGAAGATCTTGAATCTCGCCATGACATCGGCGGAAATATCATTCCTATGCTCACTGCGGCAGGTCAGGCAAAGGTCTACGACTTCGAGCACAACGTTGTACCAGGTGCAACTGAACGCGATAAAGGTTATTGGCGCGATGTAGGTTCGATTGATGCGTACTACGACGCACATATGGACCTCGTCTCAATCCATCCAATCTTTAACTTATACAACCGTGATTGGCCACTACTGACCAACCCACCTTCATTGCCTCCTGCAAAGTTCTCTGAAAATGGAATCGCGCAAGATTCAATTGTTGGTGCTGGTTCAATCATTGCCGGCGGACACGTCAGCCGCACAGTCGCTTCGTACGATGTCCATGTTGGCACCGGCGCTTTTGTCGACAGCTCTGTCTTGATGCCTAATGTCAAGATTGGAGACCGCGCGGTCATTCGTAAAGCGATTATCGATAAGGGTGTTGTTGTCGAACCTGGTGCTCAAATTGGCGTAGATCTCGAAAGAGACCGTCAGCGCTTTACTGTCACTCAATCAGGAATCGTTGTTGTTGGAAAAGGTATTCGCGTTACTGCGTAAGTTTTTTCAACTCATCTGCGACAAAATCAATTGCTTTCTGTGCAGTCGGCGTAACTGCCAAGTTGGTAAAGAATCCATGAATCATGCCGTCATATTGCTTGTATAAGACAGGTACTTTGTCGCGATGTAAAAGGGCCGCATATTGCTCTCCATCGCTTAAGAGCGGGTCGAATTCTGCAGTAAGGATGATTGCTGGCGCTACTCCAGTGAAATCTTTCGCGGTCATAGGCACTGCATAGGGATTTTCGTTGTGAGCATCTCCTTGAAGATATTGATCCCAGAACCATTTCATAGCTTGAGTTGTAAGACCGTAGCCAGTTGCCATGTTTTCATATGAATCAGTGGTGAATTTTCTTCCGTTACATGGATAAATCAATACCTGAAACTTTAGAACTATTCCCATGTCGCGCGCTTTAAGAGCAACGGCACTTGCGAGAGTTGCACCTGCGCTATCACCTGCGACACCTACAAAGTCTCGATCAATCTTTAGCTCATCGCTATGGGCTATTACCCACTGAAGTGTTGCAAAACAATCGTCGAATGGAATTGGGAAAGGATGTTCTGGCGCTTTTTGATAATGAACACCAATGATGGTAAATCCAGATTGATTTGCAAGGCGCGACATAGATGCGTCATACATATCGAGATAGTTGAGAACAAAACCGCCGCCATGAAAATGCACTATTGCGGGAGCAGAAGGATTATCTGTAGGGCGGTAAATTCGAATAGGAAGGTCGGCAGTTGGTCCAGGGATAAATCGATTGATCACTTCTCGCACTGGTTCGACTGGTCCAGATGTCGCCATACGTCCTTGGGTATTTGCACGAATCTCAGATAATGGCGCTTCCCACACTGCAGGAAGTCCAGCTGCTGCCTGCTTCTCGAGGAATGCTTTGATTTCTGGGGCCAGTGGCATGGAGACAGTATATCACGGGCACGCTAGACTTCACCCAGGTCAACGTTGACATCAGGGCTTGTTTTTCAAAGCCCAATCACACTTTCAATTTGGAGTTTCAAATGCGTTTTGGTGTTCTTACAGGTGGCGGAGATTGCCCAGGTCTTAACGGTGTTATCCGCGGTGTTGTAACAAAGGGAATCAAGGATTACGGCTACGAGTTCGTAGGTTTCCGTGATGGCTGGAAGGGTCCGCTTGAGGGTCTGACGATGCCTTTGGATCTCGCAACAGTAAAGCCAATCCTCACAAAGGGCGGAACAATCCTCGGATCATCACGCACAAACCCATTTAAGATCGATGGCGGTGTTGAGAAGATCAAGGCAAACCTCGAAGCTCATGGCGTAGATGCACTTATCGCAATCGGCGGCGAGGACACACTTGGTGTGGCTACGAAGCTCCACGCTCTTGGCGTCAAGGTCATCGGTGTTCCAAAGACAATCGATAACGACCTCAACAACACAGACTTCACATTTGGTTTTGATACATCAGTCAATATTGCAATGGAGGCTATCGATCGCCTTCACACAACTGCAGAGTCACACCACCGCCCATTGATCGTTGAGGTCATGGGTCGCCACGCTGGCTGGATTGCGCTTCACTCAGGAATCGCAGGAGATGCTGCATGCATCTTGATTCCAGAGCAGAAGTTCTCAGTCGAAAAGGTCTGCGAATACGTCAAGTCACGTTTTGAGACTGGCACAGCTCCAATTATCGTCATCGCTGAGGGTGCAATCCCACAAGATGGAGACATGATGGTTAAGGATCAAGAGCTCGATGCATTCGGTCACGTCAAGCTTTCAGGAATCGGCGAATGGCTTGCCCAAGAGATTGAGAAGAAGACTGGATACGAGACTCGTTGCACAGTGCTTGGTCACATCCAGCGCGGTGGAACACCAACAGCATTCGACCGTGTTCTCTCATCACGTTTCGGTCTTGAGGCAATCACAGCAGCTCACCAAGGTGACTGGGGAACAATGATGGCTCTTCACGGAACAGATATCGTTCACGTCCCATTGGCTTCAGCAACTGATGTCTTGAAGACAGTTCCACTATCTCGCTATGAAGAGGTTTATTCATTCTTCGGCTAAGCCGTTCAGAATAGAAATTACCCCGCATCAATTCCCTACGAGACTTTAGGCTAATGACATGACTTCTTTGGATACGCTCTTTGACGATAAGGCTGTTGCTGCACAACAACCCAACTGGCCAGGCGGTCCACAAGGCGAGCCATTAGCTAAGGCAGTGGCAGAGCTCAAATCTCTGCCACCGCTGGTCTTCGCAGGCGAGTGTGATGAACTCAAGGCACGTATCGCAGATGCTGCTGCAGGTAAAGCATTCTGGCTCCAGGGTGGCGATTGTGCAGAGACTTTTGGATCTGCAACTGCTGATTCAATTCGCAACCGCATCAAGACAATCCTTCAAATGGCAGCTGTATTGCAGTATCAGTCTTCACTTCCTGTCATCAAGGTAGGACGTATGGCTGGTCAATTCGCAAAGCCACGTTCTAATGACACTGAGACTCGCAATGGCGTCACACTTCCTGCATACCGTGGAGATGCTGTTAACGGCCTCGAGTTCACAGAAGAGTCTCGCACCCCAGATCCACAGCGTTTGGTAAAGGTTTACAACACCTCTGCTGCAACCCTCAACTTGGTACGTGCATTTACTCAAGGTGGATTTGCAGATCTCCGTCGTGTTCACGAATGGAACAAGGGATTTATCAAGGATTCAACATTCGGTGAGAAGTACGAGCAAGTTGCAAATGAAATTGGTCGCGCACTCTCATTTATGGAATCTGCCGGTGTAGATCCCAACGAATTCAAAGCTGTTGATTTCTATGCCAGCCATGAAGCGCTCATTATTGAATACGAGAAGGCGCTGACACGAATCGATTCACGTACCGAACTTCCTTATGATGTATCTGGCCACTTCATCTGGATTGGTGAGCGCACACGTCAGATGGATGGCGCACACGTTGATTTCGCATCAAAGGTGCGCAACCCAATTGGGGTAAAACTTGGTCCAAAGACAACTGTTGAAGATGCACTAGCGTTGATTGAAAAGCTAGATCCCAACCGCGAGCCAGGTCGACTGACATTCATTACTCGTATGGGTGCAGGCAAGATTCGCGAGATTCTTCCAGCACTTGTTGAAGGTGTAACAAAGAGCGGCGCACAAGTTCTCTGGGTCTGCGACCCAATGCACGGCAATACATTTGAGACTTCCAATGGCTATAAGACTCGTCAATTCGAAGATGTTCTTGATGAAGTTCGCGGATTCTTTGAAGTTCACAAGGCTCTTGGCACACATCCTGGCGGAATCCATATCGAGCTCACCGGTGACGATGTCACCGAATGTCTGGGTGGCGGAAATCAAATCTCAGAGAAGGATCTCGAGTCCCGTTATGAGACTGCGTGCGATCCACGCCTGAACCACTCACAATCTCTCGAACTCGCATTTCTCGTTGCTGAGATGTTGCGCGATCGCTAGAGAATGAGCGAGCTGATATCGACGACGATGTCGTCCCCGATAGGAAAGCTCTACATTCTCAGCCGTGGCACGACAGTTCTGGGTCTCAATCTCTCAGGCTTCCAAGACCTTCTCTCATCGCTTTCTAATAAAGAGCTAGAAGATAAGATCGGGAAGAGTTCAAAGATTTTTGGAATCACCGACAAGCTTGCAGATTATTTCGATGGAAATCTCAAGGCAATCAATTCAATTGCAGTGAAGCAACCTGGGGGAGATTTCTCTCAAGCTGCGTGGGCTTCTATGCGCAAAATCAAAGCTGGCACTGCAGAGTCATATGCTGACTTGGCATACCGTGCAGGCAGCCCAGCTGCGGTACGTGCAGCGGGAAGTGCATGCGCCAAGAATAAAATCGCAATAATTATTCCTTGCCACCGCATTATTAAATCTGGCGGAGCTATTGGCGCGTACGGCTGGGGGGTAAATAAGAAGGTGTGGTTACTTGAGCATGAAGGTTATGCGCTCTAACCAAGTACCTTCGTCATAATCGCAATAGCTTCATCGCATTGAGCATCATCAAAATCTAGGTGAGTGACAAGACGTGCATAGGATTTTCCTAGAGCACTGATCCACAACCCGTTCTCCTTACAACGCGCTGCAAAATCAGCTGCGGAAATACCTGCATGGGAGAGATCCAAGCCAACGATATTTGTCTCAACATGGTCAGGATTAATAAGAGTCGCATCATGGGCAGCAAGTGCCAGCGCCATCTTCTTTGCGCGTGCATGATCATCTGCCATACGGGCGATGTTGTTATCGAGTGCGTAATCAGCTGCCGCTGCGAGCAGACCAATCTGTCGCATTCCAGCGCCGTAACGCTTGCGCCAGATACGCGCTTCGGCGATTGTCGCCTTCGAGCCAAGGGAAATTGAACCGACAGGTGCACCGAGTCCCTTTGAGAGGCAGACGCTAATGGTGTCGAAGTGCTTTCCAAATTGAGTAAGCGGAGTACCTGTAGCCACATATGCATTCCAGATACGAGCGCCATCAAGGTGCATCGAGATTCCACGCGCACGAGCTTCGCGGGAAAGCTTGGCAATCTGGTCGATTGGTTGAACGGTTCCACCGCCGAAGTTGTGGGTGTTTTCAACGGCAATAGCTGTGGTTGAGACTAAGTATGGGCCGGCATTTTCATGAGCAAGTGCGAGCGGTACATCGGCATCCAATAATCCGCGATCAGACTTCCAGGTGCGAGTTGTAATGCCGCTGAAAACAGCGCCAGCACCGAGCTCTGCTCGGACAATATGTGCGCGTTCATCGGTCAGTAGTTCTTCGCCGGGCTTTACAAGTGTGCGAATAAGTAATTGATTGGCAAGAGAACCAGTAGGGGAGAAGAGGCCAGCTTCCATGCCGAACATTGCCGCAACTCGCACTTCAAGCGCATTGACCGTTGGATCATCGCCGTAGACATCATCGCCAACTTTGGCAGAGGCAATTGCTTCTCGCATTCCTTGCGATGGCGCAGTTACCGTGTCAGAGCGTAGATCAATTGCCATTACTTACCTCAACTTCTCGCGGTTTTACGATCGCGAACATTGCAACTAAAACAAGGATGCCACCGAGCAGAGCCTGAGTTCTAATAGTCTCGCCTCCAAAGAGAACTGCAAAGAGGGCGGCAAATACGACTTCCATGGTCAGGATTACTGCGACCTTTGTAGAGGAGATATGCGCCTGTGACCAGGTCTGCACCATAAAGGCGATTGCAGTACAAAATATCGCTGTATAGATCACAACTGGCCACCCAGATTTACCAGCAGGAAGTTCATAACCTTCAGCAAAGGCGAGAACGCCGGTGAGAATTGCGCAACCTGTCAGCTGAACAACAGTCATGGCGTAGCTATCGAGACCGTTGCTCCAATGTCCGAGAGCCACAATGTGAGCGCCAAATGCAATCGCACTGACCAAAACCAAGAGCTCGCCATAGCCGACTGACCAACCATGAAGTGAGAGCAAAGCCAAACCGGCTGTTGCCGTGATGACACAACCCCAGGTATAGAGATCGATCTTCTGTCTGAGAACAATCCACGCAATCAACGGAGTAGAGACCACGTAGAGCCCGGTGATGAATCCAGTGATTGCAGCACCGGCAATTGCTAACCCAAGTGTTTGAAAGATATATCCAGTACCAAGGAAGATCCCTGCAAGCAATCCTTTGCGCATGATTTCAGGTGAGATCTTCTTTAATACTGATGGCTTGAGGGCAATCATGGCAATGACTGCAAAAGTGAAGCGTGTAAAGAGGAAGCTGTTGACGTTCTGCTTTGCGATGGGATCTTTCATTACAACAAATGCCATACCCCACGATGCGGCAACTGCAAGCAGTGCCCACGGTGCTAATTTGACCAGTCGATTGTGAGCGTGGCTCATCCGCGCAATTTCTTCAATAGCGCGATTTCTGCACCGTGCTCTGGTTCCATTCCTGGAGTTTCAAGAATGAGAGGAGCATTCACGACTGCTGGGTGCTTTAGGAGCTCTTTAAAGGGAGCCTCACCAATAAATCCCTGTCCAATATTTTGATGGCGATCTTTAAGCGCGCCACAGACATCCATTGAATCGTTTGCGTGAATCAATTGAATGCGCTCGATGCCAGCGACTTCAACAAGGAGGTCAAGGGTCTCTTTCATGCCACCTTTCTTGGCAATGTCATGACCTGCAGCAAAGACGTGACAGGTGTCGAGGCAGATACCAACTTTTGGGTGGTACTCAAGAGCTTTTAAATACTTCTCGAGATCATCAAGTCGCTTGACGAGTGATTGACCTTGCCCAGCTGTTGGTTCGAGCAACAACATAGGCGCATCTTCGCCAAGCTTTTCAAGGATCGGCATCATGCCTTCGTTAATCTGCTTCCAAGCTTTATCTACAAATTCTTCTTTCACTGCAGAGCCAGTGTGAACAACAACACCGAGCGCTCCGATTTCCTGGCCTCGCTTTAATGAGTAAGCAGTTGATGCGAGTGAATTCTTATAGGTATCTTCACTAGGAGAACCTAGATTGATAAGAAATGGCGCGTGTACATAAACCTCAAGATCGAGAGCTTCTGCCTTCTCGCGAAAGAGTGCATCTGCTTCATGATTGGTCTCGGGCATCGCCCACCCGCGTGGGTTAGATGTAAAGACTTGGATCGCCTCTGCCTGAGTTTCTTCGGCATATGCAATAGAGCGCTTTGCCATTCCACCCGATGTAGGTGTGTGGGCTCCGATACGTGGACGTGAATTCTTAGTTGCAGGCACCGGCCTACCCTACTGTGATGGTTACCGTACTGCCACGTTTGACCTTGGTGCCGACCTTTGGCGTGATGTTAGTGACCTTCTTGATGGTCTTCTTGCCAATCTTCTTGACTACTACCTTTAAGCCAAGGTCTTGAAGCGCTTTCACTGCCTTTGCCTCTTCAATCGAGTAGAGGTTTGGAATGTATGCATATTGACTGCCCTTTGAGATCACAATTGCAACGGCCGCACCTTTATTAGCAGTACCGCCTCCCGCAGGCGTCTGGGAAATTACTTCACCAGCTAATTTAGTTTCGCTAAATGCGTACGTTGCTGAGACTTTAAAGCCTGCATCAGTTAATTCATTGAGGGCTTGCTCGCCGCTCTTGCCGAGGTAGGAAGTAAGCGCAACTTGTTCAATACCTTTCGATACAGTCAGGGTGACTGTTGTACCGCGCTTGACCTTTGTTCCAACGGCAGGAGTTGCTGAAATTACGAAACCTTTTGGAACGGTGGAGTCAAAGACCTCGATATTGGCTGCAACTTTGAGCGGATATTTCTGTAAGGCTGCCAGAGCTGCATCGGGTGTCAGTCCCTGCACCATCGGAATCACATAACGTTCTGGACCCTTTGAGAGAACGATTTTTACAGTTCCACCCTGATCAATCTTTTCGCCACCCGCAGGAATCGATTCGATGACATGGTCTGCTTCGATTTCTTCGCTGTAGCGGCGTTCAACGACGATAGAAGTAAGTCCCAGAGGGGACAGGGCAGAAGTTACTTCATTAGATGTAGCGCCTACAGTTGAAGGAACAACCACTCGTGAGCCAGGGCCAATTAAGACATACCAGCCGGTGACACCGAGGGCGATAGCCATGGCAGCTGCGATTTTGCGATTACGGCGAACTCGCTTACTTGCCTTCTTGCGCTTGGCAACTTGCGCTGTAGTTTCACGTTCCAGCG
>CALJUA010000066.1 GCA_937975715.1 uncultured Candidatus Planktophila sp.
GCAATAAAGAGAAGCGCCATTCCTGGAGCCTCGTAGATACCGCGTGACTTTGCCTCGATGATGCGGTTTTCAATTTGATCAGCCATGCCAAGTCCATGGCGACCACCAATTGCGTTTGCTTCTTGCATGAGAGCAACAACATCGGTGAAATCTTTACCGTTGATTGCAACGGGGCGACCCTGAACAAATTGGATACGTACATCTTCTGATGGGATGCTGACTGAAGAATCCCAGAACTTGACGCCCATGATTGGCGAAACGATTTCGATTGATGCATCGAGGTTCTCGAGGTTCTTTGCCTCATGGGTTGCGCCCAAGATATTGGCATCAGTCGAGTAAGCCTTTTCGACGCTATCGCGGTATGGGAAATTGTGAGCGACTAGCCACTCAGACATCTCTTTACGACCACCAAGCTCGCGCACGAAATCTTCATCGAGCCAAGGCTTGTAGATGCGTAGGTTTGGATTAGCGAGAAGGCCGTAGCGATAGAAACGCTCAATGTCGTTGCCCTTGTATGTAGAACCATCGCCCCAAATCTCCACATTGTCGCTGAGCATCGCGCGCACGAGAAGAGTTCCGGTAACTGCGCGACCCAATGGAGTTGTATTGAAATACTGCTTTCCGCCAGAGCGAATATGGAACGCTCCGCAGGCAATAGCTGCAAGGCCTTCTTCAACGAGTGGGGTCTTGCAATCGATCAATCGTGAGATTTCAGCGCCGTATTCCTTGGCACGATCTGGAACAGTTTCGATATTGCTCTCGTCGTATTGGCCGAGGTCTGCGGTGTAGGTGCAAGGAACTGCTCCCTTGTCGCGCATCCATGCAACAGCTACAGATGTATCGAGACCACCAGAAAAGGCGATACCGACTTTTTCGCCAACGGGAAGAGATGCAAGAACCTTAGACATGGGGCAAAGTCTAACGGTTCAATTTCGCCGCAAGTACGGGCGTTACTCCCCACATTGAGATCATGGATTGGTAACGCTCGATCTCGCCTGATTCTGGCTCAGCACCTGTCTTGACCGCTCGGATCATGAGATTTCGAGGTGTGTGCTCTCCCCCGATGAACTCAATTGCATCCACTCGATAGCCGTGCAACTTCATCAACTGAATGCGCAGTGAATCGGTAATCAGGTCACCGAGGCGTTCGCGCATGATTCCGTGGCGAGTAATGAGTGACCATGGCTCAGGTGCGACTTTCATCTGCGCCTGAATGTCGTGATGACAGCAAGGAGCAAAGAGAGTCAGTGGCACATCCCGATTGAGAGCCCAAGCAATAGAGTCATCGGTGGCTGTATCGCAGGCATGTAGCGCAATCGCGACATCTGCCTCGTTGATAGAAGTTGTTGAGATCTCTTCAGCTAAGAATGAGATGGAGTCTTCGATTCCAAGAGAACGAGCAATCGCGTTATTGCGATCGCGAGATGCCGGGCGAATATCAATTCCTGCGACCTTGACCGGAATCCCGGCGCTCTTCAAATATTGATGTGCTGCAAATGTTAGATAGGCATGGCCACAACCTAAATCGACTACGCGCAAAGGATGAGCATCGGTTGGTCTTTCGATATGCCCGGCAGAGATTGCATCGTTGAGAGTTGGGATTAAGAGCCTTAAGAATTCTTCAACCTGCTTGTACTTATCCATCTTGGAGGGCTTGATAGAACCATTGGAATCCGCGATTCCGACTTCACGTAAGAATGGATCAGAAGAATCCAGGAGTCTTTTCTTACTACGGTCATGACTGAGGTCGCGCGTGGAAGCATTTTTGCTTCGCGACAAAAGCGGCACGCCTTTCTTGGAGATTCTCAAAGAGAGAGTCTCGCCCTCTAAATCAATATGAAAATTTGCATAACCTGCATCAACAAATTCATTGAATGGAAAAAGGTTAGGCGAGTAATTCTTGGAAGTCATCTGTCGACCATCGCTAAAACTCACCTGTAGAGCTAATCCATCTTTGAGTTGGACTGGGCGAATATCTAAGCGCTCATGCTCTGGGTACATATTTCGGCGTCGACCAGAAAAAACTGCCCGAACAAATCGCTCATCCTCAGAGATTGTGCGCTGTACTTCGAGCAGTGCGCTCTCCAGGTCCTTCTCGCTCATGTCTTTAATGCTAGCCTTCCGCAATGATTTCAACCACTAACTGGCTCATCACAATCATTGCACTCACTATTGTGGTCATAATCGATTTCTCGTGGGCGATTGCAAATCGCCAAAAAGAAACCTCAATGCGTGAGGTTACTTTATGGTCAATCTTCTACGTCTCCTTGGCGATCGCCTTCGGAATCTTCATGGGTTATTGGTTGGATCCGCAGAGCCAGAAGGAATTTTTTGCAGGTTGGCTCACTGAATATTCACTCTCATTCGATAACCTCTTTGTATTCGTCATCATTTTGACCAAGCTCAAGATTTCAAAGGAACGCCAGCAGCTTGCTCTTCTTATCGGCATCCTTTTTGCTCTCGTGCTTCGCATCGTCGCAATTTCAGTTGGCGCTAAGGTCATTGAAGAATTCCAACAGGTCTTCTTCCTCTTTGGTGCTTTCCTCATCTACACCGCGGTTACGCTCTTTATGGAAAGCAGCGGAGACGAGCATGAAGAGAAAGAGAGCAAGATTGTTTCCTATCTCTCTAGTAAGGGCGTTCAGCCATTCACAATCGCGCTGATTACCTTAGGAGCTACAGATCTCATCTTCGCTCTTGATTCAATCCCAGCAATCTTTGGGCTTACTCAGAATGTGTACATCGTTATCACGGCAAATATTTTTGCCCTCATGGGACTTCGCCAGCTCTACTTCTTAATTGGTGGCTTGATGCAACGCCTAGTCCACATCGGCAAGGGGCTATCTGTAGTTCTTGGATTTATCGGCGTGAAATTGATTTTCCATGCATTCCACGGAATCGATATCCATGAAATTGCCGGTATCCATCTACCAGAAATTACGATTGCTCAATCACTCACTGTCATTGTTAGCTGCCTCGGCATCGCAACAGTGACAAGCCTTATCTCTACTCGCGAAAAGTAGGAACTTCAGCCGCAACGGCTAGACCACCGAGCGCGCTCTTGCGCAGAGTAAGTTTTCCGCCTTGCTTCTCGATCACTGCTGCCATGATGCTCATTCCAAGGCCAGATCCACCACTCTCTCGAGAGCGTGACTTGTCGAAACGATTAAGAGATTGAATGTTTTCGCGGTAGGCGGTTTCAGGCAATCCTTTGCCACCGTCTTCGATGGTCAGCGATGCGCTCTTTCCCATAAGTCGAAGTGAAATTCGAACTGGAACATCTTCATCTGTATGACGTGAAATGTTTATGAGTGCATTTTGAATAAACCGGGATAGATAATCTCTCACACCTGAAATTGCAATCTCGCTCTTTACATCTATCTCCACGGTGCGCTTTGGATGCAGTGTCGCAAAGTCTTCGCCGTGGGCCTTCACTAAAGCGCTGAGATCAATGACTTCTAAATCTCGCTGAGCGCTCTCCCCTAGTTCGGCAAGGAGAAGCAGATCATGGATAAGGTTTTCCATGCGGCCAATCTCCGAATTCACTCTCCCAAAGGCGCGCACTTTATCTTCATCAGAAGTCATCATGCCCTTACTTAACATTTCCACGTAGCCCTTGATCACCGTAAGAGGTGTGCGTAATTCATGGGAAGCATCCCCGAGAAATGCCTGCATCTTTTCCAATGCGATTGCATCATCTCGCTGCTTCAAGCGGCGGATATATAAAGATAGAAAGAGGAAGACTAGTAGGGAGGTGAGTACTGTTATGAGAGCTACAGTCACTAAACCTGCCTTCAGTTTGCCGTGAGCATCTTCAGAAGATGCTGCTACGACAAGATAATCACCGCCTGAAATTTCATGCGCTCTATAGCGGTAGTCATGAACGCCGGATCCGTCTCGAACTTCTTTTGTCGCGAAAACAACCTGCGGAATTGATATTTCATTGAAGAGTTCAATCGTCGACTCATTAACTGTTGTAATTGAGCCATCGCGAGAAATGAGAAAGAGCGAAACATCGAGTGAGAACTGATCGATGTGGAAGAGGGCGGCGCTAAGCTCTTGATTAGGGGCCTGAATCGCATCATCGACAGTTGAATTGATTGCGGTATCGATAGCCTGGAGAGAACTTTGATAGCTCTGCACAGTGACTAAAGTGCCGATAGATGCTGTCAGAGTTGTTGCGATTCCTAGTGTGACTAATCGCAACTTTGCCGTAGAAGAGAGCTTCACTTCTTCTCAGGCTGGAGCTGGAAACCAACTCCGCGAACAGTTTTGATGCCTTCAAATCCATCCTTATGAAGTTTCTTACGAAGGTATGAAATATAGGTATCAACTACGGTTGTCTCTGTCTCGAAGTTAATACCCCACACCTCTTCAAGTAGGAAGCTCTTGCTGAGAACGCGCCCTTTAGACTCAAGGAGAACGTGGAGCAATCTAAATTCTGTCGGAGATAAATCGATTACCACATCATTGAAGGTCACCTTGTGCGACTCTTCATCCAAAGTAATTGGACCAACCGCCAATACAGACGGAACAACTTCAGTGAAATGTGAGCGACGCAAAATTGCACGTACGCGAAGCACGAGTTCTTCTAGACCAAACGGTTTAGTTACATAGTCATCAGCACCAAGAGTTAATCCACGTGTGATATCTGCTCGATCACCTCGCGCACTGAGCATCAACGCAGGAGTGTTATCGCCATTGCCGCGAATTCTTTCGATAAATTCAAATCCGTCCATCAATGGCATGTTGATATCGACTATTAAAAGATCGGGCTTGACGGTGCGTAGCAGGGTCTGAGCCACCATCGCATCTGCTGCTGCAACGGTTTCAAATCCAGCAAGCTTGAGGGCATCGGCTAGAAGCTCGCGGACTCCAGCCTCATCATCGATAATCATGATTAGTTGAGCCATGGCTCAACTGTAGCGACACACATCTGAGAAATGACCTTTTCACAGAATCTTCACATGTTGCTCGGTCACACTATGGCCATGAGAAAACAGTGGGGCAGAAAGGTAGCGGCACTCGCCACTATTACAACCCTCGCTTTATCCTCCCCATTCAGTGCCTATGCGGATTCAACACCTTCTCCTGCACCTGAGGCTTCGCGCACTGCCTTTGAGCAGTACCGAATTGATCGTGAGAATTATTTGATCGCAGTAAAACAGCGAAGCGCGATGATCAGAAATATAAATATTGCATTTAAGAACGCGTGCGATAAAGCCACATCAGAATTCAAAAGCGCGATGTCAGTTGCGCGCACTCCAGATCAGAAAAACGCAGCTGTGACAGCACGCAAAAATGCAATCAGTGCGGCAATTATCGCTCGCGATACATCGATTGCAGCTCTTGGCGCAGAACCAGTAGCACCTATCGAGCCTCTGAAACCAATGAAGATTTCGGGGAAGAACAAGTCTCGCTAATTAATCAGCAAGAGGCATAGTGCGAATGGTCTCGCGCTTGTGGTCCTTGTTCTTCTCATGAATCTTTCGAATTTGTAATTCAATACTTTTAATCGCAACATCAAATGCAGCAACGTCATTGAACTCAGATGCTTCTGCACGAAGAGCTGGACCCGATCCATGTGAAGCAATTACAACATGGTGGGAATGCTTACCCTGGCGAGGGTTCTGCTCATGAGTTACCTCAACTTCGATGCGATCTATTTGCACGCTAAATCGCTCCATAGATTGGAGTTTCTCTTCTGCGATTGCTTGGAAGTCACTTGCAAGATTTGCATGACGTGTATGAATATTGATTTTCACTTCTCAAGGATGTCACTTCTGTATGGCAAATGTAAGAGGGAACGCCTACGACTTAAAAAAGATTAAGCATCCTCAAATTCATCTTCATCGATCCAAGCATCGGTCTCTGAATCTTCTTGCTTTTCAACCCAGCTAAGGAAAGTAGCGACAGCTTTGAAGGCGAGTACGGTCATCGTAATCGCAGCAAGGAGTCGTCGTATTGCTTTCATGGCTTCAAAATACTCTCTTTTGCTTCAGATTGCCTGTTACTTTGATGCGAGTGCCTGAGAGATGTCGCTCCAGATATCCTCCACATGTTCACACCCAACGGAGAGGCGAATGAGATTCTCGGGAACGCTCTCACTCTCTGCCGGCCAACGACGTCGGCGCTCCCATGTGCTTTCGACTCCCCCGAGGCTGGTTGCATGTGCAATTAAAGTCGAGCCATCACAGACTTTCTCGGTTCCGACGGCATCGCGGTCAACATCGAAAGAGATAATTGCGCCAAAACCTGGATATCTCACAGTGGTGACCGCTGGATGTGCATTCAATTTTTCTACAAGCGCACGGGCATTGGCTTCTGCGGCTCTGAATCGCAATGGGAAGGTGCGGATTCCGCGAAGGCCGAGCCATGCCTCAAATGGACCTGGGATTGCGCCGAGCAAAGTACGAGCTTCAGCCAATCGGTTGTGTAAGGCAGGATCTTTGACTGTCAATGAACCCAGGATGACATCGCTATGTCCAGCGAGATACTTGGTAACAGAGTTCATGGAAATATCTGCGCCAAGTTCGATGGGAAGTTGATTGAGAGCTGTAGCAAATGTGTTGTCGACCGCAACGCCCATATTGCGCTTCTTTGCCTCACCGATAATTACTGCAATCTCCGCTATCTCTAGACCGGGATTCGTTGGTGATTCAATCCAGAGGAAAGCCGCTCCGATAAGTGCTTCAAAAACATCTTTTGTATTTGCAATATCAACAAAGCGAACATCAAGACGCCCCTGCTCATGATATTTCTTAAGAAGCGCCATCGTTCCGCTATATCCCTGATTTGAAGCAACAACCGGCGCTCCATGAGGAAGTAGCGAGAAGACTGCAGAGATTGCAGCCATTCCAGAGGAGAAGGCGAGGGTCGATGTTCCGTGTTCGAGCAGAGTGATCGCCTCTTCGAGTGCGCTCCAGCTCTCGTTGCCGAATCGTCCATAACCCAGATCACCATTGGCGACAAATGTTGAGTTAAGTGAGATCGGCGCGTTCATACCAGCGCCAGGTGCATGTGCAGGGCGACCTACACTAATTGCGTTGGTCTCTGGGTGTTGTGAATGCATCTGTAAAGGATAGTCGCTTAATGCAGTGCTTTTGCTACTCGATTTATTGCTTCGGTGATTATTTCGGGTGAGGTTGCAAAGTTCAGGCGAACATATCCCGCGAACTTCTCACCAAAACGAATGCCTGGCACAAATGCCACCTTCGCATTTTCAAGGAGGTAACCAGCAGGATCGTCGCCAATTGCATAAGCGCTGAAATCAATCCAGGCTAGGTATGAACAATGAGGCATATGGGTCTTCGCTTTTGGCAACTTCTCTGCGACTAAATCGAAGACGAGCTTGCGGTTGATATCGAGCTGCGTCATAAGCTCATTGAGCCATGGTTCGCCCTCTTGGAAAGCTGCCACTGTCGCAAATGCACCCAATAGCGAGGCGCGATAGTGAGTTGCTGGCGCAATGGCATCTAGGCGTTGATACATCTGCGCATTTTCTGTCACGATGATTGCGCATTTGAGCCCCGCAATATTCCAACCCTTGCTAGCAGCGGTTACTGTGATTCCAACTTCGCGTGCTTTATCTCCCAATGTGAGGAAGGGCGTGAACTTCTGCTCGGAATAAGTGAGAGGTGAGTGAATCTCATCGCTAATAATGATGACGTTGTTTGCATGAGCAAGTTCGACAAGACGCTCTAGCTCCTCACGTGTGTAAACGCGCCCCAGTGGATTGTGAGGATTACAGATGAGGTGGACTTTGATTCCTGATTTATAAGCGGCTTCGATTCCTGCCCAATCCAGGTGCCAAGGTGAGCCGTTGATCTCTTCTTCTTCACGAGTGAGCGGAACATCAACAATCTCGAGATGTGTCTCGTTGGCCCAGGTCCAGAAGTTTGGATAGACCGGTGAATTCAAAAGAATCTTGTCGCCATAATTGGTAATAACGCGAAGAGTCTCGACGATTCCGACACCGACATCTGCTGCGATTCGAATTTGTGATGGATCTGGGCGCCATCCGAATCGACGAGATGCAAAAGCTGCAAATGCCTCCCCCATCTCGGGGATTGCACCGAGATAACCGAGATCGGATTTTTCCACCATCTCAGTCAAAGTGCGGCGGATGGGTTCTGCTACTGGAAAATCCATCTCTGCGACAGGGAGAGGCAGAACATCCTTAGGAAATGCTCTCCACTTTTCAGATTTGTGTGTTTGTAATTCGCTCAGCGGCACGAGATGAAAATCGCTCATGACCGGAAGTATTGCACTCCAGCCCACGAATCTCCATGATTGCCCATGTGCCTATCACCCCAATTACTGAAAGAGAGATGAAGAAGGTCACAGCTGAATTAGCTACGCGAGATCGAAAATTCGCAAAGGTGATTGAGGCTCACCCTCTCTGCACTATAGGGCGCAATCCAAAGCCGGTTACTCACTTTGAATCACTTGTCGAATCCGTTATCTCTCAACAATTAGCTGTAAAAGCTGCAGACACTATCTTTGCCAGGGTAAAGAAAGCGGCCGGAGGGCGCATTCTTCCAGCGAGATTGGCCGCACTCAGTGAAAGCGAATTACGAGAGGCCGGCCTATCAGGAGCGAAATTCAAAACAATCCAAGGCCTTGCACATGCCGCACTTTCCAAAGATATTGATTTTAAGAATCTTCACGAAATTGAGAGCGATGAAGATATCTTCAACCAGCTCACGGCGCTGTGGGGAATCGGACCATGGACTGTCGATATGTTTATGATGTTTCAACTCGGACGGTTAGATATCTGGCCAACAGGTGACCTAGGTGTGCGCCGCGGGTGGGAGAAGATCTATGCCCTGCCGGTAGAAATTACTCCTGCAGCACTTGAAGTGAAGGGAGAGAAGTTTCGCCCTTATCGCAGCGTGGTGGCATGGTATTGCTGGAGAGCTCTCGGCTAATTACTTGGGAACTTAACTCCAGTACTTGAGTGGCAGTCATACCCATTAGGGTTCTTCTCTAGATAACGTTGGTGATATTCCTCTGCGGGATAAAAGATCACACCATCAGCGCTGCAAATCTCAGTGACGATTTTGTCGATTCCTTCTGCTGTGAGAGCTACTTGATATAAGTCTCTCGTTTCTTCGGCAACATTCTTCTGCTCAACTGAGGTGTAATAAATGGAGCTTCGATATTGAGTTCCGATATCTCCCCCTTGTTGATTGAGAGAAGTCGGATCGTGCATCACCCAGAACTCTTCACATAATCTGCGATAAGAAATAACTGATGGATCGAAGTTCACTTCAACCATCTCTGCATGGAGAGTCTTTCCGGTGCAGACTTCTTCATAAGTCGGGTTTTCCTTAATGCCGCCCATATATCCAACACGGGTAGAAATAACTCCGGGAAGATTCCAGAATCTACGCTCGGCGCCCCAGAAACATCCAGTGGCAAAGTAGGCAGTGGCAGAATTGATGTCGCTCATAGTCGGATAACCTACTCTCTGCGCCCCCGTAGCTCAGGGGATAGAGCACTGCCCTCCGGAGGCAGGTGCACAGGTTCGAATCCTGTCGGGGGCACATCTTCATCGGCGCGAGATAAATCACCTCACTTTTGAAATCTTTTTTCCGCTACATCCTTGTTTAAGACCTCACTACAAGGGAGAATTACCACCTCGCACTGTGCGAGTCATCCGATTTCCGCTGTAAAGGAGCTTCCCCATGGATTGGAGACATCAATCTGCCTGCCGTGAAGAAGATCCTGAACTCTTCTTCCCTGTCGGAAATACAGGTCCTGCAATCACTCAGATCGAAGAGGCGAAGAAGGTTTGCAATCGCTGCATCGTAAAAGATGCCTGCCTCGCATGGGCGCTCGAATCTGGCCAGGATGCTGGCGTCTGGGGCGGCCTCTCAGAGGATGAGCGTCGCGCTCTTAAGCGTCGCGCAGCTCGTAACCGTGCCCGTCTTATGGACAACGGACTCAATAACTAATTTTCTGCTTTAGTTAATCGGGAATCTCAAGATAGCGCGAGTCTCGTCACTATCTGATTCCAGGACCAATGTTCCGCGCAATTCATTTTCAGTCAAAGTGCGCACAATCTGAAGACCGAGGTTTGACGACTCTGCCAAAGTAAATCCTTCAGGCAGTCCGACTCCATCATCAGAGATAGTAACGACTACAGATTTATCTTTTCTATCAATTTTTATGTCGAGTTTGCTTCCCTCGTTTTCGAGTCCATGCTCTAGTGCGTTATAAATCAGTTCGGTAATCACCAGCGCCAAGGGCGTCGCGAGGCGAGATTCAAGTTCTCCTAAATTACCCGAACGCGAAATTTCCAATTCGCTCATGCGAGGCGTTAATTCCAGCGCGTGGTTTACCAGCCGATCCAGTACATCATCAAATGCCACCGACGAATCCGCGCTGCTTGAGAGAGTTTCGTGCACAAGCGCGATTGAAGCGATTCGACGGACAGCTTCATGAAGTGCTTGGCTTGCGCCTGGATCTTCAATGCGACGAGCTTGCAGACGAAGCAGCGCTGAAACTGTTTGAAGATTGTTCTTCACTCGGTGATGAATCTCGCGAATCGTCGCGTCTTTCGTCACAAGCTCGCGTTCGCGACGGCGAAGCTCTGTCACGTTGTTGAGCAGAACAATGGCGCCCACTCGATCTTGTCCAGCAATGATGGGCAGAACAATCAGATCAATTACTCCGCCAACATTCTCTACCTCTACCCGCCTAAGTGAACGCCCGCTAAGACTTGTTACTAGCGCTTCTTCACGTGCATCGCTCTTCTCACGAGAGACTGTCTCTGCTATTTCTCCAAGCGAGAATCCTTCAAGTTCATTAGTCCATCCCATGCGGCTAAATGCAGAACGCGCATTAGGGCTTGCATAACTGACTGTTCCGTTTACATCGATGCGAATAAGACCATCACCCACACGTGGAGTTGGATCGAAGAGCGAGCCGGCATTTTGATATGGGAAGTTACCTTCGGCCACCATGCGATAGAGCTCATGTGCAATCTCACGATAATTTAATTCAAGTCGTGAAGGTTGGCGCATCAAGTCAGAGTTACGGTGGCGAGAGATTACAGCGATGACTTTTTCCCCCATGATGACAGGAATAGTCTCTTCTTTGACCATCACATCACCGAGCATCTGCGGTTCGGTATCTCTCACGATCTCACCACTGGAAAGGGCTTGATCTATGTAGAAACGATCGCCCCAGCTAATTTCATCACCGATCACATCATGTGCAAAAACGGTAGCAGCCGTTGTTGGTCGAATATGTGCCACGGCGATATATCCTGTTGGCCAACTTGATTCATCTTTGCGAAGCGGAATCCACAAGATCAAGTCGGCAAATGAGAGGTCTGAAAGTAGCTGCCAATCTGCAACGAGCTCGCGGAGCTTATGAATCTCCTCTGCTGATGACGGCGATCTGCCTTCTACGTATTCCTCAATGGATGCCATGTAGCTACTTCTTCAACCACTCTTGGATGTTGTTCTCAGCCTCTTGAGGTGCAAACCAGGTGAGGTCTTCGGAATCTTCTCCTACTAGAAAAATCGCTTCGACTGTAGACCATTGAAGTGGTGCGCGAAGTTCAGCGCTAATTTCATCAAAGGCGCCAAGTTGTTCTTCGACTACTTCAAGTGCAACAACAAGAGCAGCACCAGATTGGTCATCGAGAAAATCGAGGGCATCCTCAGCTGCTAAAAGAGAGAGTGAGTACTCGACTTCTTCCTCATCCATCTCTGGATGCGTTGCGCTGTAGATAGGCGTTGGCGCATATACCTCTGCAACGTCGAGAGAGCCTTCTGCCAGAAATTCTTGAAGTTCATCGGCAGTAGTAGCCAGGTATACGCGCATGAGGAAAGAATATCGTCATTGAACTACCTCATCGCCACTTCAAGAGAGCGTGCAATCTCACCCAGGAGAATGCTTTTAGGCGACGCTATCGCCAATGTGGTGTTCTGCGCCTCCATATTTTCAATGGCACGGCTATCTCTCGAGATAGATTGAACGGGTACACCGAACTGCTCAGCAACCTTTGCTTCCAGATCTTTTCGCTCTCGGCGACTTTTGACCTTGCTCAGCGCCAACGCAATTGTCCACTGCTGGCCTTGAGGGGCTAGTTGCTCTAGCTCTTCGAACGAACCAATATCAGTGCGAGTGCATATCAATTTCCGTGCATGTGAGTGGGATGCCCATGAAACTAATTGATCTCTCACTCGACGGCCCGCTGGAACACTCAACTGTAATTGTCCTACATCAAGCACGATTCTGTCGTATTGATCGGCAATTGTATTGAGGTAAATAAGTCCTGAGAGCTCACTTACTTCAAGGAGCGAAAAACCTGCAGAAGTTATCTGTGGTGCAGTACGGATGTTGTGCGCTGTGAAATGTCGAGCCAGAGTTGGATGCGCGGTATTTCCATCCACCAATAGGACTTTCTCCCCCTGTTGAGTAAAGAAATCTGCAGTGCCTATCGAAATTGATGATGCACCTACATGCCGACCGACTGAAAAAATGGAGAGGATTGGTGTTGCAGTTGCCGAGATAAAGAATTGGTCTTCCGCTCTCTCACTCTTGCGATTGCGTAGAAGCTCTTCCAGCTCAAAATCACTCTGGGGGTCAGCTGTTGCCATATCTACACATGGAAGTGAGCGGCCACGAATCAGAATAGATTCTGAAGACCCAGTCATAGAATTTTGAGCAAAATCATCCGACTGAACCACAAGTGCCTCTTGGTTATTGGCAAGAAACTCATTCAATCCTTCCGGCGATATTGCTCGGTAAATTACTTTCCACCCAAGCCGCGTTAGAGTTGCTGCGATAAATCCTTCCTGATGCATATCCCTAATGGCAGTTACAGCCAAGCGCTCAGATTCAGCCATGGCTTGCGACCACCACGATTCTTCCGGATGAAGTTGCAGAGAGAACGAGCGGAACATCTTCTCTTTGAACGGTGATGGTTAATGAGAGGTCACCTCCAAAGTTTGCACTCTTTCGGGCAACTTCCTTAATAAAGACTCCCGAAATCACATACTGCGGAGGAGTCACCGCTTCGCCATTGCGGGCATCAAAGACTTGGTAGAGAGTAACTAAGTCACCAGGAAGTGTGGATTGTGGAATATCGGCTGCACGAATTGATATTGAGAGACTCTCGGTCGTTAACCCTTCAGAATTGATGGCGATGTCGTTGGTATTAAGCAATTCACCCGAGAGCAGGCTTCGGCGAGTAATGGAACCAACTGGATTAGATGTCTCCGATATATACCCGTGCACATCTTTCCCAAGGGCGATCTTCACAAGGGCGATATCGTTAGAGGTGATTTGAACTCCGCGTGAGAGTGGCTGCTTTAAGACCCAGTAGTGAGATCCAGAGTTAGCGATATAGGAGATCGCAAACGAAGCGATGATGGATGTAAGAAAGAGTGCGCCTGCTATAACCAGGCGATTATTTGATTTCTTCTCTGTTGTAAGTGGCATGAGGGCACGGTAGTAATCCCATCAGTATCAGTTTTAACTTCTCCACAGTCATACAAAGGTATGAGAAAAATCGAGATTTCAAGGTGATGTAGCTCTTGAGGTGAACGAGCAATCTGCCTCTATGACTACAACAGCGCCTCTCGCCCTCATCTCCAGCACTACTCCCCCAGAATTGTGGAGCCATCCCACTCTTGATCTCTTCTCGCCACCAGTTGAGATTCGTCGCCCGCAACGCGCGCTTCTCTATTCAACTCCCTCAACTTTTGGAGATTTATTCGAAGATGATGATCGCCCTCAACCTACCTCTGCTGCTGACCTTCCCGACATACAGAAATGGACCATGTCCTTCGCAGTAAATGTTCTAGAAATTCTCGCTGGCCGGCGTACGCCTTCTCAATTAGCGTCTCGCTGTCACCATGCGATTTTTATGCGCATCGTCTCCGTTGCTGGCAGTGAGAAAGAAATCGGACGCATTCGTAAAATCCACCTCGACCAACCGCTCGATGGAATCTGCGAATCCACTGTGACCGTGAGGTTTGGTGAACGCGTGCGCGCCTTAGTCATCCGCACCGAAGGCGTGGATGGACGATGGCTCTGTACTGCCCTGCGGTTACTGTGAAATTACGCGGCGCCGTGGCAACGCTTAAATTTCTTCCCAGACCCACATGGGCATGGGCTGTTGCGAGAAATATCGCCTGAAGTAACAACACCATTTTCATCAGCAGCGGTGTACTTCAAAGGTGCCGTTTGCGATGGCTTGCTATCGATTCCCTTGGCCTGAACTTGAGAACCGTCGCCTTCAATAGTGACTTCAACATTGAAGACCAGGCTCGCAAGCTCTTCCTTAATAGCATCCATCATCGCTGAGAAGAGTTCGTAGCCCTCACGCTGATATTCAACGAGTGGGTCGCGCTGTGCCATCGCACGAAGTCCGATTCCCTCTTGGAGATAATCCATCTCATAGAGGTGCTCACGCCAGCGGCGATCAAGTACTGAGAGCAGAACTTTGCGCTCGAGTTCGCGGAGAACTTCTGAGCCAAGTTCTGCTTCACGAGCTGCATAAGCTTTTCGAGCATCTTCAAGAATGCGTTCTTCAAGGAAATCAGCATCGAGGGCGCCTGCGCCGCCAATTTCAGCGAGAAGCTGCTCTGATGTAAATGAAATTGGGTAGACCAGCTTGAGGGCCGTCCAAAGATCTGCGAGATTCCAATCTTCACTAAATCCTTCAGCTGTTGCTGCCCGCACATATGCAGAGAGAGTCTCCCCCACGAAGTCTTGTACCTGTGAGCCAATATCTTTGCCTTCAAGAACGAGGCGACGTTCGCTGTAGATAACTAGACGCTGGCGGTTCATGACATCGTCGTACTTGAGAACATTCTTACGAATCTCAAAGTTCTGTGCTTCAACCTGGGTTTGCGCAGATTTAATTGCATTGGAGACCATCTTTGATTCGATGGGTTCGTCCTCAGGAAGGCCTGCAGCGGCAAGGAAGCGCTCAACCAGAGCCGAGTTAAAGCGACGCATGAGCTCATCTTGCAGCGAGAGATAGAAACGTGACTCTCCTGGATCGCCTTGACGACCTGAACGGCCTCGAAGCTGATTATCGATACGACGTGATTCGTGGCGCTCTGTTCCAAGAACATAGAGGCCACCCAATGAAATTACTTCTTCATGATCTTTTGCGATCGCAGCCTTCTGCTTTTCAATCTCAGCAGGCCATGCTGCTTCATACTCTGCAGGATTATCTACTGGAGATATTCCGCGACGTTGGAGTTCGAAATCAGCCATAAATTCTGGGTTTCCACCGAGCATGATGTCCGTACCGCGGCCTGCCATATTTGTTGCAACTGTAACTGCGCCCTTAACTCCGGCACGCGCGACGATTGAAGCTTCGCGCTCGTGGTGCTTTGCATTGAGAACTTCGTGTGGAACTCCAGCCTTCTTGAGAAGCGCTGAGAGCTCTTCAGACTTTTCAACTGAAACAGTGCCCACTAGAACTGGCTGACCTTTACGGTGGCGCTCAACGATATCGCGCACAACTGCATGGAATTTGCCGAGCTCTGACTTATAAACAAGATCTGCCTGATCGATGCGCTGCATTTCACGGTTTGTTGGAATGGGTACAACGCCGAGCTTGTAAATCTGGTGGAATTCAGATGCTTCGGTCATCGCAGTACCGGTCATACCTGAAATCTTCTCGTAGAGTCGGAAGTAATTTTGAAGTGTGATTGTCGCAAGAGTCTGATTTTCATCCTTGATCTCAATGCGTTCTTTCGCTTCGAGCGCCTGATGAAGACCTTCACTGTAGCGACGACCAGACAACATGCGACCTGTGTGCTCGTCAACAATCAAGAGCTCGCCATTCATGACTACATAATCTTTATCGCGCTTGAAGAGTTCTTTAGCGCGGACCGCATTGTTGAGGTATCCGATAAGGGTTGTATTTGCTGCTTCGTAAAGATTTTCGATTTGAAGTAGCTGCTCTACCTTGGTGACGCCATCTTCAAGAATGCCGATGGTCTTTTTCTTCTCATCTACCTCATAGTGCACATCGCGATCGAGCTTTGTTGCGATATTTGCGAATTCGACATACCACTTCGTCGCCTTGTCAGCCGGGCCGCTAATAATGAGTGGAGTACGAGCTTCATCGATAAGAATCGAGTCAACTTCATCGACAACTGCGAAGAAATGATCTCGCTGAACGCAATCTTCGAGAGACCATGCCATGTTGTCGCGAAGATAATCAAATCCAAATTCATTGTTGGTGCCATATGTAATATCTGCTGCGTATGCTGCGCGACGTTCGGCAGGGGTCATGCTGTTAAGGATTACCCCGACAGTCAGACCGAGGAAGCGATGGATACGTCCCATCCACTCGCTATCGCGCTCGGCGAGGTAATCATTGACAGTGACGACGTGAACGCCTTTACCTGCAAGCGCGTTGAGATAAGAAGGAAGTGTTGCAACAAGAGTCTTACCTTCACCAGTGCGCATTTCAGCAATATTGCCCATGTGAAGCGCTGCT
>CALJUA010000067.1 GCA_937975715.1 uncultured Candidatus Planktophila sp.
ATGAACTTAGCGGGCAAAGTTCAAGCGTGGGACTTGGTCAAAAACAAGAGCATTAAGAGTGTTAAGACAGGTGAGAAGCCACGTAGCTTGGATATCTCCAGTGATGGCAGTGCGCTCTTTGTTGTTAACTTCAACGGTGACACACTTTCAAAGGTGCGCACCTCAGATATGAAAGTTCTACAGACCATAAAAGTCTGCAATGAACCTATCGGCATTACCTACGACTCTTCCACCAACCGCACATGGGTTGCGTGTTATGGGGGAGCGTTAAAAGTATTCGCTAATAATTAAGTGAGGCGGGTCGGGCTCGAACCGACGACGACCGAATTATGAGTTCGGGGCTCTAACCAACTGAGCTACCGCCTCCAGTAGTACTGGATGAGTGCGTAATTCTATAGGTTTAAGAATGCGCCTCTGCCCACGCACCTTCGAGGGTTTGAGTGAAAGCTTCAAGGGGCTGAGCGCCAGAGATGCCATATTTCATATCGACTACGAAGAATGGGACACCGGTTGCACCGAGCTGTGAAGCTAGTGTGCGATCTGCGATGACTTCGTCTTTGAATTGTTCACTATTAAGAATTTTCTCAACGTCGCTTGAATCAAGACCTATGGAAGTTGCCACTGATATTAAATCTGCATGGCTAAAAAGTGGCTGGGACTTTTCAAAATATGCCGAATACATGGCTTCAAGAAGGACATCTTGCTTATCGATTGTCGCCGCCCATAGAAGGAGGCGGTGGGCATCAAAGGTATTTCCAGAGAGGGTGTCATCGAGGTTGTAGCAAAGTCCTTCGCCATCAGCGATCGCGCAGACGTTGGCCTGCATCTCTTTTACCTTCTCAGTCGGCATACGATATTTATCAGCAAGGTAATCGGCTGTAGGAACGGTAGAGGTGATATCAGGCTGTAGCTGAAATGCGCGGTGGCGAATTGTCACTTGGTCGCGATGCTCAAATAATGAGAGAGCCTTCTCTAATCGACGCTTTCCAATGAAACACCATGGGCAGACAACATCAGACCAGACATCGATAATCATGTGAGCGAGTTTAACAGTGGGCGTTCTATCTATCCTTCGGCCTCAAAGATAGACTGCTGCCATGATTCATTTGAGCCAATCGCGATCTTCCATCATCTTCGAAGAAGGCGATGAGACCCTTTCGATAGTGCATTGGGGTAAGAAAGTTGGCTTACTTGATAGCAGTGCCGAAAAGGCGCTCTCTGCTGCAGTACATAAGCCGCACTTTCACGGTGGGCTCGATGTTGCTCCTCGCAACTTAGTTCTTCGCGAGCATTCGCGTGGATTTATCGGTCACCCATCTCTCCGTGGCCACCGCTCCGGCACTGCAGCTTCCAATCGCTTTGTCTTGAAGAGCGCAACACAGAAAGAGCAGACCCTTGTTGCGCTCTTTGTTGATTCAATTGCAGAGCTTGAAATTGAGCTTACTTATTCATTGACCCCTAGCGATGTTCTATTGATTGATGGGAAAGTTACCAATAAGGGCGCTACTGATTACTATCTCGAGCACTTCCTTTACTGGTTGCCACTTGCCGAGCAAGCAGATCAAGTTCTCGATTTCTTTGGACACTGGACGAAAGAACGTCAGCCTCAGCGCCGCGAAATCGCATATGGTCTTACATCTCGCGAAGGCTTTGAAGGTCGCTCTGGCCACGATTACACAATCACTCAGATTGCACTCAACCACTCAACTAACTTCCGCTCAGGACAAGCATGGTCACTTGCGATGGCATGGTCTGGAAACAATATTCATCACGTCGAGCGTCTCATCGACGGCAGCAAAGCAATCGGTGCTGGCGAATATCTCTTGCCAGGTGAGGTCATTCTTAAGCCAGGCGAAAGCTATGTTGCACCACGCGCTGTCGCGACATTTAGCGATGAAGGCTTAGATGGAGTCACCAATAACCACTACAGCTGGGTTCGTAGTCGCAGCAATCACATCACAAAGGTTCGCCCTCGTCCATTGACGCTCAATATGTGGGAGGCCGTTTACTTCAACCACAGCTTTGATGGCATTAAGAAGATTGTTGATAAGGCAGCTGAAATCGGAGTCGAGCGCGTTGTACTTGATGACGGTTGGTTTGGTGCACGCCGCAATGACAAGTTAGGTCTCGGCGATTGGGTTGTATCGAAAGATGTCTGGCCTGACGGTCTGCAACCAATCATCAAATACATCAACGACAAGGGAATTGAATTTGGTCTGTGGTTTGAAGGCGAGATGGTCAACCCTGATTCAGATCTCTACCGCGCACATCCTGACTGGATTTTGCAAGAAGCTGGTCGCATTCCGGTAGAAGGTCGCTGGCAGCAAGTACTCGACCTCACCAAGGAAGGTGCTTACAACCATGTCCTCAATCAGGTCGACACGGTGCTTACCGAAAATAATATTGCTTACATCAAGTGGGATCACAACCGTCATCTCTCTGATCCCATCAGTGATGGTCGTCCTGTTGTTCGCAAACAGACCGAAGCTATCTACCGTTTATTTGATGAGCTCAAGCGCCGTCATCCAGGTCTTGAAATCGAATCATGTGCATCCGGTGGAGGCCGCGTAGATCTTGGAATGATCGAGCATGCAGATCGCTTCTGGACTTCAGATCAGAACGATCCATTAGAGCGTCAGCAGATTCAACGCTGGAGCGCGATGGTGATTCCACCAGAGTTCCTCGGCACGCACATTGGCCCAACAACTGGCCACCAGATGCACCGCACACATAGCATCTCTTTCCGCGCACTGAACGCGCTCTTTGGCCATGCGGGAATTGAATGGAACGTCACTGAGGCAACCGATGAAGAGCTGGCAGTTTTGAAGGATTACATCGCTTTCTATAAGAAGAACCGCGATCTCTTGCATTCAGGAAAGGTTGTGCGTAGCGATGTCATCGTTGGCAATGCTCAGATGTATGGCACAGTTTCACAAGATAAGAAGCAAGCCATCTTTACCTATATGCAGCTGACTTCGTTGGACAACTTTGGTCCACTGGTTGCAACCTTCGATGGTCTTGATGCGAAGACTGTCTATACAGTCACCGCTAATGAAAAGTTGAGCGCCACTGATTATCTGCAAAAGGTGCATCCAGGATGGTGGCCGTCGGTAACGATGACGGGAGAGCAGCTTGCCAATATCGGTTTGCAGCTTCCCGTATTTAAGCCTGAGAGCGGATTGCTCTTCGAAATAAAGGCTTAATCCTTCTCTGGGTGATCCCAAAGAATCAGCACGAGCGTTACCAGGGTGAAGCCAAAGAGAAGATCCTCTATGGGTGCTGATGCAATGCGTGGACCAAGAATCGCATCAGGGGAGTACATCACGATGTTGCGCGATGTCAGCCACCAATTAGTGATCAGCTGGAAGAAGATGATGATCGCGTAAGAAGTCCAAAATCTCTTTGTAGTCAGCAATCTTGTGCGGGCGATGAAGAGATCGGTGACAATTGCAAAGAGAACACCAGTGATCGCAAGGGCTGTGTAAGTCATTTGCGTCTCCAGTGCGGCTTTACCTTTGTGACTGCTTCGATAGTCATTAAGGCGGCGATGGGCACGATGATAAAGAAGAGATACTCCTCTAGAGGAATACCGAAAGGTCCGAAGATTCCGAGAATCTGGTCGCGATCAAAGAACCAGTGACCACACTTAATTGCATATGCATCCCAGCCAATGAATATCGCTGAAATGGGAAGAATCGAAGATGCGGCGCGTTTCCAACGACGAAGGACGCCGACTTTGAGAACTACCTCAAGCCAGAAGGAGCCGCAGATCGTGAAGGCGAGCATCGCCACGTATCCGAATTTCTCCATGCTTTATCTTCTCACGCGATAGCCTTGAACAATGCTCAAGCGAATCTCTGTAGTTGCGATTTCTTTCATACTTCTGCCGATTTCGTCAGCAGATGCCGCACCGGTATATATATTTCCAATCTCAGGATGCGAAGCAAATTACGCCCGCGCACACCACGATTACGCAGCGACAGATATTTTGACTAAAGCTGGCTGCAAGTTCGTTGCCCCAATTGATGGCATTGTCGATGAAGTCAATCGCGTAGATTTATGGAAGAGCCCACCTAATAACGGCATCGATCGCGGAGGACTCTTTGTTTCAATAATCGGTGTTGATGGTGTTCGTTATTACGGTTCACACTTACGTTCGATTCCGGCAAGTATTCAACCTGGAATTACCGTCAAAGCCGGTCGTGTCTTAGGCGCGGTCGGTTCAACGGGAAGCGCGCGAGGTACAGCGCCGCATCTTCACTTTGGAATTTCCTGGCCTACACCTGCCGATACATGGTGGGTGCGTCGTGGCGAAATTCTTCCGTGGAAATACCTTGATGCATGGAAAAAGGGCACAGATCTTTCTCCAGTAAAGGAAGTTGCTGCACGTAAAGCTAAAGTGGGAGAGATCCCACCTGTTCCGAAGAAATAGTTTTAAGAAAATTTAGGCAATGAAAAAAGCCCCGCTGATTTCTCAGCGGGGCTTTTTCGTAAGTGTAATTAGGCTGGGTTAACTGCGTCTGCCTGAGGACCCTTTGGACCCTGGACAACTTCAAATGTAACTGCCTGACCCTCTTCAAGGCTCTTGTATCCGTTGCCCTGGATTGCTGAGTAGTGAACGAAAACGTCCTGTCCTCCGCCATCAACTGCAATGAATCCGAATCCCTTTTCAGAGTTGAACCACTTAACTGTACCTGTTGCCATGTATTTCTTATCCTTCGATATGTGGGGCGATAAATATCTCTATCGCCAGTCTTCATCTTGCCTACAGCCATACCGAGTAAAGATTTAAGCCTTAACAAACGGGTACTGATTTAAGCGTCCGACTAGGCATAAGGGTACTAGAGCAAGCGCCTAATTCATATTCCCCAATATTCGCAGGGAAGTCACATTCTTATAAAACCACGCTCAATACGGACAAGTAATATACTCAAACCATGAGTAACAACGACTTCAACCCGGCAAATAGCCCAATAATCCAGATCGAACGCCGTAAAGCGGTCGCCATCATTGCAGCAGCTGCGATTCTGGCATCTGCTCTTGGAATCGGATTGGCGAAGGTTGGATCAGGTTTTGCATCGCGTACATCAAATGGAATCACTGTTACTGGTTCTGCAAAGACATCAGCAACTGCAGATAACGCTGTCTGGACTCTCAATGTTTCGCTGACACGACCAACTGTTGCAGCAGCTGTGACAAAAGTTGGAACAGATGTGATTGCGGTCAGTAAGTATTTAACTGATGGTGGAGTCGCAGTTTCCGATATCACTCTGGGATCAGTTTCAACATATGCCAATGAAGAATGGCAGAACGGAAACAACACCGGTCGCATTCTTAACTACCGCGCAAACCGTGATGTAGTTGTGCGCTCTAAAGATGTTCAGTTGATTGCAAAGTTATCTCAAGGGATTGGTTCGCTCTTGCAGACTGGTGTTAGCGTTAATAACTACGGACCTCAGTACTACATCTCTACTCTTCCATCACTTCGCCCACAGTTACTTGAAGAGGCGATGAAGGATGCAAAGGTTCGCGCAGAGGCGATTACCAAGGCTGTTGGCGGAAAGGTTGGCTCAGTTCAATCTGTTCGTGCCGGCGTCTTCCAGGTAACTACACCGGATTCAACAATGACTGCAGATGGCGGTGCGTACGACACCACAAGTATTGAAAAGACTGTGACATCGACTGTCTCAGTCACCTTCTCAGTTAAGTAATTTATAGCGGAATATTTGTATGGGTTCCGCGGCGATGCGGAGCCGATGCAAGCGCCTGAGCTAAAGCTGTACGTGTGCGACTTGGTTCGATTACTTCATCCACCGCACCGATCTCAACTGCAGTACTAATTCCGCCTGAGATTCTGTCGTGCTCTGCGGCGAGTTCTAGCTCCATCGCACCGCGCTGTTCTTCTGGAAGATCTGCAAGCAGTCGACGGTGCAGAACGCGCACGGCAGCAACTGCGCCCATCACTGAAACTTCAGATGTTGGCCATGCAAAAGTACGCGTAGCACCTAGCGACTTAGAATTCATTGCAACGTAAGCGCCCCCGTATGCGCGGCGAGTAATAAGCGTTACGCGAGGAACAACTGATTCGGCAAATGCATGGAGCAACTTTGCACCGCGACGAACTGCACCTTCCCACTCTTGGCCAGGGCCAGGTAAGAAGCCAGTCACATCTGCAATGACAACCATTGGAATGCCAAAGGCATCACATGTGCGAACAAAGCGCGCTGCCTTTTCAGCAGCTGCTGCATCGAGTACGCCGCCGATATGCGCTGGATTGTTGGCGATTACACCCACTGTTCGACCGCCCAGGCGACCGATAACAGTGGACATGTTCTCTGCCCAGACCGGAAGAAGCTCTAACTTCTCTCCATCTGCATCGAGAATCGCGTCAATGAGTGGATGGACTTCATAGGAACGTTTTTCGACCGAGGGAACATGAACGCTGAGATCGGTATCGACGATATCTGTCGTGAAGTGTCCTTGATCTGCAAAGAGCGAGACCAAGTCTTGAATCTCGCTAAATGCCACATCTTCACTAGGTGCGATCACGTGGGCAACGCCGCTGTTTTTGCTGTGAGCTTCAGGGCCACCAAGGGCTGCAATATCAATATCTTCACCGGTTACTGACTTAACAACATCAGGACCTGTAACAAAGATGCGGCCTTCGGGTGCGAGAACTACTACGTCGGTGAGCGCGGGACCATATGCACCGCCACCTGCGGTTGGGCCGAGAACTAATGAAAGTTGCGGAATGCGACCGCTTGCAAGCACCATCGCTTGAAAGACTTCACCGAAAGCATTGAGTGATAAAACACCATCGCTAAGGCGTGCACCGCCTGAGTGCCAGATTCCAATGATCGGTAATTGATATGCCATCGCTTCGCGATAGGCAGCAAGAATGACATTAGAGCCTTCAATGCCGAGTGCACCTGATTTAGATGTGGCATCGGATGCAAAGACAACAACTTTATTTCCATTGATTGCACCAGTTGCAGCAATCATTCCGCAATCAGTGCGGGGGAGGAGATAGTTGAAGGTATCCGCATCGATGAGACGCTTTATGCGGACTTCTGGATCCTTGGGATCGGACATGGATTTAGTCTACTTAGATTGAGTTAAAAACAAGTACGACGTTATGGCCGCCGAAGCCAAATGAGTCGTTCAGTGCAGCGATATCTCCCGCAGGAAGCGCACGAGGTGTGTCGCGCACAACATCTACAGACACAGCTGGGTCTAAGTGTTCAATATTAATCGTTGGCGGTGCAAGGCGATCTTGTAGAGCCTTTACAAGGAATACAGATTCGATTGCACCAGCGCCACCAAGTAGGTGACCCGTCATTGACTTTGTTGCCGAGACTGCAACGTGATCAGCATCTGCACCGAGCGCCTTACGTAGCGCGTTTGCTTCAGCAACATCGCCGGCAGGAGTTGAAGTAGCGTGTGCATTGAGGTGAACAATATCTTTTGCAGTCATTCCTGCATTTTGTAGAGCAAACTTAATTGCGCGCTGTACGCCAGAACCTTCTGGGTCTGGTGCAGCAATGTGATAACCATCTGAAGTCAGACCCTGTCCGCTGATCTCGCAGTAAATCTTTGCACCACGTGCCTTAGCGTGCTCGTACTCTTCGAGAACAAGAATTCCGCCGCCTTCGCCGAGAACAAATCCGTCACGATCGCGATCGTATGGACGTGATGCGCGAGCAGGATCATCATTGCGAGTAGAAAGTGCCTTCATCGCAGCAAATGCCGCCATCGGAAGCTGGTGACAAGCTGCCTCAACTCCACCGCTGACAACAACATCAGCGCGGTTGTTCTTGATCATTTCAAATGCATAACCAATTGCTTCAGCGCCTGATGCGCAGGCAGAGACTGGTGTATGAACACCCGCCTTCGCCTGAAGCTCGAGACCCACGTTTGCAGCCGGGCCGTTTGGCATCAACATAGGAACTGTATGAGGGCTGACGCTGCGCGCACCCTTTTCGTTGAGAATATTAAATTGATCCATCAGCGTAATGACGCCGCCGATACCTGATGCGATCACAACACCGAGACGCTCCTTATCGAGGTCATCAGGGGATCCAGCATCTTTCCACGCTTCGCGAGAAGCAATCAGTGCAAATTGCTCGGAACGGTCAAGACGGCGCATCTCAACGCGCTCCATCTGATCTGCTGGTTCTGTCGCAACGCGCGCCGCAAAATGCACTGGAAGCATTTCGCGCCAATCATCGAGAAGAAGACGGACTCCGCTCTGGCCGGCAAGGATCGCCTTCCAGGTTGAATCGACATCTCCACCGAGAGGGGTGGTTGCACCGAGACCGGTGACCACTACGCGACGCTGTGACATAGCCGTAATTCCTTTTATTCGTGCTTAGTTAGAGGCGTTAACGATGAAGTTAACAGCGTCGCCAACTGTGACGAGATCAGTTACCTTCTCATCAGGAATCTTGATTCCGAAACGTTCTTCGCATGCCACTACAACTTCAACCATGCTAAGTGAGTCAACTTCGAGATCTTCTGTGAAATTCTTATCGATTTCGATTGATGCTGCTGGAACGCCAGCTACTTCTTCAACGATCTCCTTGAGTCCTGCGAGTACATCTGCTGATGCGAGTGCCATGTGTGGCTCCTTTTCTTCTTTAACTAGTGTGCATTCTCTCTGAAAGTTGCGCCTACTTCATAGTACTTACGCGGTTTTGGTCGAGAAATTTATGGTTTTGGCGGAAGTTTGACGACCTGACCCGCGTAAACGAGACCTGCGCCATATCCGATCAAGAGTGCGATTTTTCCGTGGAGCTCTGGATGCTGCTTCAGTAGTGCATCCATAGCGAGCGGAATCGAAGCGGCAGAAGTATTTCCATTGGTACGAATGTCATCCGCGATGATCACTCTCTCTGGCATATCCATCTCCTTCGCCATTGTTTCGATAATGCGCACATTGGCTTGATGAGGAATAAATGCATCAATGTCATTGACCGTAAGGCCAGCTGCATCGAGAGCCTTGAGCGCTGCCTTACTCATAGAGAAGACTGCCCAGCGGAAAACCTTCTGACCTTCTTGTGAAATGTTTGGCCACTTCACATCTGCCTTTGTCAGTTGCGTCTCTGTATTGCGTACTTCAATCCATGATGGGTTCATCTGAATCGCATCGCGAGAATCTGCATCTGAGCCCCATTCAACTGGACCAATCCCTGGCTCAGATGATTCGCCAATAATCACAGCACCCGCGCCATCTGCGAAGATGAATGCAGTTGCGCGATCTGAGGGATCTGTGAAATCTGAGATCTTCTCAGCGCCAATCACGAGAACTTTCTTCGATGTGCCAGCTTTTACAAAGTCATGAGCCATCGAGACTGCGTAGCAAAATCCTGCACACGCAGCATTGATATCGAAAGCTGCTGCCTTTGGATTGCCGAGGCGCTGCAAAAGCGCAGTTGCTGCAGAAGGAGCCTGGAAGGGAAAAGTAATCGTGGCAACGATGACGGTGTCGATATCTCCAATGGTGAGCTTGGCATTCTTCAGGGCATCTTCTGCAGCCCAGATAGCCATATCGAGAAGTGATTCGCTCTCATCTGCAAAGCGTCGAGTTTGAATTCCTGTGCGCTGCTGGATCCATTCATCACTGGATTCGATGCGATCGACGATTTCGGAGTTAGGAACTACGCGCTTTGGACGGTAAGCACCGACAGAGAGGATCTGACTCTCGCTACCTGTACGAGTCTTGATAGCCATTACTTACCTCCGTGTGTGCCAGCAAATGCAATTGCTGTTTCAACTTCTGCCGGTGACTTTAATGCGCATTGTTCGATTGCAGGCACTGCGCGCTTGATGAGTCCCACCAAAGTTCCAGCTGGCGCAACTTCGATCACACCAGTAACTCCCTTGTCAGCAAGAGTCTGCATGCAGAGATCCCAGCGAACAGGGTTTGCGATTTGATTAACGATGTGATTGAGAATCTCACGACCATCTGTGATGACTGCGCCATCTTTATTAGAGAGCACCCCGACGGTGGCATCTTGAACTTGGATCGATGCAGCAAGTGTGCGCATCGGCTCGACCGCAGGTTGCATATAGGAGGTATGGAAAGCACCTGCTACTGCGAGAGCTCTAACGCGCGCACCTTCAGGTGCTAAGGCAGCAAGAGCAGTGAGGTCACCGGCGGCAACAATCTGTCCGCCACCATTGTCATTTGCTGCAACTAATCCAGCATCTGCAATCGCTGCAAGAACAACATCGCGATCGCCGCCGAGAACAGCAGACATGCCTGCCGGTGCAAGAGCTGCAGCCTTTGCCATCTCAACGCCGCGAGTACGGACAAGCTTCATCGCATCGAGGGGAGTCAGCACACCTGCAATCGCAGCAGCGGTAATTTCTCCCACTGAGTGACCTGCAACGAATGAAAACTTTCCAGAAATATTAAGTGTGCGTGCGCTAAGCAGACCGGCAGCAACAATCAGTGGTTGCGCATTGGCAGTATCTTTGATTTCGTCAGCATCTGCGTGAACACCGAGGTGCACCAGATCAAGACCAATTGCATCTGACCATTCGACGAGCAACGCTTTGGATTCGGGGTCTTCAATCCAAGGAGCGAGCATTCCTGGCGTCTGTGCACCTTGACCTGGGGCGATGATTGCTAACACTTGAGAAATATATTCTCTCGTGTCACATACCGCCTAGTACCTGCTGATTTATTGCGAAATTAATGTCGTGTTACGAGCCACACTTGAGCGCAATGCGCTGCAACAGAAACCTTTACTTCAGGTTGCTGAATCTGCGGTTCGTGCAAAGTGACAGGAGATGCTGCATCAAAGATGCGGCGATAACTTGTTCCCCATTGTGCATTCGGCAAGGTAAAGAGAGTCTCTTGCGTTGAAGAGTTAAGAAGTAAGAGAAGTCCGCGATCGGGACCTGCATCGATAAAGACTGTCAGGCTGCGCTTATCACCATCGCCCCAGTGCTCATCTGTCATCTCATTGCCGCCGAGACTAAACCAAGCAATATCTTTACGTTGCGTTCCAAGATCGACGCGTCCTGTAAAGAATTCTGCTGCGATATCTGCAAGATATGTCTTTCGAATGCGTGCAAGCTCTGCAACAGCTTCTCGCATATCGAGTTCATCGTCATTGAGATCCCACTTATTTGCCCAACCACCCATAAATGTTTCAGGTGAATCTGCAATATCAACGTGCATATCGCGTGGCATTGAATAGGTGTTGTTAGAGCCATTTTGGGTGCGAGAGATTTCATCGCCCATGGTGATCATCGGAACACCTGCAGATAACATCAGCGTTGCCATGATGGACTTCTTAAGAGAATGGCGATGCCTATTGATTACAGGGTCATCAGTTGGACCTTCAACACCCAAGTTCCAGGTTCGATTGTCGTTAGATCCATCTCGGTTCTCTTCTTGATTTGGCTCGTTGTGCTTATCTGCATACATCACCAAATCAGCGAGGCTAAAGCCATCGTGGGCTGTTACGAAGTTAATGGAGGAAGTTGGGCCACGGTAATAGAAGACATCTGAAGAGCCACTAATGCCTGCAGCGAGATCTGATACGCCTTCACCATAACCACGTGCAAGGTCACCTAACCAGAACTGGCGGACAGAGTCGCGATAGCGGTCGTTCCACTCGCGCCATGGATGGGGGAAGTCGCCCAATGAATAGCGTGAGATATCCCAAGGTTCAGCAATCATCTTAAAGTTACGCAATACAGAGTCGGCTTCGATTGCAGACATCAACGATGAGTTAAACGCTGAATTACTGGTGTAGAGCGCTGTTGCGAGATCGAAGCGGAAACCATCGACACCAATGACTTCAACCCACCAGCGCAACGAATCCACAATGTGGCGAACTGCGTGGGGATTGCTTGCAGCAAGGGTATTTCCGCAGCCGGTGACATCAACATAATTGCCGTTGTTATCTTGGCGGTACCACGCCTTGTTATCGATACCTTTAAAAGAAAGTGTTGGACCACCGACTCCGCCCTCTGCGGTGTGGTTGTAGACGACATCGAGATAGACCTCGATACCTGATTCATGCAAACGATCGACAGACCATTGCAACTCTGAAATTGGATCATCAGTTGCTGCGTACTCTGCATGTGGCGCAGAAAACGCAATAGCGTTATAGCCCCAGTGATTCTTACGGCCACGGTGCCAGATGCCCGGTTCGGTTACATAAGAATGAATAGGAAGTAATTCGATTGCAGTCACACCAAGGTGTTGCAGATGAGCGATGGTGCTTTCATGACCTAACGCTTTATATGTTCCGCGCTCTTCAGCAGGGATACGAGTGTTCTTTGCTGTAAGGCCTTGCACATGAGCTTCATAAATGACGGTTGAAGTCCATGAAGTAAGTGGTCGATGGATCTCGCGAGCGCTGTGATCAGTCACAACCGAGTAAGGAACGAATCCTGCGCTATCGCGATCATCGCGCACATTGGTATCGCCGGCACCAGTTCCATCAGGAGATACATGTGAATAAATCTCTGGAACATATTGAACTTCACCATCGAGGCGGTGGGTGTAAGGGTCGATCAAAAGCTTGGCTGCGTTAAAACGAGTTCCATACTCTGGCTGCCATGGACCATAGACGCGATATCCATAACGTTGTCCGGCGCGAACTCCGGCAAGGTATCCGTGCCAGATAGGTCCATTTCGGTGAGAGAGTGCAAAGCGAGTCTCTACTAACTTTCCATTGACCTCATTGAAGAGGCAGAGTTCGACGGCATCTGCGGCGTTGGTCCAGATAGCAAAGTTGCAGCCGCCATCGGTAAGAGTGGCGCCAAGCGTTCTGGGGTCGGCTGGATGCATGGGGGTAGTCTGCCTTGTGGTAGCGCCTACCCATCAGTAACATCATGCTCATGAAGATTGCTGTGTGCGTAAAGCAGGTCCCAGATTCATGGGCTGAGAAGAAGATGGTCAATGGTCGACTCGATCGCGAGAGCGTTGATGCTGTGCTCAATGATCTTGATGAATATGCAGTCGAAGAAGCGCTGAAAATTGCTGAAGCCCATGGTGGCAATGAAGGCGATGACGCAGCACATTCGATCACAGTGATTTCAATGGGACCAGATCGCGCAACAGATGCAGTGCGCAAGGCGCTTTCAATGGGCGCCAATGATGCAGTGTTGATTACAGATCCTGCGCTTGCAGGCAGTGATGCGTTGATGACTTCAAAGGTTCTCGCAGCTGCAATAGCAGCAGGTGGATATGACCTTGTTATCTGCGGAACAGAATCGACAGATGCCCGTATGAGCGTTGTGCCAGCGATGATCAGCGCTCGCCTTGGTTGGGGTCAGCTGACATTCGCATCTCGCGTTGAAGTCGATCCTGGAGCATCAAAAGTTTCTATTACTCGCACAACCGAAGCAGGCGTTGATGAAATCTCTGCATCGTTTCCTGCTGTGATCAGCGTTGTTGAGAAAATTAACGAACCTCGCTACCCATCCTTTAAGGGAATCATGGCTGCGAAGAAGAAGACGATTGAGACAAAAGATTTGTCAGCCATTGGTGTTGCAGCCGAATCTGGTTGGTCTGAAGTCAAAGATGCAACTCCACGTCCACCGCGTGCTGCAGGCCTCAAGGTCACTGATGACAATGGAAGCGGCGCAGAAGCACTTGTTAATTTCCTAGCAGAGAAGAAGTTGATATGAGCACAGTATTAATCCTCGCTGATTTCTCAGGAGATAAGGCCACTAAAGCCACTGCAGAGCTTGCTACTGCGGGTGCCCGTATCGGTGAAGTAACAGCCGTTGTTCTTGCTGCACCTGGCGCAGGTGCAGGACTTGCTGCAACTGTTAATCAAGGACCGATTGCAAAAGTTCTCGTTGTCGAATCCGCAGACTTTGCCGCTTGTGGTGTTCCAGCAGCTGCAGATGCACTCGCGCAGATTGCGAAGAGCCAATCTGCAGCAGCTGTATTGGTTGCATCTCATGCATTCGGTAAAGAAGTTGCGGCTCGCGTTGCTGTGACTTTGGGATCCGGAATCATCACCGATGCAGTAGATGTCGATGCAAGCGGCGTTGCCACTCAATTAGTTTTCGGCGGATCTACAACTGTGCATTCGATAGTCAGCCACGGAACTCCGGTCATCACAGTGCGACCTAATTCAGTTGCTGCAGATTTCAGCGCATCGACTCCAACAGTTTCAAATGAAACTCTCACCGTTGCAGATAGCGCAAAGAAAGCGACTATCTCTTCAACGCAACCACCTGTAAAGGGCGGACGTCCAGAGCTCACAGAGGCAAACATTGTTGTCTCAGGTGGTCGTGGAACCGATGGAAACTTCGCAGCGGTTGAAGGTTTTGCAGATTCACTCGGCGCAGCAGTGGGTGCTTCACGTGCTGCAACAGATGCCGGTTGGTATCCACATTCACATCAGGTCGGTCAGACAGGTAAGACTGTTAGCCCTGCTTTATATGTTGCCTGCGGAATCTCCGGTGCAATTCAGCACCGTGCAGGTATGCAGACATCCAAGACCATCGTTGTCATCAATAAGGATCCTGAGGCACCGCTCTTTGAAATCGCAGATCTCGGCGTAGTCGGAGACCTCTTTGCCGTGCTTCCTGCAGCAACCGAAGGGGTAAAGGCCCGTAAGGCCTAAGCCTTTTCTTCAAACTAGACTGCTCTCGTGAGCATCTACATCGATCATGCGGCTACCACGCCGATGAACCCTGCGGCAATCGCAGCGATGTCGAACGCTCTTGCCATCATCGGCAACCCATCATCGCTGCATGCAGATGGTCGCGCGGTGCGCAAATATGTGGAAGATGCTCGCGATATTTTGGCAAAACACATCGGATGTGCCCCCAGCGAAATCATCTTCACCGGCTCTGGCACCGAGGCAAACAACATTGCCATCAAAGGTATTTACTGGCAGCGCAATGCAGAGAAGGCGCGCCCTGTCATCATTACCAGCTCAATCGAACATCAGGCAGTTCTCGAACCCGCACACTGGTTGGCAGATCATGAAGGTGCGCAGCACATCACTATTCCGGTCACAGAAGATGGCGTAATTTCTTTAGATGCGCTGCAGCTTCTGATTGATGAGCATGGCGACTCGATTGCGCTGATTTCAGTTATGCACAGCAATAACGAGACTGGCGTACTGCAACCGATAGCTGATGTTGTTGAAATCGCTGGCGATATTCCCGTGCATTCTGATGCGATTCAATCCTGGGGCAAAGTTCCATTCTCATTTAAGGATCTCGGTCTCTTTGCGGCTTCCTTAAGCGGCCATAAAGTCGGTGGACCAATCGGCGTGGGCGTTTTAGTTCTCAGACGTGGAATAGATATTCCAGCCCTGATTCACGGCGGGGGACAAGAGCGCGAAATACGAAGCGGCACAGTAAATGCGCCTTCCATCGTTGCGTTGGCAACAGCGATTTCACAGAGCAACTACTCATCGCACGATGTTGCTGCCTTGCGTCACTCTTTTGAACGTGGCATTTCGCATGTGGTTCCTGATGCGCAGATCAATGGTGCTGATGCCGATCGTCTACCTGGAATATCTAGCGTGACTATTCCTGGTGCACTCAACGAGACACTTCTCTTGCTGCTCGATGGTGAGAAGATTTCTTGTTCGACCGGCGCTGCATGTACTGCAGGCGTTCATCGCCCTAGCCATGTTTTAGAGGCGATGGGGCTCGATGACGATTCGGTCATGTCTACTTTGCGTTTCTCCTTTGGCGCGACTTCAACTCAAAGGGATGTGGATGCGGTAACTGCTTCTTTAGCCGACGTTGTTGCAAGAGCTCGGAGCGCCCGATGAAACTTATCGCAGCGATGTCAGGTGGCGTGGATTCAGCAGTTGCTGCGGCACGTGCAGTTGAAGAAGGTCACGATGTAATTGGTGTTCACTTGGCGCTCTCATCTAATCCACAGAAGTACCGCAGCGGTGCCCGTGGATGTTGCACCATCGAAGATTCGCATGATGCACGTCGCGCTGCGGATGTGATTGGTATTCCTTTCTATATCTGGGATATGGCAGAAGAATTCCACGAGAATGTCGTTGAAAACTTTATGTCCGAGTACAAGGCGGGACGCACACCGAATCCATGTCTGCGTTGCAACGAGAAGATTAAATTCGCTGCAGTGCTAGATCGTGCCAAGAACATGGGTTTTGATGGTGTTATCACTGGCCACTATGCACGTACTCGTGAAAGCGCAGGGGGCAAGACACTTCACCGAGCAATTGATCCTTTAAAAGATCAGTCATATGTATTAGCAGTTCTCAATCGCGAACAAATCAATGGCGCGATATTTCCTCTGGGTGATACTGAGAAAGTTGATATCCGTATTGAAGCTGAACGTCGCGGATTAGCAGTCGCACAAAAACCAGATAGCCATGACATCTGCTTCGTTCCATCTGGAGATAACGCGGGCTGGCTGCGCGATCGTATGGGCAGCGAAGATGGTCCAATTGTCGATCAAGATGGAAATCAGTTAGGCACGCATAAAGGTGCCTACACATACACAATCGGACAGCGCAAAGGTTTGGGTCTGACTGTTCCTACAGCCGATGGCTCACCTCGTTTTGTTCTCAAGATTGAGCCAGTCTCCAACACAGTTGTCGTAGGTCCGCGAGAAGATTTGGCAGTGACATCTATGAAGGGCGAACGCGCGATTGTCTGTGGTCCAGAGATTGCGCCGGGCTCACACCGTGGTTTTGTTCAGGTGCGTGCACATGGTGCAGCGCTTCCGGCAACATATTCATATGACAACGGTTTCTTATCTGCTCAATTAGATGAGCCTCTTCTCGGTCTTGCAACAGGGCAGGCGATGGTCGTCTATGACGACGATCGCGTGGTGGCATCGGCAACGATTTGTGAGACGGCATGACTAACGAAGCACGTCATCGCATTGCAGAGTTAACTCAAGAGATTCGCGATCATCAATTTAAATATTACGTTCTTGATGCACCCACGATTAGCGATGCGCAATTCGATAAGTTATTGAAAGAACTTGGTGCACTAGAAGCTGCGAACCCAGAACTTCTCGAGCCAGATTCGCCCTCTCTTGGCGTTGGCGGAGGTTTTGCAACGTCCTTTGCGCAGCACGATCACATCGAGAAGATGATGAGCCTTGATAACGTCTTCGATGAAGCAGAGCTCAATGCATGGTTTGACCGGGTAGAGAAGGAATCTCCATCACCACAGTATTTGTGTGAGCTCAAGGTCGATGGCCTTGCCATCAACTTGCTCTATGAAAACGGTCAGCTTGTTCGCGGTCTCACACGCGGCAATGGCGTCACCGGTGAAGATGTCACTCTCAACGTCAAAACTATCAAGGGCCTTCCTCATTCTTTGACGGGAAAGAAAGTTCCGGCACAGATTGAAGTGCGTGGCGAAGTCTTCTTCCCGGTTGCAGCTTTTAATCAATTGAATGAAGAGCTCGAAGAAGCAGGTAAGCCACTCTTTGCTAATCCTCGAAACTCTGCTGCTGGATCACTTCGTCAGAAAGATCCGCGCATCACTGCATCGCGCCCACTAAGCGTTGTTGTTCATGGCGTTGGCGCCAACGATGGCCTTGTATTTAAGAACCAATCTGATGCATATGCCGAGCTGAAGAAGTTGGGACTACCGACATCTGCACGATTTAAAGTCTGCGGTACTCGCGCAGAAGTCATGGAGTTCATTCAGTACTACAACGAGCACCGCCATGATGTTGAGCACGAGATTGATGGCGTTGTTATTAAGGTCGATTCGATTGCTGAACAGCGCAAACTTGGCTTCACATCCCGAGCGCCAAAGTGGGCTATTGCCTACAAGTATCCGCCTGAAGAAGTTACAACAAAGTTATTAGATATCAAGGTCAGCGTAGGCCGTACGGGTCGCGTCACACCATTTGCTTTTATGGAGCCGGTCAAAGTTGCTGGATCAACTATCACCAACGCAACGTTGCATAATCAAGAAGAGATCGAACGCAAAGGCGTGTTGATTGGCGACACTGTCATCATTCGCAAAGCTGGCGATGTCATCCCTGAAGTACTTGGGCCAGTTTTAGATAAGCGCACCGGCAAAGAGAAGAAGTTCGTGATGCCAACTCGCTGTCCTGAATGTGATTCAGAGTTGAAGGCAATTGCTGAAGGTGACGTTGATATTCGCTGCACCAATCAACGCAGCTGTCCTGCACAGTTGCGTGAGCGCATCTTCTATATCGGCTCTCGTGCAGCGCTCGATATTGATGTCCTGGGTCTGGAAGCGGCAATCGCGATGCTCGCTGACAAGATCATCGAGGATGAAGGCGACCTCTTTGATTTAACAGAAGCAAAATTGGTGAAGTCTGCATTCTTTACAAAGAAGGATGGAACTCCAGGTAAAAATGTCGAGAAACTTCTGGCAGCGCTAGAGGAGGCAAAGACACGTCCTCTGTGGCGCACCATCGTGGCGCTTTCCATTCGCCATGTTGGACCGACTGCCGCCCAGGCACTTGCTGCTCGACTGGGATCAATGGATGCAATCGCAAAGGCATCAGTGGAAGAACTTGCCGATATTGATGGCGTTGGCGGCGTTATTGCAGAATCAATTGTTGAATGGTTCTCCATTGATTGGCATCAATCAATCGTAAAGAAGTGGGATGCTGCAGGCGTTGCGATGCAGAACATTGCTGGCGAGGCGAAACCTCAAACACTTGCGGGCCTTACCTTTGTAGTGACAGGTGGACTTGAGAACTTCACTCGAGATTCCATTGCAGAGACCATCACGGCTCATGGTGGTAAGCCGTCATCATCGGTCTCCAAGAAGACAGATTACGTTTTAGTGGGAAGCGATCCAGGGTCAAAGCTGGCAAAGGCGCAAGAATTAGGCGTCACCATCATCGATGAGGCCAAGTTCTTAGAGCTTCTCGCAGGGAAGTAGTAACCTTCAGCCATGTCTGCATATCTCAATGAAGTAACACGCGAGCTCCCAATCTCACCAACTGCCTTCGGTATCACAGCCTTTGGCATCTTTGTTTTCTTGCTCTACGTCGTACTTCGCTTCGACAAGTAAGAGTTCGCCTTGAAACTTGGCCTCTATGGCGGAACTTTTGATCCGATTCATAATGGCCACACTCATGTCATCACCCAATTAATTGAACGCGGCATCGTTGACCATTTACTCGTTGTTCCGGCGGGAGAACCACGTCTACGTGAAAATTCACCGAAGGCAACAGGTGCACAGCGCCGCACCATGTGCCAGTTGGCAATCAATGATTTGCCGCCTGAGATTCGCAGCAAGGTAGAAGTAAATCCGATTGAGATTCTGCGGATGGGCCCTAGCTACACAATCGACACCGTTGAAGCGGTAAAGCAGGCTTATCCCGATGATGAAATCATCCTGATTGTCGGAACCGATGCCTACGAAAAATTAGATCACTGGCATCGCGTGGATGATTTAATGAAGCTCGTTACGCTCGAAGTCATTCAGCGACCAGGGTATATCGGAGATTTAGCGCGAGATATCGATGCAATTGATGTCTCTGCAACCCAAGTACGATTACACCAGTCAGATCAGCTATCGCCATCTGTCGCCGCCTATATCAAGGAGAACAACCTTTATGTCAGCTAGCCCAAGCACAATCGCTCATACTCAGATTGCCGCACAAGCTGCTGCCGACAAGTTTGGTACAGAGATGGTTGCTCTGGACCTTTCAGAGCAGGCAGTTCTCTCAGAGGTATTCCTTATTGTTACAGCGCAGAACGTTCGACAGGTTTCAGCAATCTCTGATTGGGTAGAAGAGAAGCTTCGCCTTGCCGGAGATAAGCCGCTTCGCCGCGAAATCAGCGAAGAGTGGGCGCTCCTTGATTACTCAGATTTAGTTGTTCATATCCAGAGCAAGACTCTGCGCAGCTATTACATGCTCGATCGTTTGTGGAATGACTGCCCAACTATCGAATTAAATATTAAAGAACCAAGCGAGGATGGCGAAGTCGTCAATGGCTAACACCATCATCTTGTGGCGCCACGGTCAGACTGACTGGAACGTCCAGAATAAGTTTCAAGGCCACACAGACATTCCTCTCAATGCTGTCGGCGAATATCAAGTAACTCATGCAGCGCGCAATGTTGTTGATATGAAGCCCACTGCAATTCTTTCAAGCGATTTGATTCGCGCCCAGAAGACCGCACAAGCACTTGCAGATATCAATGGCTTGCCTATCTCTGTAGATGCACGTCTGCGCGAAACTAATTGCGGAAAATGGGAAGGCCTTACTGGCGATGAGATTCGCGCGATTGATCACGAGAATCTAAAAGAGTGGTCACTCGGTGGCGATAATCCTGCAGGTGGTACAGGCGATCGCCGCAGCGAAGTTGGTGCTCGCGCAAAGGTTGCCATCGAAGATTTCCTCGCCGGCAAAGATGGCGAGACGCTGATTGTTGCAACACATGGCGGAACAGCGCGAGCCGTCATCGGCATGTATCTCGAACTTCCGATTCCTTTCTGGTCAAAGATCGGCGGACTTTCCAATGCTTCTTGGTCTGTCTTGTCGCACTCACCAAAGGGTTGGTTGCTCACCGAACACAATGCAGGATCTATTCCTGAGACAGTGTTGGGCCAAGACGGCGTAGCTGTAGTGCCAGATTCGATAAGGTAATATTCAAACTAGTCGTAAAGACGACGGGGATATGGCGCAATTGGTAGCGCGCTTCCATGGCATGGAAGAGGTTAGGGGTTCGATTCCCCTTATCTCCACAAGGTAAGATTCGCGCATGACCACACAACCTCAAGAGCACGCGGCATATGACTTTGCCTACGTACAAGAGAAGTGGCTTCCAATCTGGGACAAGCTCGAGCCATTTAAGTCAGGCCGTGCAGATGATCCACGCCCCAAGAAGTATGTCCTCGATATGTTCCCGTATCCATCCGGCGACCTTCACATGGGACATGCAGAGGCATATGCCCTCGGCGATGTAATTGCACGTTACTGGATTCAAAAAGGTTTCAACGTCATGCACCCCATCGGTTGGGATGCATTTGGTCTTCCGGCAGAAAATGCTGCAATCAAGCGCAACGCAGATCCTCGCGAATGGACTTACGAGAACATCGCAGTACAGAAGTCGTCGATGCGTCGTTATGCATGTTCCTTTGACTGGGATCGCGTATTCAACACATGCGACCCCGAGTACTACAAGTGGAACCAGTGGCTCTTTATCGAACTTCACAAGCGCGGCTTGGCTTACCGTAAAGACTCTGCTGTTAACTGGTGCCCAGGTTGCCAGACAGTATTGGCAAACGAACAAGTTGTAGCTGGTCTCTGCGAGCGTTGCGATAGCGCCGTCACTAAGAAGAAGCTCAACCAGTGGTACTTCAAGATCACTGATTACGCAGATCGCTTGCTCGATGACATGGAACAACTCGAAGGCAAGTGGCCTGAGAAGGTCCTGCAGATGCAGCGCAACTGGATTGGTCGCTCTCAAGGCGCCAATGTTCAATTTGAAATCGAAGGCCGCGACGAGCCTGTCACTATCTACACAACTCGTCCCGACACTTTGTACGGTGCAACATTTATGGTTGTTGCAGCTGACTCAGCACTTGCCGCAGAACTCGCAGCAGGTGGACCAGTCGAGAAAGAATTTAACGACTATTTAGAATCCGTTAAGGCTGCATCAGATATTGATCGCCTTGCAACAGATCGTCCAAAGACTGGTGTGGATCTCAAGCGCTTTGCAATCAATCCCGTAAATGGCGCAAAGCTGCCCATCTGGGCATCTGATTACGTTCTTGCAGATTATGGAACCGGTGCAATCATGGCTGTTCCGGCACATGATCAGCGTGACCTTGATTTCGCAAAAGCGATGAAGCTTCCTGTGCAAGTTGTTGTACAGACCGATGAAGAAGATCCAGCAGTGACCTTTGTTGCAACCACTGGTGATGGCGTTCTTGTTAATTCAGGTTCACTCAATGGCCTCAATAAGGCAGATGCCATCGCAAAGATCACTGCAGAGCTTGAGGCTAAGGGCCTCGGAAAATCAGCTCGCAACTATCGTTTGCGAGACTGGCTTGTCTCTCGTCAGCGCTTCTGGGGCACACCAATCCCTATCGTGCACTGCGATAAGTGCGGTGAAGTACCAGTGCCTGCAGATCAACTTCCACTGACACTTCCATCTGCAAAAGACATCGACCTCAAGCCAAAGGGTCAATCACCACTTGCTGCAGCAACTGATTGGGTCAATACAACCTGCCCATCATGTGGCGCGCCAGCACTTCGCGATTCAGACACGATGGATACATTCGTCGACTCTTCTTGGTACTTCCTTCGTTATCCATCTTCCACCAACGATAAAGAGCCGTTCTCTCGCGCCGATATCGATACCTGGTTGCCGGTAGATCAGTACGTCGGTGGCGTTACCCACGCAATCTTGCACCTTCTCTATTCACGCTTCTTCACCAAGGTTCTCAATGACATGGGAATGCTCGGATTCAATGAACCATTTACACGCCTTCTCAATCAGGGAATGGTCTTGATGGATGGCTCTGCCATGTCGAAGTCACGTGGAAACCTGGTTCGCCTTTCTGATGAACTCGAAAACCACGGCGTCGATGCCATTCGCTTATCGATGGTCTTTGCAGGTCCGCCAGAAGACGATGTCGACTGGGCAGATGTTTCTCCATCTGGTTCCGTAAAATTCTTAAGCCGCGCATGGCGTCTATCAGGCGATGTGACTTCAGCACCTGGTGTTGATTTCTCAACCGGTGACCTCAGCCTCCGCAAGGCGACACATAAGGCCCTTCACGATGCTGCATTTGCAGTTGAATCATTCCGATTTAACGTTGCAATCGCTCGCGTGATGGAGCTCGTAAACGCAACACGTAAGGCAGTTGATTCTGGATGTGGCGCGGCTGATCCTGCAGTGCGCGAAGCAGTTGAAGCGATTGCAATTATGTTGTCACTCGTTGCGCCATTTACTGCAGAAGAGATGTGGGAGCGCCTTGGCCACAAGCCAGCAATCGCCACTGCTGGCTGGCCAGAAGTTGACCCAGCTCTTCTCGTTGCAGATGAGGTTGAAGCGGTTATTCAAATCAACGGCAAGATCAAGGGGCGTATCAATGTCTCACCATCGATTTCTGATGCCGATCTTGAAGCTGCTGCTCTTGCACATGCAGATATCGTTAAAGAACTTAACGGCGCTGCACCAAAGAAAGTTATTGCTCGAGCTCCAAAGCTCGTCAACATCGTTCTTTAACGGAAAGTATTAATTACTTAAAGTAGTTGGTTTTGATTCTTCTCCTTGTCTCGTAAAGATGTAAATATCTTCTATCGAGAGAAGGAAGATACAAGTGGAGAAAATCTTTTATCATGGAATTGCGCATAGCGAAGGAAAATTCTGGGTTATTAAATTTCCCGATCATCCCGATTTGATAACACAAGCTAAAGGATTCAAAGAACTAGAGCTGATGGCGAAAGATCTGATCAATCTTGCTCATGAAATTCCTATTGACCATATCGAACTTGCAGTAACTCTCTACTTTGATGATGACTTCATGACTGATGAGTTACGTGAATTTATTGAGTATTGGGATTCTGTCCACAAGCATCGGTTCCGCTCCGTTTTGAAAAAAGTAAAGAGTCTTTACTCCCGCAATGAAGCGGAAAGAGTTGCTGAAATTGATCAATGAACATGCTCGGATACATGGAAAAAAAGTTACATTCCGTGAAGGCGGTAATCACACTGTCGTTACAGTGGGCAGTACGACTTTTCCCATTGGTAGGCACGTCGAGCTAAAACGTGGCGAAGAGCGGGGAATTGTGAGAAAGTTATCGAAAGAATTTGGGACGGATTGGAGGAGAAAGTAATGAAACTCTTCAAAGTTAAAGCAACTCCCGACCACGGTTCTTGGTTTTTGGAATTCCCCGGAACTACTGATTGGGTAACGTCCGCTGAAAATCTAGAAGATATTCAAGTGATGGCGAAAGATTTACTTAATTTAGCCACAGACTTACCGATTGATGAGATTGAGCTCGATGTTCACTTTGAAACAATGCAGTACTGCGAGACAGAAGAAGCTAAAGAATTTGATCGCGAAGATGGAACTGTCCACAGCTGTGAATTCGTCAAGACTTCCGACGAAGCGGAGAGGGTTGCGGCAACTTCGCTATAAGACTTGATCTAAGAATGCGTTGAGAAGGCGCTGATACTTAGCGGCTTCTTCCATGTAAGTCATGTGCGCAGATTCTTCGAATATTTCCCACCGAGAGTTTGAGATGGAATCAAGCAAAGTTTGATTGCTAGCGGGCGTTGATTCATCATGGCGACCTGAGAAGATTTGAGTCGGTACGGAGATGCGGCTCAGGCGATCGCTCACGACATGATGTTTCAGGTTACCGGTACATGAGAGCTCGGAATGTCCCCACATAGTTTCGTAGACAGTTCCATCTTTTCCTGATTCTTCAACCGCTTTAAGAATCTCGGGTGGCAAAGGAATTCGGCAGAGGTGTCGTCGATAAAACTCTGTAATGGCGACTTGATACTCCTCTGAGTCAACTGTGCCGGCATCTTCATGGCGAATAAGTGGTTCAGAAAATTCTGGTGGCATTTCAAGAGCAAGTCTTCTCGCCTCAACTTCCCACATATCTGTATCAACAAGAGAGCTAGAGAGGACTAGCGCCTTCAACCCTTGTGGATGTGTAATTGCGATTTCGGCTGCTAGAAGGCCGCCCCAAGAGTGTCCTAATAATGCGAAGCCATTTGAAATTCCAAGATGGTCTACAAGTAATTCAAATTCCTTCTTAAATAATTCGAGGCTCCAAAAATCCTTGGGTTTATCTTGAAGATGCGTTGAATCTCCGCACCCGATTTGATCGTAAGTAATCGCAGGGCGACCGGTCGCAGCAACGTATCGTGCAATCACTTTCATGGAGTGGGAAGTAAAGCCAGGACCTCCGTGGGCGAGAACAACGGGAATTTTTCCCGAAAATAAATCCCCAAAGACTTCATAAACAGTCTCGCCATGTTCCCACTTCATAGTTCCCGTTGTCATAGCCAGAAACTAACACCAATTCATCCACAAGTGAATGGTCGCCTCCGTTTCGCGCAGGGGATTCTGACTTGAATCTGGCCATGGAAAATATTAGAAATTGGTGGAGCGATCTCCACTACACATCAGCACAGAAGCGTTCACTCTTAATCGTTGCAGGCCTTGTTCTAGCAACATCCTCATTCTTTATCCTCCGCACATCCACTCCCAGCGAGGCAATCACGCCACCGGCTCTATCTGTCGATGTTGCAGCTGTCGACATCACCATTGATGTTCAAGGCGCTGTCGCGCACCCTGGCGTATATAAATTAAGCATCGGTTCACGCGTCGTTGATGCAATCAAAGCCGCCGGCGGAATCACCAAGGCTGGCGATCCATCGGATCTCAATCAAGCTCGCATCATCGCCGATGGCGAACAAATTTACGTATATGCAAAATCAGGAACGGCGACGAATAAAAAAGCACCGGTAAAGGTAAAGCCCAAGGGTTCTTCACTTGTCTTGGTCAATCGCGCCAGCGCAAAAGAGTTTGAAGCCCTCGATGGAATCGGTCCAGTGCTTGCATCGCGCATCATCAGCTACCGCAAGGCAAATGGACCCTTCGCAACGATTGAAGATCTCTTGAAAGTTCCCGGTATCGGCGAGGGCACGTTATCCAAATTCAAGAGCAAGCTCCGCGTTTAACCGATAGCCGCGCACTTGCCCTGGGTGGTGCGACCTGGGCAGGTGCGCTGGCGCAGAGCTGGATGTATCC
>CALJUA010000068.1 GCA_937975715.1 uncultured Candidatus Planktophila sp.
AAGTTTTGGTCAATTGTGCAGGTGGTGCTTTTGATGCTGCCACAGTTTTAGATGGTGATGCTGAGATTTGGAAGAAGACATACGAAATCAATGTCATCGCAACTCTTCGGATTACTAAGGCAGTTACTCCGCAGATGATTAAGAACGGCAAAGGCCACATTGTGGTGATTTCATCGACTGCTGGCCATCGGGCCTACGAAAATGGCGGTAGCTATGTTGCAGCAAAATTCGCCGAAACTTCACTTGCTCACACCTTGCGCCTTGAACTCAACGGGCTTCCTATTCGCATTACAGAGATTGCTCCGGGTATGGTCAAGACAGATGAATTCGCACTCAATCGTTTTGATGGAGATGGCTCTAAGGCATCAAAGGTGTATGAGGGCGTAGATGCGCCGCTGACTGCCGAAGATGTTGCCGAGTCCATTCGTTGGTCAGTCACGCTGCCAGATCATTTCAATGTAGACAGCATGGTGATTCGACCACTGGCACAGGCTGCCAATCACAAGGTTCATCGCACATCATGACCGTTGTGCTTCGCCCTTATGTACCAGCTGATTTTGATCGTATCTGTGAAATTCGAGGTCTGGATACTCCAGAACGTCGAGAGCGCTTTATTGCACGCCTAGAAAAACCAGGTGAGTGGTTCGATCATTACCTGCATCTAGCAATCGAGAGCGACGGCATCCTTGTTGGAGATTTCCAGTTACGTCATTGCGATCGCACAACTCCGCCAGGTGCTTGGGATATGGGACTTGAACTCGCAGATGATGCGCGCGGAAAAGGAATTGGAACTCAAGCTCTTTTAGAAGGCGCCAAATACGCTTTCGCAAACGGTGCACACCGCATCGAAGGTTCAACGGATGAGAACAATGTCGCAATGCGACGTGCCTTCGAAAAAGCAGGATGGAAATTCGAAGGAATCCTTAAGGCTCTTTTTATCGAAGATGGCGAACCGCACGATTATTTCTCGTACGCAATTACAAAGTTCGATTAGCTCTTTACGACGCGATAAGTTGCGAGAGAAGAATCTGTTGCATACGCAATACGAACACCCGCATCTTTTGATGCCTTAAGACCCTCAAGAATCTGCGAAGTAAGAACCTCACCTGGTGCAACAACTGCGACTCCTGGTGGATACGGTGCGATCAAGTCAGCCGAGATGCGCCCTTCTGCAGATAGAGCATCAACCATCTCAGTCTTCGCAAAGTAGGCATCACGCATCGAAATTCCACGAGTGGGTACAACGGACCAGCTGAGCGCCGTGGCACTTTCTCGGCGCTGGCCTTGGTGGCGTTTCAAAATAGGTATAAGCGCATCTGCGAGAGCGGCGAATTCATCGGATGAATCTGCCAGCGTTGCGAGAAAGACGATGGTGTCACGATCTGCCATTTCCACGCGGATGCCTGCAGCTTGTAAATCACGCTCGATATCAACCCCAGAAGCGCCTAGCTGCTGAACGCGAAGAACAACTTTTGTCGGATCAAATCGACCCGCAGGAAAATCAGCAGGATAGAGAAAGATGGGTAGCGCAAATTCTGATTGCACCGTCTTCTTAAATTCTTCAACATTATTAATGAGCGCTGTATTGAGCTCCTTGCCGCGAGTTTGCAGCAACGCGCGAACGCCGTCAATCGATGCAAGAGGAGCACCTGCTGGTGAAGTTGTATGCGTTGTTTCGAAGCTCTGCTCGAGACGATCGAGGTTGAGGAATGTGCCCTTTGCTAAGAGAAGAGCAGATGCGCTGTAACCCGGAAGTGCTTTATGCACACTTGTAATGAGAGCATCGGCACCAACTTGGAAGGCATGGTGTGGAAGCTGAGGATGGAAACCAAAGTGGCCACCCCACGCAGCATCAAGGATGACGGGTACAGATTGCTTATGTGCGGCTTCAATGAGGACCGGAAGATCCGAAATTGTTCCGAGGTAGCCCGGTTCAGTCAGTAGAACTGCGATTGGTTTTTCCAAAAGAGCTTTCTCTAATTGCGCGATACCGATTCCAATAGGAACTCCGGTTGTCTCATCGATATCAGGTGACATCCAGACTGGTTCGAGACCTGCGAGAACGAGTGCGCTCAAAATTGAACGATGTGCGGTGCGTGAAATTGCAACCTTGTCACCAGGTGCGCCCAGGCCTAACACGATTGCTTGGTTTGCATGGGTAGACCCACCCGTTGAAAAACGCGCATAGTCAGCGCCCCAGAGATCTGCAGCTAACTTCTCTGCTTTCTTCAAAGTTTGGTTGGTGAGCTTAATTTCATCGAGGCCTCCATAGAGAGGTGTATCGCTATCCACCACGGCTCCGAGCCCACTGTCGAGTCGACCTGCTTTCTGCTTATGCCCTGGAATTGTGAAAGGAGTACGAGCGCTTTCGAAATATGAGAGGTAAGCATCGAGAAGAGGCGCGCTGTTGCGGAGGTCACTCATGTTGGGAAGTCTATCTTGATGCGAATAGCCCTTGGGCTAGCGCACATTTCATATGGCCTTAGACTTTCCCCATGACAGAAAAACTCCCACAATCACGCCACTTGGCCACTGAGATTCCAGGGCCACTTTCAACTGCAGCTATGCAGCGTCGTAAAGAGGCAGTGTCTGGGGGACTAGGAACTGCGATTCCCGTCATTATTAAGCGCGCATCTGATGCAATCCTTGAAGATATCGATGGAAACCGCATCATCGATCTCGGTTCAGGTATCGGCGTAACAAACGTTGGCAATGCCGCACCTCTCGTTGTCGAGCGCGTGCAAGAAGCTGTCGCTGCATTTACACATACAAACTTCACGACAGCGCCATACATGGGTTACATCGAAGTATGCGAAGCACTGAATCGCTTGACCCCAGGAAACTTTAAGAAGAAGTCAATCTTGCAGAACTCTGGTGCTGAAGCAGTTGAGAATGCAATCAAGATTGCGCGCCACTACACAAGGCGCCCAGCAATCGTTGTCTTCGAACACGCTTATCACGGCCGCACCAATCTCACGATGGCGCTGACTGCGAAGAACATTCCTTACAAAGATGGTTTCGGACCATTTGCTAACGAGATTTATCGCATGCCAATGCCATATCCATATCGCTGGGTCGGAGATCAGGCAACCATTACCGAAGATGCTTTGAAGATGGTTACTACCAAGATCGAGAAAGAGATTGGCGCTCATAACGTAGCTGCTATCTTGATCGAGCCAATCCTTGGTGAGGGCGGATTCATTGTTCCACCGAAGGGCTTCCTTCCAGGGCTTTCAAAGTTTGCAACAGAGAACAAGATTGTCTTTATCGCCGATGAAGTACAGGCAGGCTTTGCGCGCACCGGTGATTGGTTTGCAGTTAATGATGAGAATGTCGAACCCGACATGATCGTTACCGCAAAGGGCATCGCTGGTGGCCTTCCACTTGCAGCAGTTACTGCTCGCGCAGAGATTATGGATTCATCCCATATTGGTGGACTCGGTGGCACTTATGGTGGAAATCCAATCGCATGTGCAGCGGCTCTTGCCGCAATCGAAATTATCGAGAGCGAAAAGCTGGTAGAGCGCGCTCGCCACCTCGGCGAAATCATGTTCGCATCTCTTCGCGAGATCGCAGCAAAGCATCCAGAGATCGGCGAGATCCGTGGACGTGGTGCGATGATTGCAATCGAACTTGTTAAGCCAGGGAGCAAAGATCCCAACACCGAACTCATGGCGAAGGTCATCAAGTACTGCCAGAGCAAGGGCGTCTTGATTTTGACCGCTGGCTCATATGGAAACGTCATCCGCTTCTTGCCACCTTTGGTGATTACCGATGAACTCCTCAAGGATGCCCTCGGCGTTCTTGCCGAAGCCTTCGACGCAGTCGCCTAACTTCACCCTGCTATCTCACCCCTAAAGGGGTGATTTGGCCTTCTCACAGGGTGATTTATGCGAGAGCCTTCACCCATGCCGAGTGATAAGAGTCTAGGAATTGCGCTCTCGCGCACCCTGATCCCCACCCTGCCGGCCGGTTATCTCTCACGCAAGCGCCTCTTTCCGCTGATTGACAATGAGCCTTCGGGAACCACCTTTGTCATAGCTCCAGGCGGATATGGAAAATCATCCCTGGTCGCTGAATGGGCTCAATACCAAGACGATGGCGTGATTTGGATGACCGTCGCCAATGGCGACACCATCAATGAAATGTCTGCCATGTTGATCGCGGCGACCCGACAGGTTATTTCGAATTTTGCTCCATGGTTCGAGAAAGAACAGCCACTACGTCCAACCGAAGTTGTGCGTCGCTGGGGCAATGAACTAATGCAGTCAGGCAAGAAATTTAAATTTGTTCTCGATAATCTCAGAAGTGAAAGTACAAATGATGTCGAGATTGAAGTTCAGTTAATCGAGCAATTTCCTTCTAATGTGCATTTCATCGCAATTCGACGAAATGAAATTCCTGGAATTTATGTCATCTGTGCCTCACGTGGCCCAATTAAAGTTATTAATCAAAACGATTTGAGGTTCTCAGAAGAAGAGATTGAGAACTATGCAGCAAATGCTGGCCTTGATCTCGATATCGAGTCTCGTAAGGTTCTTCAAGCGGCACATGGGTGGCCGTCTGCAACTTCATTGCTTCGCGCACACCTTCAGTCGGGTGCTAAAAAAGTGGATCTTGTAAAAGTTATGTCTGATCAAACTGAGCCTCTGCGCGCTCTGGCACAAGTAGTGATGGCGAATTTAGATGAACGCCTTTTGAATACCTGCGAACGGCTGTCAGTGCTTGAAGGGTTTAATCTGGATTTAGCAAAAGTTGTTTTAGGCAGTAGTTTCGATCTCGATTTGATTAATGCAATCGCACATAAAGGTGAAATCTTCTCCTTCTCACGAAATTCTGAAATGGAATTCATTTTTTCACCCATGGTTCGCCAAATACTTTTGGAAAATTTACGGAAGCGATTCGAGCTTAAGAATGAAATTCATACAAAACTAATTAACTACTTTGAGGGCATTGGACTTCCGGATAAGGCGATTGATCATGCCTTCGAAGCTGGTAGCGATAAGAAAATTAGTGAACTTTTCCCTAATGCTGTACGAGCAAAACAAGCCCGTGGCCAGGGTGGCGACCTCTTACGTTGGGCAAATTATGCCGGTGACTCATCGAATGAAGGCGAGCTCAAGAAGGCGACTGTGAGAGCAACCGGATTTTTAGCTGATATTGATTTCAGAAGTGCTTTCAGTGAGATATCAAAGATAGAGCTGCTCTCAGAAACTTCTACAGCCTCAGAGTTCTATCGACAGTTCATCGAAGGCGCACTTTCCTATTCTCATATTTCGCTCGGCAAGTTCCAGGAACTCGAAGATGCATTTATCAGAGCCAAAATCGGCACGCCAGAGTGTTTTCTCGGAGTCGACGATCAAATAAACCTCATTCGACTCTTAACTGTTAAACGCTATATCTGGAATCAGGCAGATGGGGTTGAAGAGTTATTTCTGTTATCTCAAGAACTAGGAAGCAAAACCTCTCTCTACACCTCCCACACTTTTTTGCTAGCTATCCAAGCTATGCATCTTCATCAGCGCGGTGAGTACCGACGTGCGCATGATGTTGCAACTTCAGCTTTGGAGCAGCATCAAAAGTTCCGCTTTGTTGGAAACCATGGTCCATTGGATGCAATGTTTGTAATCGCTCGATGCTTGCTCGAATTTTCTAGACCGCAAGAAGCGCTAGCTTTTCTTGATCAAATTCGCGCATATTCAACTCAGTGGAAGCAATGGCATTGGTATCTGACCGCCGACAAGCACATCGTGGAATTTCTTTCTTATAACAATCTTCAGCGTGAAGGACTTGAAAGAATTAAGGCTGCTCGTGATTTTGTCAGCACTCTTGATGTTGAGAATAGATTAAGCGATCTCATCGATATCAGCGAGATGGCTGTTCGCAGAAAGCTGCTCGATTTTGATCGACTTGAGAAATTGGTAAACCGGGCTCCTAAGATTAGAGATACCCAGCAATACAAAATGGCTGTTGATGAGCATTATGGCCGCAAGTCGCTCAAAGAAGATGCAAAGAAGCTTCCAGAGAACACTCCTCGAGACATGATCTGGAAGCACCTCATGGACGTTTCGCTTCATGTGGATACAGAGCACATAGCCATGCCCGCGATGAGAGAAGCGCTACTTGTGGGAGCTCAAGTGGGAGCTCGAGAGACTTTCCTGCGCCAGCGAGATGAAATGGCGAACTACATCATCAAAGTGGCAAATGATTTTCCAACTGTCTACAACGAAGAACTAGCAACCGCAATGGCCGAACGCATCAAAGAACGAGGAAACACAATGACGACATCACAGCAGGCACTGACAAAGCGTGAACTCGAGATTCTGCGACAGCTTTCAACCGGTCGAACCCTCACTGTGATCGCTGGCGAGCTTCACATCTCACAGAACACTATGAAGACCCACCTCAAGAATCTCTATAAGAAGATGGGCGCAGAAGGCCGCCACGATGCAGTTGAAAAAGCGAAGTCAACTTTCCTTATCTAGTAGATAGGTAATACTTGCGGAGTGCACCAGCCTCCTATTTCAACTCCGCGTCTTGTGCTTCACCATATTCCGGTCGATGGCCTCATCTCGCTCATGGACGATAAAAGCGATCGCCTAGCTATCGCAGGAAGAGATATCTCAAATCCGTACCGAGTGCTAATTGATAATGAAGGCCCGCTGCCGTGGCGCGTACTGCAGGTGAAGGAAGATCCCGAGAAAAATAAATGGTTCCTGCGTTTTATAACCCTTGCAGATTCCAAAGAAATTATCGGAAGCACAAGTTTTCATGGAGTCCCTGATAGCGAAGGTATGGTCGAGATCGGAATTGGTCTTGATGAGCGATTCTGGGGTAAGGGATATGCCAAGGAAGCCCTCAAAGGAATGTGGCTCTGGGTTTGCAATCAGCCAGGGGTGAAAATTCTTCGCTACACAGTCAGCCCAACCAATATTGCATCCGCGAAAATCATCCATGGCTTCGACTTCGCTCACATGGGTCAGCAGATGGATGAAATAGATGGCCCCGAAGATATTTATGAAATGTCTGTAGTGGATTTCTTGAAAAAATGGGGGAGCGGCAATGAGTGAAGAATTCGATGAAATTGTTGGAGATATCGAAGACGAGCTCGACCTTACTCTCTATGCAGATATAGATGAGCTTGCAGAAGAAGTCACTGACCAGATTCTGCTTGCAATTGAGAATGGCCTTTTAGCAGATGGCACATTTCATTTAGTTCTTACTGGCGGAACTCTTGGTGTTCAAATCTCCAACGCTTTAGTTGCAGTTTTTAATGCTGCGCCAGAGATGTATAAAGGTCTTCATATCTGGTGGAGCGACGAACGCTTTGTTGAGCTCGAAAGTAGCGAACGCAATGCAGCACCTTTCCATGGCACTCTTACGAATTCCAACATCACTGTCCACGAATCATTGGCTCCTGATTCACCAGCGACTATCGATGATGCTGTGGCGGATTATGCAGATGCTCTCAAGGGTGTCACGATCAATCTCAATATCTTGGGTGTTGGTCCAGATGGTCATGTGGCCTCGCTATTTCCAGGCGTTGCAGATTTGGATGATCGCAGAGATATCTTCGCAATTACAGATTCGCCAAAACCTCCAGCAGCTCGCATCTCATTTACGATGAAATTCATAAATGAGGCGCAAGAAGTTTGGATAGTCGCAGCAGGCGAAAACAAAGCCGAAGCTGTTGCGAAAATCATCGAGGGTGATTTATCAATACCCGCCAGTTACGTTAGCGCTAAGGCTCGTACACGCCTGATCGTCGACCAAGCTGCATTCTTCGCTGAGTAACTTCATCCCCTAGAATCGCCTCCCATGAGCACAACTACTTTTGGCATGGTCGGACTCGGTCGAATGGGCGCAAATATCGTGCGCCGTCTCCACCGTCACAACATCACATCTGTTGTCTACGACGTCTCTCCTGATTCAGTAAAGGCGCTAGCTGCCGAAGGGTCAATCGGTGCAAACGATCTTGCAGATCTCGCTTCAAAGCTGACTGCTCCACGCACCGTCTGGGTCATGGTTCCAGCAGGCGTTACCGATTCAACAATCGCTGCCGTAGCTGAGGTTCTCTCACCAGGCGACACCATCATTGATGGCGGAAATAGCTATTACAAGAATGACCTTAAGAACGCAGAACTCCTTGCGGTAAAGGGAATCAACTTTGTTGATGTCGGAACTTCTGGCGGTGTCTACGGACTCGAGCGCGGATACTCGTTGATGATTGGTGGCGACGATGCTGTCGTAAAGTCACTTGATCCAATCTTCAAGGCGCTCTGCCCAGGGGTAGAAGCTGAAGAGCGCACACCTGGTCGCACAGGCGAGCCATCACAAGCCGAATACGGATACCTGCATTGCGGCCCAACAGGTTCTGGTCACTTCGTAAAGATGATTCACAACGGAATCGAATACGGAATGATGGCTGCATTTGCAGAAGGTCTTGCAATCTTTGAAGCAGCAGATGAGATGACACCTGCATACAACCTCGATATTCCAGAGATTACTGAAGTATGGCGTCGCGGCTCAGTTGTTGCGTCATGGCTTCTCGATCTCACAGCCCAGGCACTCAACGAATCCCATGAACTCACAGAGTACTCAACTCAGGTGAGCGATAGCGGCGAAGGTCGTTGGACAGTTCAGGCTGCAATCGAGGCAGGAATTCCTGCACATGTCTTGAGCGCTTCTCTCTATTCACGTTTTGCATCACGTAATAACGATGAATTCGGTAATCGAGTCCTCAGCGCAATGCGTTACAAGTTTGGTGGACATAACGAGAAGCCCCAGTCGACTCCAAATAAGGCTAATTAATGAAGGCCGATGTTCTCGTTCTCTTCGGTGCAACCGGAGATCTTGCTAAGAAGAAGTTATTTCCTGCGCTCTACGATCTAGAAGAGCTGGGTCAGTTGGATATGCCAGTTATCGGTGTGGCATCGTCAAAGTGGACTCAAGAAGTCTTTCGCAACAATGTTGAAGAAGCCATACGCACTCGCAAGCCAGAGGCAGACGAAGACGTGCTTCGCAAGATTCGCGATGAAGTTCAGCTTATTGTGGGCGATTACAACAACCCAGAGACCTTTAAAGAACTCGCAGAAGCAATCAAGGATTACAAGCTTCCCGTTATCTATCTTGCGATTGCTCCAGAATTCTTTGCAACCATTACTGCAGCTCTTGCTGATGTAGGAATCACAAAGCGTGCACGTGTGGTGGTTGAGAAGCCTTTCGGCCGCGACCTTGAATCTGCAAAGTCCTTGGATGCCGAGCTCAAAAAGCTCCTTCCGGAAGAACAGATTTACCGTATTGATCACTACCTAGGCAAAGAAGCTGTTGAAGACCTCTTGGTATTCCGCTTTGCAAACACACTCTTCGAGCCGGTCTGGAACCGCAACTACGTCTCCAATATTCAGATCACCATGGCTGAAAGTTTTGGTATTGATGGTCGTGGCAAGTTCTATGACGGAGTCGGTGCTACTCGTGACGTTCTGCAGAACCATTTGCTCCAGGTTCTCACAATGTTGACGATGGAACCTCCTACCAGCATGAACTCTGAAGATATGCAGAATGAGAAAATCAAGGTTCTTTCGGCTATCCGCGATATCAAGCAGAGCGATGTTGTTCGAGGTCAATTCGTTGGATACCTAGATGAAGAAGGCGTTGCAGAAAATTCAGATACTGAAACTTTCGTTGCAATGAAGCTCTTCATCGATAACTGGCGTTGGGCTGGCGTACCTATCTATCTCCGTACAGGTAAGAAGATGCCAGAGACCGTGCTTGAAGTTATCGTTGAATTTAAGCAGCCACCTCGTGCGCTCTTTGGCAAAGCAGAATCAAACCAGGTGCGTTTCCGTCTCGGCAAGGATGATGGTGTAGACATCTCACTTCAGGCGAAGAAGCCGGGCACCAAGCTTGTTTCAGAGACTGTTGATCTCTCTGTTGAGTTCTTCACCGAATTCGGAGATCGCCAAGGACCTTACGAGCGTTTGTTGCGTGCTGCGATGCTAGGAGATCACTTCCGCTTCACACGTATCGATGCGGTGCTTCACTCATGGGCGATCCTGGATGAGATTCTCCATAACCCACATCGCTGCCATCCTTACTTTGAAGGTACATGGGGACCTGAAGAAGCTGAAGAGCTCATTCCTGGTGGATGGAATCCGGTCGGTAGTGAAGCTGACGACATCAAGCTAAGTCACCACTAGTTCGTCAACTTCAATCGCAAGCTTTTGAACCTCATTGAAACGAGTTAGTTAGATGCTTGGCCGCTGCGGTGAAGATAGCGGCCAAGGAAGTCGGCCTTAAATTCATAGAAGGTGCCATCTAGTAAATGTTGGCGCATCTGATCGACCAGGCGAACGATAAATCGCTCATTGTGAATCGTTGCCAGTGTTGCTGCGACCATCTCTTTACCGCGGAATAAGTGGCATAGGTATGCACGTGTGTAATTAGCGCAGGTGTAGCAATCGCATTCGGCATCAATGGGATTGAAGTCGCGAATATAACCTGCATTGGAGACGTTGAAACGTCCTGTCATTGTGTAGACCGCGCTAGTGCGAGCAATGCGAGATGCTAGAACGCAGTCGAATGTATCGACACCGTTTTCTACTCCGACAAAGAGATCTTCTGGGGCGCCAATACCGAGTAAGTGCTTTGGTTTTTCCTGGGGGAGAGTCGAATTAACCCAGCTAACAATCGTTCCGAGTGATTCTTTATCGAGCGCTCCGCCGATTCCAAAGCCGTCAAAGCTGATTCCTGAAGATGACATCGAGCCGAGATCGGCGGCAGCTTCCTTGCGAAGGTCTTCGTACTGCGCACCTTGGATTACACCGAACAAAGCTTGATACGGCTTATCGCTGCGAGATTCAGTGAGTCGCTTGTGCTCATCCAGGCAACGAATTGCCCAATTGTGTGTGCGCTCCATTGCCAGCTCTTGGTAGGGGCGAGTGTTGTGAAGCGTTGTGCACTCATCGAATGCAAACATGATGTCTGCACCGATTTTATGTTGGATCTGCATTGAGATCTCAGCGCTAAATCGGTGCATCGATCCATCGAGGTGAGATTTGAAAGTCACGCCCTCATCATCGACATGGGCCAAACGTTCTTTATTGCCAGCGATTACTTGGTCGGATCTAAAAGTCTGCGCGTCCATTGCAAGGACTTTCTTAAAGCCAACGCCAAGTGAGAGAACTTGAAATCCACCGCTATCGGTAAAGGTGGGCTTGTCCCAGTTCATAAATGAACCTAAGCCACCTGCCTCATCCAGAACATCGGGGCCAGGCTGGAGATACAAGTGATAAGCGTTTGCAAGAAGTGCTTGCGCGCCGAGATCTTCCATGGCGCCAGGCAGAACCGACTTCACTGTTGCCTTTGTTCCAACTGGAATAAAGGCGGGAGTTTGGATTTCTCCATGAGGTGTAGTGATTGTTCCGACGCGAGCAAGACCCTTTTCAGAGGCGTGCTTTATCTCGTACTGAAAGCCGGAAGACATAGAGGTATTCTGACAGAGTATTCATTTGAGGTTTACACTTCCCGAATGCCTACACTCAAGCTGACCGATGGTCGTTTCCTCGAATACTTCGATAACGGCATCGCTTCGACAAGCGCAATCGTCTTTCACCACGGCACTCCAGCTCACGCATCGCTCTGGGCTTCATGGTTAGAGAAAGCGGCTGCTGCTGGAATTCGAGCGCTCAGCTATAGCAGAGCTGGATATGGCATCAGCGATCGCAATGAAGGTCGCACGGTGCTCTCCAATAATCATGATATCCGAGAGCTTTTAGATTCCTTTGGTATCCGCGATTTCATTTCTATTGGTTGGTCAGGTGGCGGACCGCACGCGCTAGCGACAACAACACTTGCTGGATGCAAGGGTGCAATTACTTTGGCGGGAGTCGGCGAATACGGTGCAACCGATTTAAATTTCCTTGCGGGCATGGGTCCTGAGAACGAAGAAGAATTTGGCGAAGCTCTCAAGGGCGAAGCAGCAATCTCTGCATGGATGGAGAAGAACGCACAAAGCTTTAAATCGGTAACTGAAACAGAAATTCGTGAAGCACTCGGTGGTCTTATCGGTGATGTAGATAAGAAAGCTTTGGAAGGTCCGATTGCAGATGAATATGCAACAGCTACACGTAAGGGACTTGCGGTAAGTTTTGATGGATGGATCGATGACGATATTGCTTTCGTTGCACCATGGGGATTTAAACTTTCTGAGATTTCAGTTCCAGTCCTGATTTGGCAGGGCGATGATGACTTCATGGTTCCGCATGCGCATTCTTATTGGCTTGAAAAACATATCCCTACTGCGCAACTCAATTTCGTCCAAGGACATGGACATGTCTCACTCATTGCTGATTACAAAGATCAAGTAATTGCACAGGCAGAGGAGCTCTTGAAGTAAATGCTCTATAGCGAAATTCGCGAGGTCCTTAACCCTAAATCCCGCAAGATGGTTCTAGGTATTTGCCTCAACGCAATCGGCGGGGGAATGACCCTCTCGCTCTTATTGGTTTACCTCCACGATATGCGCGGCTTCACCAATACCTTTGGTGGATTCTTGTTGGCCTGGGGTGCAATCGTTTCGATTATCGCGAGCACTCCGATGGGCGCGCTAGTAGATCGAATTGGGCCAAAGAAGGTGATGATTGTTGGACTATTACTCAATAGCGCCGCAGCGTTCTCTCTGGCATTTGTCACAACACATCTTCATGTAATTCTTGCACTGACTGCAATCAACATTGCAGGACAGGCGATTTGGCCGTCACAGAGCGTTGTTCTTACTCGCGTAACTCCCGAAGAGAATCGCTCCAAGATCTTTGGTCTTAACTTTATGTTGCTCAATCTTGGACTCGGACTCGGTGGACTGATTGGCTCTCTGATTATTCAAGAAGGTTCATTGCGATCATTCCAATGGATGTACTGGATTGATTCAGCGACATTCCTTATCTACTTAGGAATCATCCTCTCGCTTCATGGCGAAGGTTTAGATAAATATGAACCTAAAGCCGATGAACTAGAGCAAGGCACATATCGTGATTTATTCAAGATTAAGCCCCTGGTATTACTCGGAACTGGTGGAATCATTCTCTTCACATTTGGCTATGGTGTCATTCAGGCCGGTGTCCCAATCTTCGCAACTCAATTTCTTGGTCTCTCTCCCAAGTGGCTCGGGTTAATTTTCGGAGTCAACACCATCGCAATCTTTACTCTGCAGCCACTAGTGATGCGAATCTTGGAGCGGTATTCAAAGTACAACGCACTGATTGCTATCGGAATAATCTGGTCAGCTTCTTGGATCTTTGTTGGCGTTGCACCGGCGCTGCCATTAGTTGCATCAGGAATCGCACTCTGTCTTAGCCAATTGGTCTTTGCCATCGGTGAGATGGTTCAGGCACCCGTCATTCCCACTCTTGCCAATGAGCTTGCCCCTGAAAATATCCGCGGTCGAGCCAACGCATTTATGAGCCTCCAGTGGAGCATCTCTGGCGTAGCCGGCCCTGCGATCACAGGCTTGATGCTCGGCGCCGATCGCCCAGGGCTCTGGGTAGTCTCGATGTTCGTCGGCTCATTTCTGGCCATTCCGCTCTTCCTGGCGATGAAGCGGGCGGCAGCGGCGAGCGCTTAAAGTATCCAAACCGGGGTAATTCGGACTTTTGGGGTTTCTTTTTCAGTAGCTTTTTACTACCCTAGCGAGTCTGTACCCATGAGTTATCTCGTATTACGGGATTGCTTGTGGATGGTCATAACCGGTGCGAATGATTTGCGATAAGGGGATTTACACGTGGCTAATGCAACCGTTGTTGAGAACGATGCAGTTGAGGTTGCTCAACGCACGCCCAAGCAGATTGCATGGGGACGTTTTAAGCGCAACAAAGTTGGCGTCTATGCAGGAATCGCATCCATCTTCTTTGTCACCGTTGGATTCTTTGCTCCGATCATTACGCGTCTCGTGGGTGTCAATGCAAAAGATACATACGACGGAGTTCTCGATGAGTTTGCGATGCCTATCGGCAAGTGGGGCGGAATTTCACTCAACCACCCACTCGGAATCGAACCTGGAACAGGTCGCGATGTTTTTGCGCTCGCTCTCTATGGTGCTCGCACATCTTTTATTGTTGCAATCATCGCCACAGTCGGAACGATCTCTATCGGAATGTTGATCGGTATTGCTACAGGCTATTTCAAGGGTCGAGTCGATTCGATTGTCGGTCGCTTTGCTGACTTCCTTCTCTCATTCCCTGGAACATTCATGATCATCGCGTTGGCAATTCCAATGGTCGGTCGCGTTGAGGCAACAGGTATCGCTCACGGAAATGCTGCACGAGTTGTTGTGCTCGTCATCTTCCTCATCTTCTTTGGCTGGACTGGTTTCTACCGTCTGATTCGCTCACAGGCAATGTCTATGCGCGAACGTGACTTTGTCATGGCAGCACAGGCGATGGGCGCATCCAATTGGCGCATCATCGTGAAGGAACTTCTCCCCAACCTATGGCCGACTGCGATCGTCTTCGTATCGCTCTCGCTTCCAGGCTATATCGCTGCAGAAGCGACTTTCTCGTTTCTTGGCGTCGGCGTACAAGCACCAGATGCAACTTTCGGTCT
>CALJUA010000069.1 GCA_937975715.1 uncultured Candidatus Planktophila sp.
AGATTGATTTCGTTGTTCTCGCACGTTACATGCAGATTCTTTCATCTGAGTTCTGTGCAGCGCTTCCTGGCAAAATCATCAACATTCACCATTCGTTCCTGCCAGGATTTAAAGGCGCAAAGCCTTATCACCAGGCACATGACCGTGGTGTAAAAATTATTGGCGCTACCGCACACTTTGTTACCGCTGACCTTGATGAGGGTCCCATCATTGAGCAAGATGTCGCGCACGTTGGTCACACAGCTACACCTGAGCAATTGATTTCAATTGGCCGCGACATCGAACGCCGCGTTCTCTCTCGTGCCGTTCAGCTCTACGCAGAAGACCGCATCTTTATCGTCGGTCACCGAACCGTAGTCTTCGACTAATTTGATTTAAAGTTTCCTTGAATTAGACTCCGCGTATGAAAATGCTGGGGCGCGCAATGGCTCTTTTCATTTCCCTAGCATCGCTTCTATATCCGGTCCAGGCACAAGCTTCGCCGCTCTACTCATTTACTTCGCATACGTTCACCACTTGCGGTGCCAGCGGTAGAAATGGACCAACACTTACTCAATGTAGAAACGAATACACAGGCGCGATATGGAGTAAAAATCCAGGCTACCTCAATGTAAGTGGTGGAATCGAATCATGGACTGCACCTTCTACTGGTCTCTATCAAATTACTGCAGCGGGAGCACCTGGTGTTGGTGATAATAAAGTGCGGGGTTCGGGCGCGATAGTTCGAGCCACTGTCACGTTGTCTAAAGGTTCTGTCTATCGGATCCTAATAGGACAGGCGGGCTCGAACGGATCCGGCGGATCTGGTGGCGGTGGCGGTGGAACCTTTTTAGTAGATGCATCTAATAATCCAATTCTCGTCGCTGGCGGCGGAGGCGGTGCTACTTTCGGCATTGGCACTAACTCCACAGCGAATGGCCAGACAACGACTAGCGGTGCCACAAATTCAGATGCATCTACTTCCGGAGGAGCAAATGGCGGCGGTGGAAGTAGTAGTAGGTACACCGGTGGCGGAGCAGGGATGACTGGAAATGGTGGAGTTCCCTCAGATGCAGCAATAAATAACTACAGTGGAAATTCTCTTTCATTTACAAATGGCGGAACGGGTGGGCCAACTCAGAACACCGCTTTTGGTGGATTTGGTGGCGGTGGTGGAACACACGGCAACACCGGTGGCGGTGGTGGCGGTGGTGGATATTCAGGCGGCGCGGGAGGCCCTAATTACACAGGTCCACACAATGGAGGCGGTGGCGGTTCTTTTGTAATGGCAGGTGCAACAAATGTCGCCACCTCAAATGGATCTTACGCAGGCAGTAGTTCTGGGATTACAAATCTCAACCAATATAACGGTACTTATGAATCTACGACTATTCCTCATGGATATCTGACAATCACAAACCTCAACTCCGTTAGTGTTCAAGTTTCATCTGTAAGTGGTGGAAATACCGCGAGTTACAGAACATCTTTTCAAGTAAGAGCCACCTTGAGCGAGGCAGGAGGAAAAGTAACTTTCTACCAACAAGGCAAAGTGATTCCTAATTGCAAATCAATTTCCACTGGAACAACAACGGCTACATGTTCTTGGTCGCCAAGTTTTAAAGGCGCAATTTTGATTACCGCCTCGGTCATTCCTAATTCGGACACAATGGGATCTACATCCCCTCCTGTTACATTCTTGGTTGGAAGACGTACCACGCTTCGTTAGTTACCTGCGTTAGGGTTTCAGTACACCTAACCTCACGAAGTCTTCTAGTATGCGCCTTATGCTCGGTGGAATAAATAATGAACTCTGGTTTCAAAGCATTGCCGGCTATTTTGTGGTTGGTTTAATTCTTATTCCTATTTTGAAATGGGCATTTCCCACTAACAAAGCAGTGAAGGCAGAGCGCGCAGAAATACGTAAGCTGAGAAAAGAATTACGTAAGATCAAACGAAAATAGAACCTCAGTAAATCGATATAACAGCGCGACGGTTAGCGGCGCGACCTGCCGGCGTGGCATTCGATGCAATCGGATTGGTTGAGGCCTTTCCTGACAACGTCACTGTAAGCGGCCTCAAAGCAAGGTACTTCTTCAAGTGGTTGAAGGTGTTCTTTGCGCGTGCAGTTGAGAGCTTGGCATTTAGCGCATTAGAGCCAGTGCTATCGGTATATCCGCTGACCACCAATTGCGAGAAACCCTTCGCCTGGAGGACGGCGGTGAGCTTCTCGACAGATTTCTTCTCAGCTGGTGACAAAGTGGCTGAATTCAAGCCAAAGCGGCTCGATCCGACCTCAATTGGCCTTGTAGGAGATATGTACGTCGCGGCTCTCGATGATTCAACCGCTCCGGAAGAGTCTCGAATAATCACTTGAACCTTCGATAGCGGGCCAAGGAGTTCTTGCACCACACAAGAGGTCTTGGTGGACTTACAGAGGCTCTTATCTCCATATATAACTTCAAAAGTGCCATTTCCTGTCGCACTCCATGAGATGGATGACTTTGCAACAGCAAGTGGTTGCATTGTGGCGCTCTTGATGATGACAAGTGGCGCAGCGGCAGCGACAGTTACGACAACTCGAGCTTGCGCTGAACCATTATCTGAATCTGTAGCGGAGAGATCAACAAAGTAAGTTCCAATTTTTCTGACCAGACCCGAGATTTCTAAAGTCGAAGCCCTCTTGGTAACAGTCAATCCAAGTGGCAGTCCAACAGTCGACCACTTGGTTACTTCGCCGGATACATTGTTTGCTACTACGTTGATTTGCAGAACTGTGTTAACTAGAACTTCAATCGCAGCAGGAACCACCAATGTGATTCCTGATTTTGTCTTTATTGTGCGTGACTGGGAATTTGCTCTTTGATCTACAGTAATCATTGCTGCGGTAATGATGTACTGACTTGACGGTTTCAAGTTATTAATATCAGTCGAGATGAGATACCCACCTGTAGGCAGCAATTGAAGCTGTTCTACATTTGTAATTTCGATCTTCTTGCTCTGGTCGCATGTTGTAGCCGCTGGCAACATGGCGCAAAATTCGACTGCAAATGATCTGCTTGGCCAAGCGATAAGAGCACTCGTTTGAATTGAAGTGCTCTGAATATTGGTGATTTCTTGAAGCATAATCTGCAGCGCAGGTGACGTTAAAGCGCTTGATCCAGTCGATCCTGAACCCCCTGACGAACCACCGCTAGAAGGTGGGGCTGGAGTGCCTGGCGTAATGGCTGCAGAGGCTGTGCTTGGGTCTGAGAATCCAATCGAATTCGCTGCCTTTACTGTAAAGGTATATGAGGTGCCATTTGTTAGGTTATTGAAGGCACAGCTCAAGGTAGAGGTGACACAGACTTCGCCACGGTTAGAGGTGACCGTGTAGTTGGCAATTGGATCACCGCCATCAGATGTTGGCGCACTCCAAGTGACAACGGAAGAGGCATCAGCGCCATTTGTTGCAGAGACATTTATTGGCACACCAGGCTTTGTCTTCACAATGGCAACTTCTGGATCTTCTGTAATTTCTACTGTAACTGAGCCATTCTGTGTAGCTGTTCCCAAAAGACGCACAGAACTTCCTGCGATTGCATAGACAGTTGCACCTTTCTTGATGGTGGAACTTGTGACTGTCATTGAAATTGGCTTTCCAACTGCAGTTGTAGGCACGGTTCCATCGGTTGCTACCCATGAGACGACAATCGACATTATGTAACTTCCGGCTGTTGGAAGTTCAGCTGTGCGCGCTGTGGCTGAATCTAGTAGATCAAATTTCACAACTGTCCCTGCTGGAAGAGCGCCAGCAGGAATCGTGACACTGACAGTGCTGTCAGTTGTGAGATATGTATTTACGCTACCAATTCCATTTTGAAGCGTCACAGCACCCAATGAATGAAGATCTGATTCATTAACACCTGAAAGCGAGAGCTGAACCCAACGGGCATAGATAGAACCACTAGAAGTCGGCGTATAGCTTGCACCTGACTGACCAATCAAAGTTCCATTAGTCGAAGCGCTATACCAACCCTTAAAGACAAAACCAGTGCGCGTCAGGAGAGGAAGTGTCAGTGCAGAACCACCAGCGGTGTAAGTCTCTGTTGTATTCGAAACATTGACTGCATTTCCATTGAAAGTAATTGCGTACTGATTGAGATTCCAGACCGCAAAGAGAGTCATTGTTGAGGCTGGAGTGTATGTCAGCCCGACAGTACTTCCACCCTTGGCTGTCGACCAACCACCAAATGTGTGGTTTGCGCGAACTCGGTCACCCACCAACGGAAGAGTCAAAGCCGATGCTCCGTAGGTGTATGAAGCATTCGTAATTGCCGTACCTGTTCCACCATTGAGGTCATAAATGACGGTGTAAACGTCGGCTGTCCACTGTGCTGTAAAGGTTATGTCGCTGGTACCAACTACAACCGAAGTACCTGGAGCTAATTTCTGCGAGCCGTTATCCCAGCCAGTGAAGGTGTAACCAGTGCGAGTAATCGCATTTGCCAAGGTAAAGGTCTGACCGATTGTGTAAGAGCCTGAGATTGGTGTTGTAGAGCCGCCGGCTGCTTGATACGTAACTGTGTAATTGATTGCGTTCCAAACGGCACGAATCAAATAGTGCTGTGACCCGACCGTGTATGTAGCACCTGCATTAAACATCTGATTGCTCTGATCGGTCCATCCGGCAAAAACATAACCTGGATAGCTCGGAGCCGCAGCCAAAGTGATTGTCGCTCCATCAAACTTCAAGACACTTGCGGGTGGTGTATCGGTCGATCCGTTGAAAGCGTATGAGACTTCAAAGACCTGAACCCAGACAGCTGTCAGGGTCACATTCGAAGTTCCGATTCGATATGTATAGCCTGGTTGATAAGTAGATGCTCCATCGTTCCAACCGACAAATGCGTAGACCTCGCCCTGCGAACCATTCGGTTTTGTAATTCCACTTGCCAATGTAAATGTTTGGCCCATTTGTAGCGATGCCTGTGTTGGTGTTGATGATCCGCCATTTGGTACATATGTAATCGTGTAGTTGATGGCGGTCCAGACTGCAACCAATGTGACATCAGTTGAGGTTGTATAAGTACCTGTCAGCGGAGTTCCATTTGAAGTGGTCGACCACCCATCGAATGAGTAACCAGCTTTTGCCATAGTTCCAATTGTTGGCAAAGTGATTGCTGTCCCGCCAGTGGTGTATGAAGCGCTCGTTGCAGATGGCGATCCACTTGCACCATTTGCAGAGAAGGTAACTGTGTAAGTATTGGCAGTCCACTTTGCGTACACAGTGATATTGCCTGCGCCGAATGTGAGTCCGTAACCCGAATTCATCACTGTGCCTGTGTTATTTGAGGCAACTGTCCATCCCGCAAACGTGTACCCCGTACGTGTTATTCCATTACTTGAGGCAATCGAAACGACATCGCCAATATGGTATTTATTCGCATCTGTTGGAACGCTTCCACTTGTGGCGGTGTTGGAATCGTATGTAATTGTGTAATCAATTGCCGTCCACTTTGCATACAGGGTCACATCACCAGCACCCATAACAAATGTGGCGCCTGCAAGATACGTCGTTCCCCCACCATTTGCTGCAGTATTCCAACCAGCAAATGTGTAACCAGAGCGAACCAAGTTCGCTGTATTTCCAAGTGCGGTGACTGTGCCACCGATGTTGTAATTATTTCCATCAGTAGGAACAGATCCGGAGGTAGCTGTATTAGAGTCGTATGTGACGTGATAATTAATCGCCGTCCACTTTGCATACAAGGTGACAGTTCCGATTCCTGGTGGCGCGTAGGTGCTTCCTACAGAGCTTCCACCAATCGTCGTGGACCAGCCTGCAAAGGTATATCCCGCACGAGTAGGGCCTGATGCCAAAGTGACGGTATCGCCGATTTGATATGGGCTATTGAGAACTGCGCTGCCCTGCTGTGGGTCATAAGTTATGTAATACGTATCTTTGCTCCATCGAGCATAGGCAGAGAACGATGCGCTACCAACGGTGAGAGTTTCATAAGCTGTACCTGGCAGATAGACAGTTCCGGTATCGATCTGATTGATCGTCCATCCAATAAATGAATAGCCAGTGCGAGTGAGCGCTCCATCATTACCCTTGATGGTGATCGTGCCACCGATGTTGTAATTAGTACTGTCTACTGGCACGGCACCGGCGGAGTTGTTATTTCCATAGTAAGTAATGGAATAGTTAACTGCGCTCCACTGTGCAAAGTAGGTTGTATCTACAAGTAACGTGGCAGTCGCACTATCAGCTTTAGAGACAGTACCGCCAGATGTTGTTGCCCACCCTGCGAAGGTGTATCCCGTGCGGGTAAATGTATTTGCCTTTAAGTTAAATGGCGCACCAGCTGTCTTAGTTTCTGTGACATCTGATCCACCACCAGAGAAATCTGATTTATAAGTGATGTTGAGCGTATTAGCGCTCCACTTTGCATAGAGCAGCAGGTCAGCAGCAGTGCTGTAGGTAGCGCTGCCGTTGGCTGCGTAATTGGTGCCGCTGCCATTAGCGGCAGTGTTCCAACCTGCGAAGGTGTAACCAATACGAGCCAGCGTTCCTGAATTCGTAGCAATGACAGTTGCTGAATCACCTGTGATCCAACCTCCCGTAGCCGGAACGGAGCCGCTATTTGCAGTGTTGGAGTCATAAGTAATGATGTATGTCTTATTTGTTGTTGCAGCTGACGAAAGCGCACTCGCAATCGAATCGCTGTTGTTTGAATCGCCAGTAGCGGTGATTTTTATTTTGTAAGTGTGATTATCTGCAATTGCCGGGAAATCTGTGGCGGTAATAACTTTGGTTGTACCTGAAAGTCCTGTGATGGTCTCCAGCAATGTGGTTCCATCATTTTCATAGATGTGGATCTTGTACCCAACCGCATTTGTTACTGCAGTCCATGAAGCGGAGAGAGACTTTAAGACACCTGTTGTTGCTGACAGGTTGGGTGCGTTTGGCTGAGCGAGAGTTCTTCCAGAAATTGTAAGCAGTCCGTTGACCTTGGTGATTGTGTAGTTAAGCAATTGATCGTTAGTCATCGTGATTGTCTCAGCGATGATTGCGTAAGTGCCAGCATTCGTTGGCAGCGTTGTTGAGCGAGAATACACAGTTCCGTTTGTGCCCTCGTAGGCGTAAGTCACGCCAGTAATTGCATCGTTACCGATGATAGATCCGTATGGAACGTTATACGTTGTCGCGGTACCCAGGACTACCGGTGAACCGGTATATGAAGCAGCGTTATTACCAACGGTAATCGTGAATTGCTTAGGGTGAATGACAACGTCAGACCAAGCAGAGACTGTCTCTTCGTAATCTCCATATGCCGCCTGCTTTACGCGAACTGAACATATGGTGACTCGAGTTGCAGTCAATCCAGCCATATTGATATTGCAATACTGGGAAGTGGTCTCAAATGAGATAGCTCCATACGAAATTGAGCCACTGTAATTAAGAGTTGTCACTGTGCCATATGTGCCATCAGTAGTGGTCACAGTCATCACTGGGTGAGGGGCACGAGCAAAGACGATATTTGTGTCACCAGAAGAGACTGGGTTGTAATTTGTATCTCCAGCCATAGTTGCATTTACTACACATGTCTTAGCGCCGTCGGCGGTTAATACATATCGAGTTGTAAATGTGATCGAACATCCGGTGGTTGACGTCGAATACGTAACTGATCCACTAGTACTGCCACCTGAGGTGGTCAAGTTCAACGCGGTGAGATACACACCTGATGTAGATGTAATAGTCAGAGGGCTCTGGCTGCCCTTGCTCATCGTAAGTACGGCGCCATTTGAAGTCACGCTGGACGTTGTTGACCCAACAGTGTTGGTCACGATTACCGAGTATGTGCCTGCATAGTAGATAGAACTTGTTGTGACTGAATAACTAGTACCGGTCTCACCTATCAGATTGGTGGTTCCCTTGCGCCATTGATACGACAACGTTCCGCCATCCTGAGGCGCAGAAACCGTTACCGAAAACGTCGCAACATCGCCCACGTTCTTTGAGATAGATGCCGGCTGTGAAGTAATTACTGGAAGCTGTGGAAGTGGGATCAAATCTGCCGTAGATGTATCAGACCCAAGCGCCGTCACGACAGTCACCTTCGCTGCGGTACAGCAAGCTTTGTTAGAGATAAATGTGATAGTTGCTGAATCAACTACGGTGAAGGTATCAACACTTACTCCACCAATTTGAACATCAGTTGTGCCCGTGAACTTGGTGCCGATGACCGTAACAGTGTCGCCATAGGCAGCGCTCGTTGTCCCAGTTCTGTTGGAAGTGAATGAGGTAATCGTCGGAGCATCTGATGCAGTCGTGAAGGAAATGGTTGATACCAATGAAGTATTCCCTAGTAGATCTTGAACGACGACATAGGCCTTGTAATCAGTACTGCGACTCAAACCGCTTACGGAAAATGACCGTGCACCGATAGCAGCCGATGCGCTTCCTTTAGCTACAGCTGTTCCTTGAGCAATAACGGTTGCTCCACTAGGCGCGGAATCCGTAGCTAAGTAGAGTAGGAAATACGCCGTTCCTGCCTCATCGGTGGTGTAATTAATACTGGCACTTGATGAAGTGAGGGATGAAGTGCCGGTGGAACTTAATATTGGTGCAATTTCATCAACATCTGTGATTGTCACAGTGAGAGTTTGATTAGATGTATTTCCGGCAATATCTGTTGCAGTTACTGTGACGTCGTATCCATTGTTCGCGCCATTATCCGCAGGCACCTCATAGTCGCGGGCAGTAATTGTGAGCACACCTGTCGATGAGTCAATCGAGAAGAAATTGACATCAGTTCCTGAGATTGTCCATGTTGCTGTTTCATTTGCGGTAATCGTCGCCACAGTTGTTGAGTTTTCGGCAACATTCTTGCTGCTTGTGCTTGCACCTGCAGGTCCTGAAGGACCGGTAATTTGTGGAGCCGTGGTGTCTCGAATAATTGAATCATCTGCGTTGCCAGCACTTGGTGGATTCTCAACGTTACCTGACATATCGGTTGCACGGGTATAGATGTAATAAGTGCCGTCTACCGATGGCAATACACAGGTTAGATTGCCACTAGCAGAGGTGCCTACCAGTGAAATTGTTCCGCAATTTACTGGTGAGGTCAGGCTTGAGCTGGAACTGTAATAGACCGCAATAGATGCCAAATCACCTGCATCGGATGCTGAATAAGCGACTGTGACAGAATCAATTGCTGTTACAGACGCTGAAATAGAACCACTTGATACCGGTTTCGTCGTGTCAGGTGTCAAAGTTGTGAATGCGATGCTCGTGGTAGAGCTATTAGTACTGCCATAAGGGTCCGTAGATACGAGATATGCCACATATGAGGTACTCCCGGTCAGACCATTGATGGTAACTGAGTTAGAACTTGCAAGCATTGGCCCGGTGGACTTCGCGGTCGCGGTACCTTGAGCTACAACCTGCGCTGATGTTGGCGCAGCGGAGGCGCTTGGTTGAACCAAGATGTAGTAAGTACCCGTTTCATTTGATGTGAAGTTGAGAGTTGCACCATAACCAGAAACCGATGACGCGGAAGTTGAAGACAAAGTTGGCGGTACTGCGTCAATCACAATGTTCTTATTTGCAGACAGGGAGTTCGTACCTCCTACTGTAGGAAGAGTAAGACTTGCGTTGAATCCATTTCCAATAACGGTACGCCCCGTTGAGCTCAGATAGCTAAGCGATCCGGTTGTCTCATATGTTAAATCTGTTGAAGTGTCATTGAGCGCTGGTGTGTAGTTAAAGGTCAAAGTATCCGTACCGTTTCCACTTGCATAAAATGCACTTGAAAACGCCGCTGGCTTATTCGTCAAAACCAATCTGAAAGTAGATGTATCTGAAACCGTTACCGGCGAATCGAATTTAACTTGAATTGGGATAGTTGAACTCGGACCGTAGGTTCCATTTGGTGTCGTCGAAGTAACGCTGATTACTTCCGGTTGATTTCCGACTGTGATCGACAAATTTGAAACGGTCGCATTTCCAGCAGCGTCTGTGACTGTAAAGGTGACTTGATAGATTCCATTTCTGTCTGCATCTACTGGGCTCTCAAAGTTTTTGGCAGAGGAGAATGACAATGGTGACATGGAGCCGTAATACAACTGAAAATATGACACATCTGGGCCGCTTATGGATGCTGAACCATCGCTAGCCGTGAAGTCAATATTCATACTTCCATAAGAAGCATTCTCACGAACAGTTATCGCTGTCTGCGATTCGATGACGACCACACCCGGTTGACCTGTAAATGTAAATGTTGGGGCGACGGTATCAAGAGTAAACACTTGATCTGCAACTGTTGGTGCCGCTTCGGTATTACCTACTAGGTCTGTAGCGCGTGTATAGAGATAGTACTTCCCGTCCGCGTTTGGAAGAGTGCATGTTTGGCTTGCATACGCATTTGTTTTTGTTCCAGTGTCGTTGGCCGCAAAATTGACCGTGAAGCATTCCACAGGTGAAGTCAGGGCAGATGTTTCGCTGTAATAAAGTGACAGGGAACTTAATCCAGTTTGAGTATCGCTCGCGCTGTATTGAATATTCACATACACATTAGATTTTCGAAGGACTGTAGTTTGAGTAAGGCTGGATGTGGGACGACCGTTATCGATTACAAAAATCTGATCCGCGGAGCTGGGTGCTGCTTCAGTATTTCCCGCTATGTCTGTTGCCTTTGTGAAAAAGTAATATGACGCATCTGCTTGAGGCAGGGTGCAAGTTAGGTTTGTTGCAACATTAGTTTTCGTACCGGTTTCATTTGCCGCTAAGTTAATTGTAAAACAGGTTGTAGGCGAGGTGAGTGATGCGCTGGTGCTGTAGTAGAAGGCAATAGAACTGAGACCAGATGCATTATCGCTGGCCGTATAAGTGGGATTCACAACCAAATTACCTTTACTCGATTTCGAAGCGAGAGAGACAGTCGAAGAAGGCGCGGAAATATCTTTCAGGAAAGAATCGTCAGCAGAAACCGGTGCGTCTTCAATATTTCCGGCCGCATCCGTCGCCCGCGTAAAAAGATACGCGTTGGTATCACTGTACCCGCCCGGAACTTTACATGTGACTGAACCACTTGCAGAAGTGCCACCGCCAATTGATGCGAAGCCACAATAAGTTGGCGATGTGAGAGCTGCATTATTACTAATGTAGACAGTTACAGACATCAATTCAATTTCATCGCTAGCAGTGTAGTCAACTGAAATTCCAGCACTGCTGGCAGCAGCATTCACGATAGTTGGTGTGTAACTCGCACTTGATACTGGCTTTGTTGTATCGGTAGCCGCATCTTGAGTTCCGTAAAAATATATTTCAGAAAACTGAACACAGTAGGACGTATTTACGTTAAAGGGGCAACCGCTCTTAGCCGTTGTCGTATCTGGTGGAAGATTATTTGCTTGGCCATAGGAATTAGTGGTGATGTAGTAGTACTGATAGGAGGTTGTATTTGCGAATTCACGCGGTGTGTACTCCGCACTATTTGCGAAACCGTCTAGCTCAGTCTTACTCCAACTCACTGAAGAAACTAAAGTACAAGATGAAACTGGCGTTGAGTTAGTTGCACATCCATAGAGATCTGCAGAGGCGATTTTTCGACTCTTATACAAGCTGTCATCACTGGCTCCCCAAAAGGAAAGGCCAGTGACCTTGGAAGGCCTTGCTAAGCGAATTCTCAATTTTGAAGTTGTATCCCAGGAGACAAACTTCGTAGCTGTAGCTTCGTCGCATGCATTTGAGACATCTTCGGAAATAGGTGTGCGAGTATCTGTGCTATCGGTCGTACAACGAATACCCAGAAGATTGGTAGCGCCTGTTGGAAGTCCCTGCGATCCCGGCGGTGTGTACTTTAACGAAATTTTTGGATCAGCAGGAAGTGCCAGTGCTGCTGGCAATGTAACGCTGCCGATCATGGGCAGGATTTGGAGAGCCAATAAAACGGGTAGGACGCGATGGAAGAATCGCTTCATCGCTGGGTAGCGCTGAAAGAGATGGTGCATCGGTCGGGCTCCTATGTGGAGCAAGTCTTCGCGGTGTAATAGAGAAGTATCGCGCCTTGCTCAGGAGAAATTCTCCCAAGTGCGTTTTTTTGGCTTTTAGGTTTTAGGGGTTATCCCTTAAGTCTTACGGGTGCTGGTTCAGGATGAATGTGGCGTTGAAATTCACGCGGTCGGGGTGCAATTCGAGCGCCCAGCTATGGGCTAACTCTTTGTAGATCGAGGTACCTAGGTTGGATTGGGATGGTTCGTTGATCTCTTTGGAAACGCTGTTTTCAACCGAGAGCAAAAGTGTCGATGACTTGGTCGTTTCTAATCTGATTGAAATCTGAGAAGCCCCTGAGTGCTTCACTGCATTGTTGACCGCTTCCCGAATTACTTCGTGGAGGCATTCGGCAAGGAGGTAATCCGTTGAAATCAACTCATATGTTTCAGCGCTGATAACTGCGCTAATGCTGACTATTCCTTCCCAGAATTCGATGAGCTCAGAGATGAAGACCTTAAAGTTTTCAATGCGCGGCTTATCTGATTCAGGTGACAACAGAGATGCAAGTTCGGTATTGATTGATTCAACCAACTGAATTCGATCTCCGCCGTCTCGTTCAAATTTGAGAGACAAGATCTGTAGCTTTGATTGCAATCCGCCATGAATTTCTCGGGCAAATTTCTTACGAAGAGACCAGAGTTCTCTCCTGATCACAGAAATATTCTCTGCGATTTCAGAAGTGATTCGCTCTTCTCGCTCAAGGTTTGCACGCAAGTTAAAGAGTCCCATCCCAAAGAGAGCGGGTATTAGAGTAAAGGCAAATGTGGTGAGTGCAAAAGATGGCGCTTGTTCAGATAAATTTCCTCTGCTAAATAGGAAGATCGAAGCGGCGAAGGACAGTCCTTGAACGAATGAGATTACTATTGAAACGAGAATTACGTGCGATAGGCGGGCTCTACGATCTTTTACAAATTTCTTCCATGCAATGAAGAGAAGTGATGAAAAGAGTAGAAATGGTGCTGATACTTCTAGAGCTTCACCGAATCCATGAAGATAAGCGATTGTTGCCAGATTAAAGTTGATGTAGGAAAAGAGCGAAAGTGGCGCACTGAGGGCAAGATGTAGTGGCATGAAACTCTTGAGAGAAGTCCGAACTCTCTTCTTTCGAAAATCTCGTTTGATGCGTTTTTGATTAACTTCATAATCAATATGTGCGGCACTTGCATCGATCTCGTGGCTGAGCGGGCGCACAACCTCTTCGATAATCGAATTAATCTCCTTAGAGACCTCACCTCTATCGGCACCACTAAATATTCCCATCTCCACTTTGACGATGGCTGGCTTTACTGTTGTGAGGATGAGTTCAACGATTTGGTTTCGCTCACGCTCGATTTGATCTTTGATATCGCGGCGAAGAACGTTCAGAGCGGCACGGCTCTCTGCAACAGAGTTGGAGGTCTTTCTCGTATATCTGCCTGCTCCTACCAAGAGGGCAAAGCCAACTATCTGGGCCACGGGACCACTGAAGGCGTAGATCCATTTGTTATCGAGCTCGGCTGGAATTCCGTGAGGAAGTACGACTTCAGCCCACAGGTATGGCGCCAACGCAGCAGCTACGCCAGAGATAAAGAATGCACACCCTAGGTAAATTCGGCCTGGGTTCTTATTGAGAAATCGAAAGAGAATTAGTAAGAAGGTTCCACTTAGGGCCGTAACAAGATCCCAGTGGTGCATCGTGTAACCGGCTTCAAGTTTTTCTGCGGGCAATAAGAATGGCGTGAGAAATGCATTGAGGAAGTAAATGACCGGAAGCCAGGGTGAACGTAAGCCTTCACTAAAAATAGTTGGAAAAATTGATTGCGACTCTTTACTTGCGGCCATAAGACGTCATCGCTTGGAAGTAGCTTCGTACTGCTTCGACTCGGACATTCACGGCTGCATCTCGGCTAATCTGTAAAGATTCAAGTGTTCGAGTAATCGCACTCTCGGTTGCGCCAATAGAACGATTGCGAATCTCTGCAATCTGCTGATTGGTTTTGCCTTCTGCAATCAGTTTGAGAATCTCCATCTGGACTCGAGTTAATTGAGCAAGTGGTCGCTCTGCACTTTGATCGTGGCGAAATTCATCTACGCTCTCTTCAAACAACACTGCATTAATAGCTTTGACCAAAACATCTGGGCTCTGCAGTAACTTCTTATTGAGAAATGCCTGATTGGCTTTGACTTCATGGTGATCGCGAGCAAAGCGAGGGTCTGGCAAATCGGTGAGAAATACGATTCCCACTTCTGGTGAGGTAATCGACAGCTGCGCTGCAAAATCTAATCCTGTTGGTCCATCGCCGAGTTCGATATCAAGAACCGCGGCATCGGGATCTACCTTTGAGAGCATCTTCTTAGCTTCGAGCGCGCTGGCGGCAGATGCAACAGTGAAGCCATGGACTTCAAGGGATTGCGCAATGAGAGAGCGGAGAAAATCTTCATTTTCAACGATCAGCACAGTTCGTTGTGGCGCGTTCATAATGGCGAATGTTATCCGTCTGTGAAATAAAAGCTGGTGTCCTAGGCGGGAGTTGAACCTGCGACCTACCGCTTAGGAGGCGGTTGCTCTA
>CALJUA010000070.1 GCA_937975715.1 uncultured Candidatus Planktophila sp.
CTCATAGGTCATGAGTGAGTCTTTTCCACCCGCTTGATTCATCGCACGTGCTGATGAACCAAAATCCCAACCAGATATCCGGATCTGGCTAGGAAACTTAAATTGGAGTCTGCGCATTACTTTGCGCCTCCTTTGGCATCATTGACAGAAACTGCCTGAGCCAACACATGTGTCTTTCCAGCATCTAGAACCAATCGTGTAACGATTGATCGTGGAGCTGCAGCTAAATCGCTGCCGCGGTTTCCAGTTGGGATAAATACCCCGGTGTCGATGCTGGAATCTACGAGAATTGTAGCGGTTACCAAGTAGTTGCCATTCGACATACGCTCGATAACGTAGGTGGTATCGCTAACTTGTAGCGGTACCCATGAGCCCTTGATGCCAACTGATGGGTTCACTGCATAGGTTGTGCCTGATGCTGAGACCGTCAGGGTCTGGTCAAGAAGGACATTTGGTCCACCGGACTGGGTAATGGCCTGGCCAGTTACTACCACTCCGGAATCTGAAGTTGTTGATACACCCTTAGTTACATAGAGCTTGCCTTGCGCGCCCTTTGCATCTGTAACTGTGTACCCTGTTGGAACGCCATCTTTATCTAAACCGTAGAAACGGAATGCGCCGCCCTTAACTGCTGCGTCGCTGCCCCACATCATTGATTCGATCTTCTTAGCCGCTGCAGTTGCAGCAGCTGTCTCTTCAGCGGTTGCTGATGCAGAGGATGAAGCAGATGGGGTGGTTGATGGTGTTGAGTTGTTTAAAACTGTAGGTAGAGAAGGAAGGATTCCGCCTTCGTTACCTGTTAGGGAATTAAAGCCAAGGAAAGCTGTTAATACCAAGATTAATGAGAGTGCGATTCTTGATGATTTTTCAGCCAGCTTCGCTGCCTTCTTGTAAGAAGTTGAGAGCATATCTAGCGCTGTTAAGCCGCGCTTCTCGTCGATCACAAGTTCTGAAAGTACGCGGCGTAGAGATGCGCGAGCGCGAGATACGGTGTGACGAACTGAAGATTCTTTGATGCCAAGTTCTGCTGCGATTTCGGCAGTTGAGCGGCCTTCCATTTCCCACATAACTAGAGCTGCGCGCTCTGCTGGAGAAAGTAGCGCCAGAGCCTGGCGGATAATTGCAGCATCTTCTGCCGCTGATAAAGCTTCTGCGTGATCGCCATTGTCCTGCCAGGTTGCTTCGATCTCTGCCTGAGCATCATCAATGACTACAAGATTTGGGCGGCGGCCTTCTGCACGGAAGTAATCAATGCATAGGTTTTCGATGGTGCGGTGAAGGTAACCAAGAGCATGTTCTTTCGATTCAAGCTCAGGAGCAGCAAGCATGAACTTGATAAGTGCATCCTGGGTGATTTCTTCAGCCTTCGCGCTATCTTTTAGAACGCGGTTTGCGTGGGATAGAAG
>CALJUA010000071.1 GCA_937975715.1 uncultured Candidatus Planktophila sp.
CTTCACGCTTTCTCGAGGGCTCGCAGGTTAGACTTCGCTCCATGAATCCAAGTGAAGTAAGCAGCTGGATCGCGGATGCTGTAAAGGCATTCTCCGCATCAATCAATCTCGATGAGCTCAAGACGGCTCGCCTCGCCCATGTAGGCGATAAGGCTCCTATCTCTTTGGCCAGCCGTGCACTCGGTTCACTCTCACCTGAAGAAAAAGCTTCTGCAGGCAAGATCATCGGTGAGGCAAAAGCCGAAATCGCCAAGGCTCTTGCCGATGCAACTGTACGACTTGAGGCAGAGCGCGATGCCCGTGTACTTCTTGAAGAAGTTGTCGATATTACTTTGCCGGTTCAGCGCACACATCGTGGCGGTCTACATCCCATTTCAATCATCAAGAATGAAGTCTCAGATTTCTTTATCGAACAAGGCTTCTCAGTAGAAGAGGGGCCAGAACTCGAATCAGGTTGGCTCAACTTCGATGCGCTCAATATTCCTGCAGATCATCCTGCGCGCACAATGCAAGATACTTTCTACATCGAACCAGTTGAATCCGGAATGGTGCTTCGCACACAGACATCACCGGTCCAGATTCGCTCGATGTTGACTAAGCAGCCTCCGATTTATGTCATCAGCCCAGGTCGCACCTTCCGTGCAGATGAGCTCGATGCAACCCATAGCCCGGTCTTCCATCAAGTTGAGGGCCTTGTCGTCGACGAGGGCATCAATATGTCCCACCTCAAAGGAACGCTCGATAACTTTGCTCGCCACATGTTTGGCGATGAGGTAACAACCCGACTTCGTCCATCGTTCTTCCCGTTCACTGAGCCAAGTGCTGAAGTAGATATCTTCTTCAACGGTCGCTGGATCGAATGGGGCGGCTGCGGAATGGTGAATCCTAAAGTTCTAGCAACCTGCGGAATCGATACATCGGTTTATTCGGGCTTTGCATTTGGAATGGGACTCGAACGCACTCTCATGGTTCGACATGGAATTACCGATATGCATGACATTGTTGAAGGCGATCTTCGTTTCACACGCCAGTTTGGAGTAGGACTGTAAATGCGCG
>CALJUA010000072.1 GCA_937975715.1 uncultured Candidatus Planktophila sp.
CCAAGAATCCACCAGAGATTCTTAATCTCACCAAGATTGAAGAAGACCATCACGATTGCAACAGTGGCACCAGCTGCGCCAAGGAGATTTCCGCGGCGTGCTGTCTTTGGGTGTGAAAGGCCTTTAAGAGCAAGAATGAAGAGAACGCCAGCGCCAAGGCCAATCAGATCATAAATAAAGTTACTCACTTCTGCTCACCGCCTTTCTTAGGCTTGAACATTTCGAGCATACGGTCCGTTACAACAAATCCTCCAACAACGTTGATGGTTGCAAGGATAATTGCGGCAACAGCCAAACCAAGTTCAAGGTTATTGCTTGCACCATCAGCAACGATGATGGCACCAACCAAGATAACTCCGTGAATAGCATTGGCACCTGACATCAGCGGGGTATGCAAGGTTGAAGAAACCTTCGAAACGACCTCAAATCCCACAAAGACTGCAAGAACAAATATCGAGATAACTGCAATTGGCTCCATTACTTTGCCGCCTTTGCTTCTGGTGTGCGTCGAGCGCCGCCGTGGGTAACAGCTGCGCCATTGATAATTTCATCTTCGAAGTTGAGGTTGATTAACTTGCTTTCAGCATCTGTCATCAAGGTCAATAAATTCACCACATTTCGAGCGTACAAACTCGATGCGTGGAAGGCGAGCTGGCTTGGTACATCTTTGCCACCCCAGATACGAACTCCGCCAGCGGTTTCTACAATCTCACCGGGCTTTGATCCCTCAACGTTTCCACCGGTCTCTGCAGCCAAATCCACAATGATTGTGCCTGGCTCCATCGCATCGACCATATCTTTGGTCATCAAGCGAGGTGCTGCTCGTCCTGGAACTGCAGCCGTTGTAATCACCACATGTGATTTCGCAATGTAAGGAGTCAAGAGTTCACGTTGCTTCGCAGCGCGCTCTTCTGTCATCTCTCGTGCATAACCACCAGCACCTTCAAGTGCTTCCAGTTCTAATTGAATAAATGTTGCACTCATAGATCGGACTTCATCAGCAGATGCTGGTCGAACATCATACGCTGAGACAACTGCACCTAAACGACGAGCTGT
>CALJUA010000073.1 GCA_937975715.1 uncultured Candidatus Planktophila sp.
GAGACCTCGGCGGTGGAGATGCTGCCTACGGTGTTCTCTTTGCATCTGTCTTTACCGGTCTGGCACTCGGTATCGCATTTGGCCCAAAGGTCTTCGCGCAATTTAGCCGCCGCCGTTTATTTGGTGCATCCCTTGCAATCGCAGGTTTCTTCCTCATCATGCTTGCCCTGATTGCAAACCTAGTGATCTCTATCTTTATCGTTGTTATTCTCGGTGCCTTTAGCGGAATCTGCTGGGTTACGGGCTTCACCATGCTGGGCATGGAGGTCAATAACGAAGTTCGCGGCCGCACCTTTGCCTTCGTACAGTCATTGATTCGCATTACGTTGGTGGCCGTTCTCGCGATTGCACCGATCATCGCAGCGACGATAGGCAATCTTCATTACGAGTTCTACAACATCAAACTCGATTACAACGGCGCGCAAATTACAATTCTTATCGCAGGTGTTATTGGTTTGTTGATTGGTGTACTTTCCTATCGTCAGATGAAAGATCGCCCGCAAGTTTCCTTGTGGTCAGACATTGTCGCTGCGCTGCAAGGTGAACTCGGTGCCATCACCGGACAACCCACCGAAGGAATCTTTATCTCCTTTGAAGGTGGCGAAGGCACCGGCAAATCAACCCAATCAAAACTTCTTGCCGAGTGGTTACGCCAAGAGGGCGAGACCGTCACCTTGTCATTCGAGCCAGGCGGAACAGATCTCGGTAAGGGGCTTCGCAAGATTTTGTTGGGACATGAGACAGGTGCAATAAATCCTCGCGCAGAGGCGCTGCTCTATGCGGCAGATCGCGCACACCATGTTGAATCTGTAATACGCCCAGCGCTTGCTCGCGGTGAAGTTGTGATTAACGATCGCTACATGGATTCATCGATCGCCTATCAAGGTGCAGGACGCGTATTGATTCCATCAGAGGTCGCGCGTATTAATCGCTGGGCGACTGAGACGTTATATCCAACCCTGACAATCTTGATTGATCTTCCTGCAGTTGTGGGTCTTAGCCGTTTGCAATCGATGGATCGACTCGAAGCAGAGCCAGTTGAATTCCACGAGCGCGTTCGCCAAGAGTTCTTGCAATTAGCGATGCTCGATCCAGAGCGCTACTTAGTCATTGATGGCCAAGCGACTGTTCAAGATATACACGAAGCAATCATTGAACGCGTGGCAGAGTTGCCTCAGTTAAAGCGCAATGCGCAGAACCCACAATCTCGTCGCGTATTACGCCCGATCATCGCCGCATCCCACGCAGTCGGCCGTGCAACATCCAAAGTTTCAAAGCCTAAGAAGAAGTAAGCCATGAGCGTCTACGAGAACCTGGTGGGACAAGACCACATCACCGCAATCTTGAAGGGCGCCGTCGAGGCATCGCGCACCGGCGAAGAATCACAAGAGATGA
>CALJUA010000074.1 GCA_937975715.1 uncultured Candidatus Planktophila sp.
TAGCAATTATTGAAAAACTTGCACACATGCCTCGAGTACGCGCTATCGGCGAGACTGGTTTGGATTACTTTCGCACGCCGCCTGAACTTCGCGGTGTACAACAAGAGTCATTTAAGTGGCATATAGAGATGGCGAAGAAGACCAACAAAGCGCTGGTGATTCATGATCGTGATTCACACGACGATGTTCTCTCTGTATTACTAGAAGTCGGTGCCCCGGAAAAGACGGTCTTTCACTGCTTCTCCGGCGATGTTGAGATGGCCAAGGTCTGCATCGAACGCGGCTACATCCTCTCTTTTGCTGGCACGATGACCTTTAAGAATGCGCCAGCCCTTCGCGAAGCGGTGAAGCTTGTGCCACACGACCAGTTGCTAGTCGAGACGGATTCACCATTCTTGGCGCCAACTCCACACCGCGGAATGCAGAACACTCCTGCGCAGATTCCAACGATTGTGCGAGCGATGGCTGCAGAGCGTGGAGAAGATTTAGCGCAACTCTGTGACGCACTCTCCAAGAACACCGAGCGCGTCTTTGGATCTTTTGCATGAGCCTTCTCGGTGCAGCAGAAATCCGCGAGCTCGCAGCAGCGCTCGATCTCAAACCATCAAAGTCTTTAGGGCAGAACTTTGTTCATGATGGCAATACATGTCTGAAGATTGTCCGCACCGCTGGTGTGCAGCCTGATGATGTTGCGCTCGAGATCGGACCAGGCCTTGGATCATTAACTCTTGCGATGATGCAAGAGGCGAAGGCTGTTGTCGTAGTTGAGATCGATAAGCGTCTAGCCGAACAGTTGCCCATCACAGCTGCAAAGCATGCTGATAACCCAGAGAAATTAACGGTCATCAATAAGGATGCGTTGCAGATTGATTCTTTGCCAATTGATCCGACAGTGCTGATTGCAAATTTGCCGTACAACGTCTCGGTTCCGGTCTTTTTACATATGCTGGAGATATTTCCAACGCTTCGTACTGGCGTTGTTATGGTGCAGGCAGAAGTTGCAGATCGACTTGCCGCAAAGCCTTCAACGAAAGAGTACGGAGTCCCTAGCGTTAAAGCAGCATGGTGGGCTGATGTCACAGGTGCTGGCGTAGTTTCGCGACAGATTTTTTGGCCGGTACCTAATGTTGAATCAAAGCTCGTTGCCTTTACCCGTCGCGCAACTCCTGGCGATGAAGCTCTCCGCAAGCGCACCTTCGAAATTATCGACCTTGCCTTTGCTCAACGCCGCAAAATGTTGAGATCTGCGCTCTCATCGCGCTACGGAGGATCAGCTCCTGCGGAAGAAGTTCTGCAAGCAGCCGGTATCGATGCAACACTTCGAGGTGAAGCGCTAGAAATCGCAAGCTTCGTCGCTATCGCCCAACACGAGTTAGCGGTAGGGTCATAAGGTGCCTCTTAATTCAGTAACAGTGCGAGTGCCTGCAAAGGTCAATTTGCAGTTATCTGTTGGCCCACGTGAGGCAAATGGCTATCACAATCTCGTCTCAGTCTTTCAGGCAGTCTCTATCTTTGACGATGTCACACTTACAAAGTCCCATGCAGGTAGTGGCGTCACCATCTCTATCACCGGCGAGCAGACATATGGCGTTCCAGAAGATGGCTCTAACCTTGCAGTAAAAGCTGCGCAGCTGATCGGCGAGAAGTTTGATCTCGATGTTGACGTTCATATCGAAGTCAAGAAATCGATTCCTGTTGCGGGTGGCATGGCCGGAGGTTCTGCTGATGCTGCAGCAACTCTCGTTGCGATGGATGCGCTCTATAAATTAGATGCAACACGGGAAGAACTTCTAGAACTCGGCAGCCAACTCGGCAGCGATGTTCCCTTCATGATTGCAGGCGGAACAGCGGTTGGAACAGGTCGTGGAGATCAACTGACAGCAGCACTGTCACGCGGTACCTATCACTGGGTATTCGCGCTCTCCACCGTCGGACTTTCAACTCCTGCCGTCTATGCCGAGTGTGATCGCATGCGAGCAGAACTTGAAGTTGCTGATCCAAGAGTCAGTGATGCACTGATGCAAGCGCTGCTAACTGGCGACCCAGCGTTGGTGGGAAAATCACTCTCTAACGATCTTCAAAATCCTGCATGCTCTCTTCGACCTGCGCTATCGCTTGTACTTGAGGTAGGTCGTGACTATGGAGCGCTCGGTGCAATCGTTTCTGGATCTGGACCGACTGTGGCATTTCTTGTTGCAGATGAAGAAGCCGGTCTTGATTTAGCTGTAGCTCTTACTGCAAGTGGTGTTGTCGGAAGCGTTGCACGTGCAACCGGTCCGGTGCACGGCGCACGCGTTATCTCTAGCTAATCAATTTCATATAGCCAAGGCTATTGAAACTTATTCAGATTCAATATCGAAATTTGCAGCAAGTCTGCTGAGTAAATCTGCAAGGGCTGCTTGTTCAT
>CALJUA010000075.1 GCA_937975715.1 uncultured Candidatus Planktophila sp.
CTGTCTTTGCAGCTTGGCGAATGTTCTCGTCAATATCTTCAATGGCAGATGCAATTTGCCCTGGATCTGGCTGATCACCTGTGAAGTGGCGCTCTGTCATACGCACGCATCCGATATTCATGCTGCGGGCAGCGATGACTGAATCAGTTCCAAAGACGAATTCTGTAGAACCTCCACCGATATCGATTACCAGGAATGGACCCTGTGACTTATCGAAATCTTTTGTTGCTCCCGCAAAAGAGAGTGCTGCTTCAACTTCACCAGCAATAACTTCTGGTTCGATGCCTAGGCGCTCTTTCACGCCATCGATAAAGAGATTGCGGTTTGTTGCATCCCGCGTGGCACTTGTGGCACAGAATCGAATCTTTTCGACTCCGCGCTTTACTATTTCAGCGGCGTAGAGATCTACCGCTGCGAGTGTGCGAGCAATCGCATCAGGATGAAATGCACCGGTCTTATCAACACCTTGTCCTAGACGGACAACCTCCATCTGGCGCGTGATCTCGCGAAAATTGGTGCCTTCGATATCTGCAATTAAAAGTCGAATTGAGTTAGTACCGCAATCAATGGCTGCTACTCGCATGGAAGGAACTTCCACCACTGAGGGAGGCGCTCGAGCGCCTCGTCGCCCAATGGATTAACACCTTTGCCTGCAGAGAGCGAGTGTGCAACAAGTGAGTGAAGGCACTTCACGCGATCGGGCATTCCTCCTGCGGAGATATTTTCAACTTCTGGAACATCGATTCCGAGCGCATTGCGAGATGCAATGTAATCATCATGTGCCGCTGCATATTCACCCGCAAGCACTGCATCTGTCTTGAGGCGCTCGGTCATTTCACCCATCAAACCAGTTGTTTCAAGGGTAGATATCGCCGCCGTTAAACGTGGGCAGGTTGCGTAATAGAAGGTAGGAAACGGTTCGCCATTGCTCAGACGTGGAGGAGTTTCTACAACCGCTGGATTTCCACATGGGCAACGATAGGAAATGGCATGGACATCGCGAGGAGTGCGACCAAGTTGGCGCTCAATAACATCGAGATCTTCCTGGGTGGCTTTACGGCTGTCGGTCACTGCTTACCTGCTTCTGTAACGGAGGCGATCATTCTTGTATACCAAGGTTGACCTTCTGGAAGATTCTCAACGACGTTGATGTCGCCACTGGTTGAATCCTGGGATTCATCACCACCGGTGACGATGTACTGACGCTCGCCCGGCATCACAAAGTGAAGGCGTTCGCGCGCCTGAGATTTAATGTAATTCGGGTCTTGCCACAACGTTAACTCTTTGCGCGCTGCTTCGAGAGCTGCGTAATCACTTGAAAGCTGTGCCTTCAACGCACTGATCTGTGCGCGCTGTGTGAAGTAGTTCTTAATGGGAGGCGCAAGAAAGAGCGCGAGTGCAAAGAAGATCGCAGCAATAGCAAAGGTCCGACCAGATCCCTGGTGGCGATTGAAGTTCAAGTTACGCGAACGGTAACTCTTCTTTCTCGCGCCACCAGATGATCTGCGGACCATGTAAAAGCCTTGTGCGCCTTATGCCTTGAAGCGTGGGAATGCCTGGCGGCCTGCATAGACAGCGCCGTCAGAGAGTTCCTCTTCAATGCGAAGAAGTTGGTTGTACTTAGCAACGCGCTCTGTACGTGATGGTGCACCAGTCTTGATCTGAC
>CALJUA010000076.1 GCA_937975715.1 uncultured Candidatus Planktophila sp.
TGCTTCTTACTGAAGGCAAACTGCCCTCTGTTGCTTTGACTCCTTGAATCCGCCTTGCGGCCGGGGCTTTTCTATTGGAAAAATGAATTAAGAGATGATTGTGATGAAGTTGTCGTTGTCGTCAGGGATGGAATTGATGACTTCTTGCTTCTCCTTCTTAGGCGCTGATGCGAACCAAGAAATCAGAGCAATCACTGTGAAGATTGCCACTGGAGCAAGGAAGAAATATGTAAATGTCTGAAGCGCGGTCAATCCCTGACCTGGCTGAGCATTGCCTTCTTGATTGATCATTGGCAGAAGGTTTGCGACCTGAGATAGAGGCTTAATCATGGTGCGCAGTCTATCCTTAACCACTATGAGCGACCGTACACAGCACTTTGTTGATTGGTTCACAGGAGCACCGCTCCGCGTTATCTCTGTCTTCCTTATTGCCTTGATCTGCCACTCTGTTGGTAAGCGCGCCATCGACCGTGCAGTAGCAAAGCTGGCTTCGGCTGATATCAAGCCAGGTCCAGGAGTCGTTGCCCGTCAGGCAGAACGCGCCCGCACTATCGGCACCGTACTGACATCAACCTTCAACGCATTTGTATGGGTTATCGCAATTGGAATGATTCTCGGCGAATTCGGTTTTGATCTTGGTCCGGTTATTGCTTCAGCAGGAATAATCGGTGTCGCTATCGGTCTCGGTGCACAAACACTCGTTAAAGATGTTCTCTCAGGAATCTTTATGTTGGTTGAAGATCAGTATGGAGTTGGCGATCAAGTAAAGGTCGGCGACGTTGAAGGCTCAGTTGAAAAGGTTGGCCTTCGTGTGACAACAGTCCGCGATTCAGCAGGAACCTTGTGGTACTTGCGCAACGGCGAGATTCTTGTCGTTGGAAATAAATCTAAGCGCTAATCTTCAAATGAATTAAGGAGGTGCTCAGCAGCTCCCTCAAGGTAGCGCCATAGCTTCTCTTGCGCTTGCGCTTCCATATCCATACCTTCAACTGCCTCGCGCATACAGGTAAGCCAGGCATCTCTTGCCGCTGGTCCAATATGAAATCCCGCATGGCGCATACGCAGTCGAGGATGACCTCGTTCCTCTGAATATGTTGTTGGGCCACCCCAATATTGCTCGAGAAACATCTTTAATCGTCGAGCAGCGCCTTCCATATCGCGAGCTGGATACATAGGGCGAAGAATTTCATTGGTGGCAACACGCGCATAGAACTGCGAAACCAAATCAGAGAAGAATGGCTCTCCCCCGAATAACTCGTAATAATTAGTTGTATCGCGCTCGGCCATCTATATTCTCAATTCGTTAGCGGACTTTCCTTTAGCTATTTGTAGCACTGCAAGCGCCGAGACGATACACATTGCCGCTGAGATATAGAACGCAATTGCATAATCACCGAACTGAACCCGAAGCAAGGCGGCTCCGAACGCCGCAACCGAAGCGCCGATCTGGTGAGCCACAAAAACCCAGCCATAGACAATGGTTCCTCGCTGCGGACCAAGCACAATTCGAGACAAGACCAAAGTCGGTGGAACGGTAGCGACCCAATCTAATCCGTAGAAAATCACAAAGACCAAGGTAGATGGATGCACTGTTGAGAAGAGAATTGAGGGCAATAGAAAGAGGGAGAGACCTCGAAGTCCGTAATAAAAGAAGAGAAGTTTCCGCGGATCGAACTTATCGGTCAAATATCCAGATGCCAAAGTTCCAATCACATCGAAAACTCCGACCATTGCAAGCAAGCTTGCTGCAACTGGCTCGGCCATTCCGTGATCGTGTGCGGCAGGTATGAAGTGGGTACCAATAAGCCCGTTAGTAGATAGACCACAGACGAAGAAGGTAAAGAAGAGTACCTGGAAATTACGATCAGACTTTGCCTGCTTGATAGTGTCAATTGCAAGGCGAAAGGCAGAGAGCTCTTGCTTTGAAGCTGGCTCCCATGTCATCGGTGCGCCATACGGAGTCATGCCAATTGACTCAGGTGATTCTTTGAGGAAGAAGAAAATCAGCGGAACAACAACCAGCGAAGCAATTGCGATTGTGACTGATACTGACTTCCAGCCATATGTCACAGCAAAGTGCGAGAGAAGTGGCAAGAAAATTAACTGACCTGTTGCACTTGCTGCAGTCAGTGCGCCGACGACAAGTCCTTTATGTTTGATAAACCAACGGTTGGCAACTGTTGCAGCAAAGACAAGCGCCATCGATCCAGTACCGATACCGACGCAAACTCCCCAGAGAAGCCATAAGTGCCAAGGCTGAGAGATGAAGATTGTTGCGGCAGCGCTCAGCGATACAAAGGTGAGCGCTGACATAACCACTCGGCGGACGGTGAAGCGCTCCATCAAAGCTGCAGCAAATGGTGCAATTAATCCATAGAGGAGAACATTAATAGCGATTGCTAGTGAGATTTGTGAACGAGACCAACCAAATGCATCTTCAAGCGGAACGATTGTTACTGAAGGCGCAGAACGAAATCCTGCTGTTGCCATGAGTGTTAAGAAGGTAACGACTAGTGCAGTCCATGCAGGATGAAGTTTCTTCATGTACGCCAGGCTCCTTCTAGTCGATCTTGTACTGAGCTAAGAAAGCGCGCTCAGCATCAGTGAGGCGACGAGACTTTTTGGTCTCCATATCAATCGCAACCTGCACTGTGCGGACTCGAGCGTGAACGGTACCGTCCTCGCCTATGATCTCGTATCCCAATTTAAATGATGCTCCGCCAATTTCATCGACCCAGATCGTGACATCGTAATAACGACCACCCTCGTAGATCGGTGCGAGGTAATCAACCTCTGCGCGACCCACAACCATTTCAATCATGGTTGGAGCCTCTTCTTTTGCTTTTGGCTCTGCAAATGACCACTGGAAGCGAGCTTCCTGAATAAGCGTTAAATACTTTGCATTGTTGAGATGATTGAATGCATCGAGATCATCCCAGCGAACAAATTGCTTATTGACGTACTTCATTTAGCGAGTGAGCTTTCGGTATGTCGCACGATGTGGACGAGCCGCATCTGCACCGAGGCGAGCAATCTTGTTCTCTTCATATGACTCGAAGTTTCCTTCAAACCAGAACCACTTTGAATCACCTTCGTAGGCCAAGATGTGAGTAGCAACGCGGTCTAAGAACCAACGATCGTGAGAAATCACAACGGCGCAACCTGGGAACTCAAGCAGTGCATTTTCTAGAGATCCAAGAGTTTCAACGTCAAGGTCGTTTGTTGGTTCGTCGAGGAGCAAAAGGTTTCCACCCTGCTTCAATGTAAGCGCGAGGTTCAAACGGTTGCGCTCACCACCAGAGAGAACGCCAGCTGGCTTCTGCTGATCTGGACCCTTAAATCCGAAAGCTGCAACGTATGCACGTGAAGGCATTTCAACTTGGCCGACCTTAATGAAGTCCAAACCATCTGAAACAACTTCCCACAAAGTCTTCTTTGGATCGATGCCACCACGTGACTGATCTACATAAGAAATCTTTACAGTCTCACCAATTTTGACGTTACCTGAATCTGCAGGCTCGAGACCAAGTATTGTCTTAAAGAGCGTTGTCTTACCGGCACCGTTAGGTCCGATAACACCGACGATTCCGTTGCGAGGCAGTGTGAATGAGAGGTCATCGATAAGAACACGATCACCAAATCCCTTAACAAGGTTTTCGACTTCTACAACGATATTTCCAAGGCGCGGCCCAGGTGGAATCTGAATTTCTTCGAAGTCCAACTTACGCATCTTGTCGGCTTCGGCGGCCATCTCTTCATAACGGGCAAGACGAGCCTTCGACTTTGCTTGACGACCCTTTGCATTTTGGCGAACCCAATCGAGTTCTTCGGAGAGACGCTTCGCACGCTTTGCATCTTTCTGGCCTTCAACCTTAAGACGAGCTGCCTTTG
>CALJUA010000077.1 GCA_937975715.1 uncultured Candidatus Planktophila sp.
GGAGCTGCCACATGATCTAAGGTGATTCGACGAAGGTCGACGTAGTAGTCAGCTTCTTTGCCTGAAGACAAAATGACTTTTCCGTGAACAACTGCCTTTTTAATGATCTGCTCTTTGAGAAGTGCTTGTGAACTCATGTCGCTATCTTACCTTCCAAGAGATACCCATCTACTCTTTCGTGTATGGCAACGCCAACTAAAGATCAAGAACGTTTGGCGCTATCTCGCCTCTTCCACCGTAATGGCTTTGGTCCTCTGCCTGGTGAATTTGAATCTGCTCTCCGTGATGGGTTTTCAAAGAGTGCTTATAAGTTTCTTATTCAACCTTCTGACTCTGTCATCTCTTCCCAATCTTCATCTTTTTCTGTCGAAGAGCTAGGAAAACGACCAGAACCAGGAACCTTTGCAAATACCGAATACATGATCACGATGCGCAAACAGATAAAAGATATGACCATATGGTGGCTCGATTTGATGGTGACAACCCAGACGCCATACAACGAGAAGATGACCTGGTTCTGGCATGGACACTGGGCAACATCGGTTGAGAAAGGCAATTTTGCACTGCCGATGTTTAAGCAGAATCAGACCTTCCGAAAATATGCTCTTGGTGACTTTGCGGCCTTTAGTAGAGCGATGTACAACGATGGGGCGTTGCAATTTTGGTTAGATGGTCAAGAGAACACCGCTGTTGCACCTAATGAAAATCTCTCTCGAGAGTTCATGGAGCTCTTCACCCTAGGTGTCAATCGTTACACCGAAGATGATGTGAAGGCGCTTGCGCGAGTATTTACCGGTATGCAGGTTAATCGTGGAAATGGAAACACTACTTTCAACCCAAAGCGTCATGACTCTTCACCGGTAACACTTCTTGGTACAACGAAATCTTTTACAGCTGATGAGGCAATAGATTTACTGACTTCTCGCGAAGATTGCGCAAGATTCATTGCAGAGCGAATGTGGTTTCGTTTTGTTTCAAGTGAACATGCCTTGCCGTCAGATTTCGATCTCTCTACTTTTGGGAATCGAAATATTGCTGAGCTGATGAGAAGTATTACCTTCTCGCCATATTTTTATAATAGTAATTACGCCTTAGTGAAGAGTCCGATCGAGTGGTGCGTGGGTGTTTGCCGTGCATTCGGCATCATTCCTAGCCAGGTAAGGAATCCGCAGCAAATAGTTAATGGTCTAAGTAAATTGGCGCAAGTTCCTTTTAATCCACCTAATGTTGGTGGTTGGCCAGCAGGTGAATTGTGGTTAACGAGTGCAGCTGCGCAATTTAGATTGAATCTTGCAAATCTTCTGGTTAAGAGCGCTTCATTGAAAGATTTGAAGTCGGTTTCCCCTTTTCAACGTGTGCAATATCTAAAGAATCATCTTGGTGTGTACCAGTGGAGTAAAAGAACTGAAGATGCTCTGACTTCTGCAAAATCTGATCCAGAGCGTTTACTACTGCTAGCGATTAATAGTCCCGAATATGTGGTGGGTGCGTAATGGATACGATTTCACGACGTAGATTTCTTGCACTTACAGGTGGCACGGGAGTTGCTGCTGCAGCCAACATTCTCAATCTAAATGAGATTGCAGAGGCGGCAATAACAAGACCTCTTCCAACTGGTACGCCGATATTGGTTGTAGTTACTTTATATGGCGGTAATGATGGATTGAATACGGTCGTTCCTTACTCTGATTCACAGTACTACTCATTGCGTCCAGAAATTTCCTATCCACCGGAAAAGGTTTTGAAATTAGATTCTGACCTCGGCCTCAACCCTGCGATGACAGGAATCAAATCATTATGGGACAAAAAGAAGGTTGCGATCATTCGTGGAGTTGGATATCCCAACTCTGATCATTCTCACTTTACCTCTATGGCAATTTGGCAGAGCGCAGAGCGAACTCAGAGCACAAAGAGTGGTTGGCTTGGTCGCTGGGTAGATACTCAGCCAGAAGATCCTATGGTGGCAATAAATTTAGGTTCAGTGCTTCCGCCGCTCTTAGTAGGTAAGAAACGAAGTGGATCGGTTCTGCCGCTGGGTGGATTAATAACACCGACAGGATTGCTGGCTCGTGACTGTGCTCGCCTCTCACTACCGGCCCAAGGTGAAGGCACGCTCGCTGCAAGGGCAGCTACCTCGCTCCGAAATCTCCTCAATATCTCGGAGAGCGTCTCCCCGGTCTTGAAAGCTCCTGCGCCAGTAGCCAGTGACCTTCCTACTGTCAATGGCGGAAATGCGGGCGGGGATAACAATCTCTCTCAGCAATTAGATCTTGTGGCAAAACTCGTTGCGGCTGGCGCACCAACCCGAGTCTGGGCGGTATCACTCGGTGGCTTTGATACCCATGCAAATGAAGCAAATGCACAATCTGAGCTCATAGGAATTGTCTCAAATTCAATTACTCGCTTCCTATCTCAATTAGAACCTTCTGGACGCTCCAAAGATGTCACAGTTTTGATTTACTCTGAGTTTGGTCGACGCGTGGCAGCAAATGCTTCTGCCGGAACTGATCACGGAACTTCAGGTCCCGTCTTTGTTATTGGAGATCGTGTTCAAGGTGGGATGTATGGCGAACAACCGTCGCTCAATAATCTCTATAAAGGGGATTTAGCTGTGACGACAGATTTTCGAGATATATATGCAACGTTGTTGGAGGAAGTATTGAAAGCTCCGGCAGCCCAAATACTCAATGGGTGGAAAGGGAGAGTTAATTCTCTTCTTCGTAAACAATAAGTTTTGATTGCTTCTTATTCTTTAAATTCTTGGGTGGATTCTGAGCAAGAAGAGCGTCTACCTCGATACGCAGCTGTGCGACCTCAATCGCCATATTAGCCATCGCAGTCTCAAGTTCGATGATGCGTTTAACGCCTGCATGGTTAATACCTTCACCGACAAGGCGTTGCACCATGCGCAAAGAAGCAATATCACGTAATGAATATCGGCGATTGCGACCTTCTGTACGGTTGGGTGAAACTAAACCTAGACGATCGTATTGGCGCAGTGTCTGTGGATGTAAACCAGAAAGTTCTGCTGCAACTGAGATGACATAGAGGCCAGTCTCGTCATCAATCTCGTGTGGCTCTCGCTTGTCGGTCATGCCTTTGCCTTTGCATTAAATTCAGAACGCACATCGTGATCTTTTGTGAGTTCACTAAATTTTTTGAGTGCTTCAAGTGCTTCACCCTCAACACGTCGAGGCACTTGAACTTCGATGGTGACAAGTAAATCTCCAACAGTGTGACCTTTTGTTATGCCACGCCCCTTCACGCGAAGTACGCGTCCTGTAGGGGTTCCAGCAGCTAACCGCACTGTTACATCGTCACCGCCGAGTGTAGGAACTTTAATATCTGCACCAAGTGTTGCCTCAGCAAAGGTCACCGGAAGAGTTAATAACAAGTTCTCGCCCTTGCGAGAAAAGATTGGATGAGGTTTTACAGTAAGTAAGATAAAGAGATCGCCGGGACCTGCTTCTCCTTGTGCACCTTTTCCTTTAACTCGAATCTTTGCGCCATCATTAACGCCGGCAGGAACGCGCGCAGTGATGTTCTGTGACTTTCCATCTGTGTTGAGTTTTAACTCAAGGGTGGTGCCGAAGATAGATTCTTTAAATGTAATTGTTGATTCGGTTTGAAGATCTTGACCTTTACGTGGACCTCGACGCATTCCTGCGCCACCAAAAAGGTTTGCAAAGATATCTTGTGGGTTTCCGCCACCGAAGATGTCTGAGAAATCCCCGCCTTGGAAGTTCCCACCACCTGTAGGTGCACGGAATCCACCGCGTTCAAAGAGAGATCGTGCTTCATCATATTCAGCACGCTTCGTAGCATCCGACAAGATGTCGTATGCCTCTGAGACAGCTTTGAATTTCTCTTCCAGCGCGGAGTCACCCTGGTTTTTATCAGGGTGTAAATCACGCGCAAGTGAGCGGTACTTCTTCTTAATTTCATCGGCGGTTGCTTTCTTATCAACCCCGAGAACTTTGTAGAAGTCCTTCTCGTAGAGATCTTTCGCTGCCATTTCAAATTACTCCGACTACTCAGTCAAACCTGAGACGCTTTGCTCTTCAGGTTCTGTCACAGCAACTCGCGCAGGGCGCAAGATGCGTTCCTTGTACTTGTAACCAGGTTGCAAAATCTTAGAGGCGGTAGGTACGGCGACATCTGCTGAGGTGTCATGCATCAGCGCTTCATGAATTTGTGGATCAAAAGCATCACCGTCAGTGCCGTACTTCTCCAAACCAAAACGGTTTGTGAGTGAAGCTAATTGATCTGCAACAGCCTTAAATCCACCGGTGAGTTCGCCATGTTGCGAAGCGCGGTCGATATCGTCCAAAGTAGCTAATAGCTCTGTTAATACAGCAGCTGTCGCCATCTCCGATGAGACTAAACGATCGCGTTCTACACGCTTTCGATAATTTGCGTACTCTGCCTGAAGACGTTGTAGATCTGCAGTAAGCGCTGCAACCGGATCAATTTCTTGATCCGGTGCAGCTGCTTCTACAGTTTCTGTAACTACGTTTTCCGTTGAGGTTTGCTCTTCGTTATCTGTAGTCACTTATTTACACCCATTCCAAATGCTCGACACTTTTGTGTCTCACTTACTTCGTTTCCTCAGCGTCGATAACTTCTGCATCTTCGACACCATCTTCTGAAGGTGTTGACTCTGCTTGTGCAGCGTTCGCTGCATAGAGTGCGCCACCTAGCGCTTGTGAAATTGTTGAGACCTTCTCAGTTGCAGACTTGATCATTTCAAAGTTTGCACCGCCGAGTGATGTCTTCAACTCTTCTAGAGCTGCATCGAGTTCTGACTTCTGCGAAGCAAGTTCGCCTTCGAACTTACCTTCATTGTCTTTGAGGAACTTCTCTGTCTGATAGAGAAGTGAATCTCCGGTGTTACGGATTTCGGCTTCTTCACGGCGCTGCTTATCTTCATTAGCGTGTGCTTCAGCATCTGCCATCATGCGATCGATCTCGTCCTTAGAGAGAGCAGAACCACCTGTGATGGTCATACCCTGCTCTTTACCTGTTGCAAGATCTTTCGCTGATACATGGACGATTCCGTTTGCATCGATATCGAATGTCACTTCGATCTGTGGAACTCCGCGTGGTGCTGGTGCGATACCTGTGAGCTCGAACATTCCGAGTTTCTTGTTGTATGCAGCCATCTCGCGCTCACCTTGGTAAGCCTGAATCTGAACAGCTGGCTGACTATCTTCAGCAGTTGTAAAGATCTCTGAACGCTTTGTTGGAATAGTTGTATTGCGCTCAATGAGCTTTGTCATGACTCCACCCTTGGTTTCAATACCAAGTGAGAGAGGTGTGACATCGAGAAGGAGAACATCCTTAACTTCACCCTTAAGAACACCAGCCTGAAGTGATGCACCTACTGCAACTACTTCATCAGGGTTTACGCCCTTATTTGGCTCTTTTCCGCCAGTGAGTTCACGAACCAAATCAACAACAGCTGGCATACGCGTCGATCCACCAACAAGAACAACTGATTCGATCTTGTTGATTGCGATTCCAGCATCTTTAAGTACAGCTTGGAAAGGCTTCTTGCAACGCTCAAGTAAATCAGCAGTGAGTGCTTGGAACTGTGCGCGTGTGATTGTCTCGTCGAGGAAGAGTGGATTCTTCTCCGCATCAACTGTGATGTATGGAAGGTTGATAGTTGCAGATTGTGAAGATGATAGTTCGATCTTCGCTTTCTCTGCAGCTTCGCGAATACGCTGCATTGCCATCTTGTCTTTTGTAAGGTCGATGCCATTTGCAGATCCGAATGTCTTTACCAAGTGATCAACAAGTGCTTGATCCCAGTCATCTCCACCGAGGTGGTTATCTCCTGATGTTGCCTTTACCTCAACAACACCATCACCGATTTCCAATAGGGAGACGTCGAATGTTCCGCCGCCGAGGTCGAAGACGAGAATTGTCTGTTCTTTATCTGCCTTATCAAGACCGTATGCAAGTGCAGCAGCAGTTGGCTCGTTGATGATACGAAGAACATTAAGTCCTGCGATCTCGCCGGCTTCCTTTGTTGCTTGACGCTCTGCATCAGAGAAATATGCAGGGACTGTAATTACTGCATCTGTAACTGACTCACCGAGGTAAGCCTCTGCATCGCGCTTTAACTTTTGTAGAACGCGTGCTGAAATTTCTTGTGGTGTGTACTTCTTGCCATCAATATCTTGTGTCCATGAAGTACCCATGTGACGCTTTACAGAACGAATTGTTCGTTCAACGTTTGTGACTGATTGACGCTTAGCAACTTCACCGACGAGGACTTCGCCATTCTTTGCGAAGGCGACAATCGAAGGGGTTGTGCGAGCGCCTTCTGCGTTTGCAATAACTGTTGGCTCTCCACCTTCAAGTACTGATACGCAGCTATTTGTTGTTCCTAGGTCGATTCCGACTGCTCTAGCCATTTTTTCTCCTTGTTATATCTTCAAGATTTCTCTTGTCTCCCGAGCCGATCTGGGTCGGGGCTTACTGGGAGACCTGAGGCGATTCTAGCCAAAGAGTTGAGTCGACTCGACTCAGGTTTCTTGAGGTATGTAACAGAGCGATCACCTCAGATATTCCCGTGCCAAACTTCAGTTGGAAGGCGATGTTAAGAATCGGTGCACTGCTGGCATGGGGCAATCTGGCCGCACATCGCCGTAACTGAATTTGGCCGGGTTATCCGTAGGTGTCGCGAGGACCGCGGCCGTTGGAAACTGAACGGAGGCCCTTTTTCCAACTAGGAGCTTGGGGGCCGATAAATCGGACCGCTTCCACGAGGGCGCCGGGTGCGCTGGCGCGGATGGTGGCCAAGATGTCGTTGTGAGCCAGGCTCAATTGGGTCGCCCATGCGGTCGATGAGCATTGCACGAGCAACTTTCCGTCAAGTAATGAGATTGGCTCGGTGTGCTGGGCGACGTCGGCGCCGACGATGGCCGGCCATGTCGCGAAAAGGTTGCCTTCGGCAAGGCCTGAATCCCATTCGCGATCTTTAACGAGCTCTTCCAAGATATTAGCAACCAGCGTTGGGTCACCGGGAGCTTGTCTCGGCGCTTCCGGGCGGGGACGAGATTTTTTGATGAAGCCAGTTTTATAGCTGCGGAACAAATCCAGGGCGAGGTCGCGTTTAGCCATGATCGCTCACCTTTCCTGGACTTACATAGAACTTTGCAGACAATAGCTCTGGAGGTAAGTCACTTTCAACTGCCGTAGTGATGATGGTTTGCTCAGCAAGCTGAGTTACTGCGGTTAATTGTTGACGGCGCTGATTATCAAGCTCGGCGAAAATATCATCGAGGATTAAAACAGGGTCGGCGCCTTCTGATTTTAGAAGTGTGTAGCTGCCGATACGCAGTGCAATAGCCATCGACCAGGATTCGCCGTGGCTTGCATATCCCTTTGCTGGAAAGTCACCGAGCTGTAGATGTAAATCATCGCGATGCGGACCTATTAATGATGCGCCACGATCCATCTCTTGTTTGATCACTTCTGCTGCTCGTGTTTGGAGAATTTCTACATTCTCTGCAACATCTGCGGTGAGGCCGTCTGTGGAAGATTTGTAGGAGATGGATGCCGGTTTTACTTCATTGAGATTGCGGTAATGCTCTGCAACATAGGGGTTGAGATCATCAACTAACTTCACGCGCTCTGCTGAAAGTTCAGCACCGTAACGAATCAATTGCTCTGTCCATGGTTCGAGTGCGTTCTGTGGTGCGCGAGTCTTTAGCAAAGTATTACGTTGACGGACAACACGGTCGTAATCGCTGATAACTCCTGCAAGCCGCGGTGATTGGGTAATTAGTAATTTATCTAGAAAGTTGCGGCGGTCTGTAGGTTCACCACGGACAAGATCAAGATCTTCTGGTGAGAAGTA
>CALJUA010000078.1 GCA_937975715.1 uncultured Candidatus Planktophila sp.
TAGAGCACCTGCCTTCTAAGCAGGTTGTCGCTGGTTCGATTCCAGCCAGGCGCGCAAAAAAGAATCGGCCGGTCCCGCCTCACGCAGGACCGGCCGAAACTTATTTATCCGTGAGTTAACCGATCTTTGCTACCTGAGAAAGTGACTTCTTAAGAAGGTCACCATCGATAACAGAGAATCCAAGGTCTTCGCCAACCTTCTGTGAACAAGCTGGAGACAAGATGAACTTTGCAAACTCTGCTACTGCGGCAGCTGTTGCCTTGTCGCCTGACTTTGTATCTGCAAGTAGGTAAGAAACGATTCCAAGTGGGTATGCGCCCTTCTCTTTAGTTGCATAGTCATATGTCAACCAACCATTTGCATCCTGTGATGCTGATGAAAGGAATGCGCCGACGCCTGCTGAATCTGGTGCCACTGATGAACCTGCAGGGTTGATCAAGTTAGCAATCTTCAACTTGTTCGCATTTGCATAGTTCACTTCAGCGTATGTGATTGAGTAAGGAGTCTTTCCAGCAAGCTGTGAGACACCTGTTGAAGACGCTGCACCGACGATGCGGCCAAGATTTGCAACATCATTGATATTGCCTGGGAACCCTGCTGAGAAGACCTTGTTCTTAGCCTTTGTCCATACTGATGGTGCTGACTTGTTAAGGTAGTTAGTGAAGTTCTCAGTTGTTCCTGATGAATCTGAACGGTAGATAACCTGAATCTTCTTATCAGGCAAGATAAATGTGCTCTTTACATTCTGTGTGCGAAGAACGATTGGATCACCCTTTGCATCCTTCTTAAGGGATCCATCTGAGTTCTTCATATAAACAATCTTTGCTGTTGTTCGGTTGTTATCTGCAACGATTGCTGGGTCGTTCCACTTTGTGATTTCACCAGCGAAGATCTTTGCAACAGTTGTTGCAGAGAGCTGAAGTGTCTTTGAATTTGGAACATTGTGAAGAATTGCAATTGGTGCTGCGACCAATGGAACGTGAATAAGGGATGCGCGCTTTGTTGAGGCTGTGTATGCACCATCTGACATCCAGAAGTCACCGATCGACTTATCTGAGTTTGACTGACCTGTACCTGAAGATGATGAAGCGTATGAATAAGTATGTGCTGTAGCTGCTGCAAATGGAGCCTTGCATGCTTCAATCAAGAGCGCTGGGAATGATGCGCCTGAACCTTGAAGGTTTGCTGCATGTGCAGGTGTTGTTGCTACTAAGCCGAACGCGAGTGCAATCGATGCAACCTTCGCGAGCTTTGAAACTCTCATGTATTTCCCCTTGTTAGATTAGGTTTTCTTACATGGGTGAAGTTATTCAACCGCTCTGAACCGCACTCCCCTTTTGAGGAAACCCCACCTAACAGTTAGGTGAACATTTGGTGCTGGCTTTTATCGTTTAGCCGAAGCGACCTGTGACGTAATCCTCTGTGCGCTTATCTTTTGGACGAGAGAAGATCTCGTTTGTTGGCGCAAATTCGACCATATGTCCCGGACCTCCATCGGAAAGGAAGAATGCAGTGTGGTCAGATACGCGAGCTGCCTGCTGCATGTTGTGAGTAACAATCACGATGGTCATTGACTCTGACAAGTGGCGGATTGTCTCTTCGATGCGAAGTGTTGATCCTGGGTCGAGCGCGGAACATGGTTCGTCCATCAATAGAACTTGAGGCTTAACAGCCAATGCTCGTGCAATACAGAGACGCTGCTGCTGTCCACCTGAGAGTGAGCCACCGTGTGCACCGAGACGATCTTTTACTTCTTTCCAGAGACCTGCGCGCTCGAGGCACTCTTCAAGGAGATCGTCTTTATTGTCAACTTTGAGTTGAGCGAGCTTCAAACCTGAGAGAACGTTCTCGCCAATTGTCATTGATGGGAATGGGTTTGGCTTCTGAAAAACCATGCCGATTTGAAGACGAATCTTTGTAACGTCTGTGCCAGGTGCGTAGACATCTTTACCATCGAGCAATACCTCGCCAGCCATTGCCGCTGATGGAATGAACTCGTGCATGCGGTTGAGAGTTCGGATGAATGTTGACTTGCCGCAGCCTGAAGGACCGATCAATGCAGTTACGGTGCCTGGTGCAAAGTCGAGAGAGATATCTTCGAGGGCGTGGTGCTTACCGAACCAGGCATGGATGCCGCGAGCTGAGAGTGAACTCATCGAGAGACCTTTCTAGTACTTAAGAATCGTGCTGTTGTGAAGAGAATCAAAATGAGAACTACGAGAACCAGGAGACCTGCCCAGGCGCGAGTAATCGCTTCTTCTGAGCCAGCATTAAACGATTTCCAGATGTAATAAGGGAGAGATCCGATTGGGTCGTGGAATGGATTGCCATTGACCTTGTCGCCACCACCCGTTAGTAAGAGGAGCGGCGCTGTTTCGCCCGCAATGCGTGCAACTCCGAGAATCATCGCTGTTATCAAACCGCTACGAGCAGCTGGCAGAACGATCATCGCAACTGTGCGCCACTGTGTTCCACCAAGTGCCGTACCGGCCTCGCGAAGATCCTGCGGAATCAAATTGAGAACTTCTTCAGATGTACGTGCAACCGTTGGGATCATCAAAATTGTCAGAGCAAGTGCACCCATGAATCCTGAGTATCCCTTGGTGATGGGATAGAGAACCGCCGAGAGAATAAAGAGACCAGCAACAATTGACGGCACGCCAGACATTGCCTGCACTAAGAACTTAATTGGCTTTGAGAACCGCCCTTTAATCTCAGTGAGATAGAGCGCAGTAAGAATTCCCAGTGGCACGCTCATAATCAGTGAAAGGAATACCAGGATCAACGTTCCTGAAATGGCATGCAAGATTCCACCGTTATTGAGAGGATCAGTGGGAGTTGCAAGCGACATATCTTGGGTAAAGAGATTTGGCTTAATGCCTTTATATCCCTTGCTGATGACTGTTGCCAAGATACTTGCAATCGGCATCACGGTGAGAAGCGCACCGACTCCGACGAGAGTTTTAATTGCCGCATCTTTGGCAGCTGCAAATCCATAACGTAAGAAACCATTAAGGCCATTAGCGAGAGTAAGAATTGCAAAGAAGGTGAAGAAGTAAGCGAGCTTTCCCTTGAGCGGAGTTGCGGCAACGAGACCGTATGAAATCGCAATCGAAACTACAAAGATCAATCCATCGCGAACGCGATCTGCGGTAGTTGCCACCCATGGGCGCGTTGGTTGCACTGTGCTCATCGCCCTGACTTTCCTGTCTTCTTCACGATCAAATCTGCAATCGCATTGACCATCAAAGTAAGGATGAAGAGGACCAAGCCCGCTGCCATCAGCGCCTTAATCTCATATGGGCTTGCCTCACCGAACTTAAGAATGATGAGGGATGCAACGTTGCCACCGGCGCCGAGCAAGATATGCCAGTTCACTTGGAAGACAATGTTGAGCACTGTAAATACAGCAACGGTCTCACCCATCGCGCGGCCGAGTCCAAGCATCGCTCCGCCGATAACGCCGGAACGACCATATGGAAGCACAACAGCCTTGATCATTCCCCAACGAGTTGCACCTAGTGCATATGCAGCTTGAATGCGATCGAGTGGCGTCTGCGAGAAGACTTCGCGCGAAACAGAAGTAATGATTGGAATAATCATGATTGCAAGAACAACACCGGCCACAAATGGCGAGCGCGTTACAACATACGGTGCGATCTTAAGGACCGGGATAAAACCGAGATGGTGATTGAGAATCTTGGCCCAATACTCAGCACTCGGCATAAGAACCAAGAAGCCCCAGATTCCAAAGAGGATTGAAGGAAAGGCGGCCATCATGTCGATGACGGCAACAAGGAATTTCTTCAACCATTGCGGTGAGTAGAAGTTGAGAAAGAGCGCAGATGCAACTGATATTGGAAGAGCAATCACTACTGCAATAAATGCGCAGAGAATTGTTCCCACCAACATTGCAGCTAAACCAAAGTGGCTCTCGACAACATTTCCAGCATCATCTGTGGTAATTGACCATTGGGATGAAGTAATAAATCTCAATCCCTCTTGACGTAAAACTTCAAAGCCGCGATAGGCAAGAAAGATTGTGATCAGACTCAGAATTACGAGAGATGAGAGTCCGCCGGCTGTGACGACTCGTCGGAAAATTCGATCAGAGCGACGGGGCTGCGTGGTGATTTCACGCGGCGCTGGGGCTGTGGTCATGCTGAGCATCTTTCACTGTGCCCCGTGAAAATAAGCGGATACATGGTGAACAGAAGGTGAACGAGAGTTGAAACCTAGCCCCAGACGCTAGGCTCGCCCCATGGCTGTCGAACTACCTCACCTCGTTTGGATTGATTGCGAAATGACTGGGCTATCTCTGGAAACAGATGCCTTGGTCGAGATTGCCGTCCTTGTTACCGATTCAGAGCTCAACATCATCGGTGAGGGCATCGACCTTGTTATCCACGCGACCGAAGGTCAGCTTGCAGGCATGAACGACTTCGTCCGCAACATGCATACCTCTTCAGGTTTGATTAACGAGATCCCCCACGGAATCGATATCGCCGAAGCCGAGAAGCAGATCATGGAATATCTCAACTATGTCGGTGTCGTTGCAGGTAAATCTC
>CALJUA010000079.1 GCA_937975715.1 uncultured Candidatus Planktophila sp.
ACTTTTAATACTCCGACAAGGATGACCAGGTTGAGAATTCCAACGAGGTATAAGAAGAAGCCAGATACGGATGCGCCGATAATGGCGCCGGTCTCTGCGTAGTTCTTTTGGAATTTGATCGCAGCTTTAGCTGCAACTGCAATTGCGATGGATAACGCCAAGACAATTGTTGAATGACCAAGCGAGAAGAAAAGCCCAACGCCGAGAGGCTTCTTGCCCTTTGCTAGCATGATGCGAGTTGAATCATCTATGGCAGAGATATGGTCGGCATCGAATGCATGGCGAAGACCGAATGAATATGCCAGTGCGCCGGCACCTGCATAAATCAGGGCGCCTTTGCCATCGACCAATGAGTGGTACTTCGGATCAGAGTTGTAATGGATAAATAGTCCCCACCCAAGGATGTGAAGGAAGACGACGGTTCCCAGTACGCCAAAGAGAGCCGGTAGCTCTTCACGGCTAAATTTGAGGTGTTCTTTCAAGCTGGCCTTCTGGCTCATCGGGTCTCTCCACCACTAGTTGCAAATCGTTTGCAAGTAGAAGGGTACGGGGTGAGGGGATTTACTTCCACTTGAGGATGGTCATTAGCGCGGAAATATCCACCTCCTGCCCATTGTTAGGTCTAGAGTGCGCGGAAATAGGTGAAGGAGGGTGCCACGTGAGTAACGATGATCATGACAATGGCGATGAAATCCTGACTGAAGAGATGCTCTGGGATCGAATCCCCGAGGTCAGCGGCGAAGAGCGCGCTGATACCTATTACGAACTCAGCGCTCGCATCTTCGCCCGTGGGCAGTATGACGAGGCACTCGCCCTCGCAGAGACTGCCCGCGACATTTACTCCGAACTTGGTGGAGGTGTTTCCGGCGAAGGATTGGCACAGGCTTATTCAGCGATTGGTTACAACCTCAATCAACTCAAGCGGATGGATGAAGCCGCAACGGCAATGTCTAAAGCAGTCGAACTACTGCGCGAGAACAAATCACCTATTGCACTTGAACTTGCATGCACCTTGGGCGAGTGGTGGTACGCCTCAAAGAATTATGAAAAAGTAATCGAAATTATGTACGAATGTGCACAAGAGCATCTCGTTGATGGCAACAACATCAGTGCAGCCAATGACATGCACTTGATTGGATGCGCTCAGCGCGAACTCAAGAACTACAACGAAGCGATCATCTGCTTCCAAGAAGCACGTTCCACATTCAAAGCAGAGAGAGAAGTTCTCCATGTTGCACGCTGTGATCAAAAGATCGCTTCTTGCTACAACGAACTCGGCGATGGTGAGAAGGCGCTTGATGCAGCGCGTAAGGCGATGGATGTTTTTGAAACAGCACACGATCACCGCCGCGAGAATTTTGCGCTATATGAATACGGTCGTGCAGAAATCCTTCTGGGCAAACTAGAAGAGGGCCTTTCAACACTTGATGGAGTTCTTCAAGTCACTGCTGAGGATGATTCAAAAGACTTCGAATTCCTCATCGAAATCGAATCTAAAATGGCAGTGGTCATGCGCCAATTGGGTCGTATCGAAGAGGCGGATGAAGTTGAGCGACGCCTTGCCTCGGTCAAAGAATCTCTTGGCTAAATAAAGCTGGCGCTAATTCTTTCTTGGTAAATGTTGCAGCGCCCAGTGATACATAGCGATTGCAGCAGCAGCCGATGCATTCATAGATCGCGTAGAACCATATTGTTCGATTGCATATAAAACTTCGCACACTTCGATTGCCTCATCAGACATCCCTGCACCTTCTTGACCGAAGAGCAGAACACAGCTTTCAGGAACATCTGAACCTTCAAGGTTGCGAGATGTTGGCACATTGTCGATTCCGATAATCGGAAGTGAATTATCTGAACACCACTTCGCAAAATCAGCAACAGTCGGGTGATGCAAGACGGTGAGGTATCGGTCTGTGACCATCGCTCCCCGCTTGTTCCAATCGCGCTTTCCAATGATGTGGACTGCACTTACGTTGAATGCATTCGCAGTACGTACAACAGAACCGATATTTAAATCATGTTGCCAATTCTCGATCGCGATTTGTAACTTGTGACGTTTTGTATTGAGGTCGGCCACGATTGCCGGGACGGTCCAGTAACGATAATGATCGAGGACATTACGACGGTCGCCATTGGCTAAGAGCTCAGGGTCATATTGCTCGCCAGTTGGCCATGGCTGCGGGTGCGGTCCAACGCCTACGACCGGGAAGAATTCACCAGGACCAATCTCTGCCGGTGTCTTAATTTCCATGGTGGCACTCTAAACTAGTGCGCATGACTACAGTATTTAACATCGCACTCGGTATCCATATTCTCAGCATCCTTGGAATCCTTGGACTGCTCCTGGCTCAGGCTAATAAAAATCCACGCAAGTTAAACCCAGGCGTCATCCATGCAGGTTTATCGGCACTAGTTGCAGGAATCGTGATGGTTGGCATCTTGCCTCAAGTCGAACCTGAAGAGACTGTGAATCATGCGAAGGTCGGGGTGAAAGCCCTGGTATTAGCTGCGATCCTCTTCCTTGGGTACAAGAATGTGAAGAAGGATTCATTGAAGACTTCTGTCTGGGCAACAATGCTCGGCCTTACAGTGCTTAATATCGTCATAGCCGTCGGTATTTAGTTAATTCCTTGCCTAGCAGAATCTCTACCGTTGCATACCTGCTTGCAGGTTTACTTGGCATATCTCAAGTCAGTGCAACTGCTGCAGATTCTCTTGCTATCAACTCTGCATTCTCACAACTGACCGCGATTGCAACTCTGGCAGATCCATCTGTCATTGTTCTCGATGAAGTAACCGGTGAAGTTGTCTACGAATCGAATGCCAATTCTCCACGTAAGCCAGCATCAGTAATTAAGTTGGTGTCAGCTGCCGCCGCTTACACCTACCTATCTCCAACAGATAGTTTTACGACTTCGCTTTGGAGTGGCGTCGATGGAAAGTCAGTTGTTATTCGGGGATCACTCGATCCTTGGGTGGGGTATGACCATAAAGTTGCAACCAAGATGGGTCGAACATCTCTCGAGCGTATTGAATTCAACGCACTGAGCACCTTGAAAAAATTGAATTCTGGCTCGACAAAGAACACCACGATTTACTACAGCAATCTCTACGCCCAAGATGTGGCCCATATCAGTCGCTTCCTGCGAGAGCATCACCTTTCGATTCCTCTCAAGCGAGTTACCAACGCAGTTGCAACCGAGAAGTCCAATGAAGAAATTCTCACCTCGACATCTCCAACATTGCAGAAAATCATCGATTGGACGCTTATTTGGAGCGATAACTTGCTCGCAGAGCGCATCGCTCGATTGGCTTCGGTGGCTGCTGGCAATACTCTCGACGATAAAGGCGTAGCACTCACTTTTGCCACCATGCTGACAGAGATGGGCATAAGCACCTCAAATCTTGTCGTTAAAGATGCCAGCGGATTGTCGAGAGAGAATCGCGTGACCGCTCGCCAAATTTCCCAGCTCTTGATGGTGATTTATCACGATCCAAAGTTCATCCCCCTCATTAAAGGTTTACCTGTTGGGGGAGTATCAGGAACTCTGCAGCATCGCTTTATTGAAACTGCGCCAACTGCAGTCGGATTGGTGCGTGCAAAGACTGGAACTCTCAATGGAACAACCAATCTCGCAGGTTATGTTGAATCAGGTGAGCATCAATACATATTTGTGATCATCGCAGATCGGCACAGTAAGAGTTATTCGGTTACTAAGAAGGTACGGGCAACAGTGGATCGGATCTTGGGAAAAATCGCGACCCCACTATTGCCCGTATTACCTAACGCTCCCTCAAGCGAATCGGTTACAGCTACAAACTAATCGCGGTCCTCGTGCTCGCCGCGCTCGTGGTGCTCGCGACCTTCGTGGTCATCGCCATCACGATCAGGGCGATCTCCATACTCGTGGCGATCATCATCGTCTTCATATTCGTCATCGTCGCCATCGTGACCAGGCTTCGCTATCCCACCTTGTGTTGGATCTTGAATAGATGGCGCCCCCGGAGCAGTGACACCTAGAGTTGTGGTTGAAGCTGTTGTTGGATCAGATGTTGGTGCAGCTGTTGAATAATCAACAGTGGTGACAGAGGCTTGTGCGGTTTGAGCACTGCTCTGAGTATTTTCCGAAGCGCTTGCGAAGAATCCACCTGTTGCAATGACTGCACCGGTAACAAGTACTGCTGTAATAGGAAGAACCTTGTTGACCTTAGTGACCTGAGCAGATGGGGAATCGCCATCGACGAGCTCAAACCAACCTGGCTTCTGTGGCTGTGATTCTTGTGTCATGGTCTTCTCCCTTTGATCGCTTCTTGCTATGGCCTAAAAGTAAGGAATCTCTCTGTGAAAGCACTGAGAACTAGCGTGAAGTACCCTGCCAATCGCGTAATAGGCTAAGCGTGTGACCACCCTCCGCGCTTATATCGATCTCATGAAGCTCCGTGTAGTTGAGCTCTTGGTCATCACCACAGTCCCGGCGGTTGTTCTGGCTGAAGGCGGATTTCCATCCCTGTCGCTCTTGGCTTGGGTTCTCTTTGGTGGAACCCTCGCTGCCGGATCGGCCAATGCATTCAATATGGTGGTTGAATCCGAGCGCGATAAATTGATGAAGCGCACAGCAAAGCGCCCGATTGTGACCGGTGCAGTTACACGCACCCAGGCAACGATCTTTGCAATTGCAATCGGATTACTCTCGCTCGCAATCTTTTATATCTTTACAACTGTTCTTGCCACGGTTCTTACAGCGGTCGCGATTGCGTACTACGTTGTGATTTACACGATTGCTCTCAAACCAAATACTTCACAGAACATCGTTTGGGGTGGAGCTGCCGGATGTATGCCAGTTCTTATTGGCTGGGCAGCTGTGACAAATTCATTAACTCTTGTTCCGGTCGCGTTCTTCTTTGTGATCTTCTTCTGGACTCCGCCGCATTTCTGGGCGTTAGCAATTAAATATAAAGATGATTACTCAGCTGCCGGAATTCCAATGCTTCCATCTGTTGCAACTCGAGCAAATGTCATCGGGCAGATGTGGTTCCACACGATTGCAATGGTTATCTGTTCTACTGCCCTGATTCAATTGGCAGAGCTACCTGTGTGGTCTCTTACGGCGACTGTTGCTCTGGGTGCAGTATTTACATTCCAACTCTTTGCCCTCAAAGAGAATTCAGATAACTACAACAAAGTTGCGGGTGGAATCTTCCACTGGTCAATTACCTACTTGACCTTGCTCTCAATCTTGTTGGTAGTTGCTCAGCTCTTAAGTGCTTGATCTAAATCCTTTATCAAGTCATTGACATGCTCGAGGCCGACAGAGAGTCGCAAGACTGAGGGCGTAATACCCATCTCTGCCTGAACTTCAGCTGACAATCGACGGTGCGTCGTCGATGCTGGGTGGGTGATCAAAGATTTGCTATCTCCAAGGTTGTTAGAGATATCGATAATGCGCAGGGCATCCATAAACTTAAAGGCATCCTTCTGAGAGCCGTTAAATTCGATGCCGATAGTCGTTCCGCCACCGGTCATCTGCTTCTTGATCACCGCGCGATCTGGATGTGAATCAAGACCTGGGTACTTCACGCTCTTAATTGCAGGATGCTTTTCGAGGAATTCTGCAATCGCTTGCGCATTCTCGTTCATGCGCTGAACCCGCATATCCATAGTCTCAAGTGACTTGAGAAGAACCCACGCATTGAATGCGCTGAGGGCAGGTCCGGTATGGCGTGTAAATGGCAGAAGCTTCTCTTGGATATAAGAGAAAGAGCCAAGAAGTGCGCCGGCAAGAACTCGACCTTGTCCATCAATATGTTTTGTTGCTGAGTACATAACAACATCGGCGCCAAGTTCGAGCGGACGCTGTAAGACAGGTGAGGCCATTACGTTATCGACAATTACAGTTGCACCGACTTTATGTGCCAAATCGCTGACAGCACGGATATCAGTAATTTCCATTAGTGGATTACTTGGCGTTTCAATAAATACAGCCTTTGTTGGCTTAGAGAGCGCCTGCTCCCACGCAGCAAGATCATTTGCCTTCACAAGCTCGTATGTGACACCCCACTTAGGCAAGATTTCGGTGATGATCACATGGCATGAACTAAACATGGCAGCTGATGCAACGATGTGATCTCCGGCTTCAACGATGCAGGCAAGTGAAGCAAAAGCTGCAGCCATTCCAGAACCAAATGCATGACAGAATTCTGCGCCTTCCAGAGCAGCCAGACGCTTTTCAAACATGGCAACAGTCGGATTGTGGAAACGGCTGTAAAGATAATGGTCGGTCTCATCGGTGAATGCATCGAAAGCTTCTTGCGCAGATGAGTAAGTGAAACCACTATTGAGGAAGAGAGCCTCTGAGGTTTCGCCAAAGCCAGTACGGACAAGTCCCGCACGAATTGCATCGGTCTGTGGTTCGACATCCCAATCTGGTGCAGGACGTGAATTTCGAGGCTGATATCCCCAGGCATCTTTACTCATGCCGGAATCTTAGAGGACTCACATCTGGAGTGGTTATAGTGCCCCTTATGAGCACACCTGCAATCTCAGTAGATGGTCTTACTAAACAGTACGAGAAGATCGCGGCGGTAAAAGCCGCAACCTTTACCGTTCCCAAAGGAACTATCTGCGGATTCGTCGGCCCCAATGGAGCAGGCAAAACAACAACAATCAGAATGCTCTTAGGTCTTATCTCGCCATCATCAGGCACGGGTACGGTTCTAGGACATTCAATTTCAGAGCCCCAAAAATATCTCTCCTCAGTCGGCGCAATGATTGAAGGTCCTGCCTTCTATCCAGCGCTCTCTGGTGCAGAGAATCTCAGAGTTCTTGCAACCATGGGAGGCATCGACATCAATCGAGTTGATGAACTCATTGATCTTGTTGGTCTCTCTGGTCGAGGTGGAGATAAATACAAAACATATTCATTGGGAATGAAGCAGCGTTTGGGAATCGCAGCAGCACTTCTTCCTAATCCGGAACTCTTGATTCTTGACGAACCTACAAATGGCCTAGACCCAGAAGGCATTCAAGAGGTTCGCGATCTTTTAAAGCGACTTGCTGCACAGGGAACAACAGTCTTCGTTTCTTCGCACTTGCTCTCTGAAATCGAAATCATCTCTCAATTCATCGTCATGCTCCGTAAAGGTGAAGTTGTTTTTGCTGGCGCAATTGAAGAACTACTTTTCAACCAGAAGCCGACAATTATTGTGAAGACTGAAAACGAAAGAGATCTCGCGAAAATTGCCGAAATAGCACGAGCACACGGCCACCCCACAACAATTCGACATGGCCAAGCTCATATTGAAGGCCCACATCAATGGGCGCCAGTGCTTAATAAGTTGGCATTTGAAGCCGGCATCACTCTTGCAGAACTCACTCCAACTTTGCCTAACCTCGAAGAGACATTCTTCGAGATGACAGGAGGTCAATCATGATTCAGGTTTTCTTCGCTGAATGGCGCAAAATCCGCCGTCCTACCTTGTTTTTTGGCACCTTTGCTGCAGCTCTCTTCTTTAATGGCTTGATCACGTCATTTGTTTACTTGATGATTGATTCACCTGATGGCAATGGAGACCGTGGCCGTCGCATCGGTAGAGATGTATTAGGTCTCGCATCTGGTTCTGTATATGGATTTGCATCTATCGGTGGTTTGCTCGGAATCATCGTCCTCTGCGTATTCGCCGCACAGAGCGCACAGGAATACACCTACGGAACTCTTCGCAATCTACTTGTGCGTCAGCCGCGTCGACTTGTTCTTTTGATGGGTAAGTATGCTGCAATGAAATCCTTCGCACTTCTATTCGTGGTCATCAATGCAGTCATCAGTGTCGCAATATCTATTTACTTATCAGATCGCGCAAAGGTTTCAACAGATCTCTGGTTTACTTCCGATGGTTGGTCAGCAATCGCTCATACGCTGGTCAATGTCTACATCTCAATCGTTTTCTATGCAGTCATCGGAATCGCACTTGGAATCTTTCTGCGCTCACCAATTTCTGCAATCTCTATAGCTCTGGTCTGGTTACTGATTCTTGAAAATCTCATTGGTGCAGTAAAGCCAGTCACTCTTGATTGGATGCCAGGCAATCAATTGGCAACAATTGCTCAAGGCGGTACACCATTACTTTCTTATTCGCATGCGCTGATTCTGGGAAGTTCCTATGTATTACTCGCCCTTGTGGCCTCTTCATACTTATTCGCAAAGAGAGATGTGGCTAACTAGAGATATCTGGCGAGTTGGCGCTGCGATGAGCGCCTCCCTCAATTATTCTTGAATAATGCGCCGTAAGTCAGTGATCGCCCTTGCCCTCATGGGTGCGCTGACTCTTGCAACAACCCCCGCAATCGCAAAGCCCAAGCCCACTTTGGCTGAGATCGAAGCGGCAAAGGCGGCAGAAGCTGCAAAGAAGAAGGCAGCAGATGCTGCTGCAAAGAAGTTGGCTGCGGCGAATTTAACCCTACGTCAGCTCACAGCGAAGGCAAATGCTGCGCGTGCGCTCTACCTCAAGGCTCAGCAGGAACTCAACGTCGCAACAGCTGCGGCCAATGCTGCTGCAAAGCATGCTGCCGAAACAGCTCTCGCGGTTTCCGAGGCTCACCGAGCAATTGGAAAGATGGCTTCCAATGCATACATCATGGGCGGGAGTCTCAGTGACATTCAACCGCTGCTCAGCGCAAATGGACCACAAGACATTATGGATCAGCTTTCAACTCTCAATACATTGGGTGCTCGCAACTCAACAGCACTTGCTCGTTTTAAGGCGGCAGAAATTGTTGCCCGCGCTGCTAAGAAGAAGGCTGATGAAGCAAGAGCAATCCAAGTAATTGCCACTGCTAAGGTTGCAGCGGCAAAGAAAGTTGCAGATGATGCACAAGCACTTCAGCAGAGGGAAGTAAATAAACTTCGCGCTGTCCAAGATAAGTTGATTGCAGAACTCGCAAAAGCAAAGAACGTTCGTATTACTTTGGAACAACAGCGACAGCTAGCTCTCCTCGAAGAGAGTCAGGCAAATACTGCTGCAACAACAATTAATCAGGCGAAGGTGTGGCCTGACCGCGGATTTAAGGGACGTTCAACTTTCCGCACAAATGCAACACAACGAGCTGCTGCAGTGGCATTTGCGAAGAAGCAGGTACAGGCACGCAAGCCGTATGTGTGGGGCACGCAAGGTCCAAATACTTTCGACTGTTCTGGTCTTGTATATGCCTCTTATAAGGCGGCAGGTCTTGGCTGGCCAAATTGGGATCGCCTCAACTCAGCGCTTTACGCTGGTTATACCTACCACGTACCTCTTACTCAGCTGCAGCCGGGCGACCTACTCTTCTATTCATATAAAGGCACCATCTCCACAATTCACCACATCACAATTTATGCTGGAAACGGAATGATGTGGGAAGCAAATTCAAAGAATGCTGGCCTTCTTTATTCGAGCATCTACTCAGTGAAGGGCTTGATGCCATTCGGTGGTCGAGTCTAAGAAGATGGTTGATGCAACTGTTGCGCTTCGCAATGCAGTTAAACCATTCCTTTTGCAATTAGAGGCAGGCGATTCATTTCTCGTTGCGGTTTCAGGTGGAGCAGATTCACTCGCACTTGCAGCTGCTCTCTTTATTGAGGCGCAACCCCTCGCACTCAATCCCATTGCAATCACAATTGATCATCAGCTACAAGACAATTCTCATCTTCAGGCAGAACGCGTAGTGCAACAAATGAAGGAGCTCGGTTATGTTCAAGTTCTTACTAAGAAGGTTCTGGTCAATCTTGAGTCCGGCCTCGAAAGTGGCGCTCGTGATGCACGCTACGAAGCTCTTGCTAAAAGCGCTGAAGAGACGCAAGCTCAGAAAATCTTCTTAGGTCACAACCGAGATGATCAAGCGGAAACCGTTCTGCTTGGTCTTGCTCGCGGATCGGGCGCTCGTTCTCTATCAGGAATGGCAGTTGAGAATGGAAAGTACATTCGTCCGCTCCTTGCGATTACTCGCGATGAAATCGAACAAGCCTGTAAAGAATGGAATTTAGATTTCTGGAGTGATCCACATAATTTCAACTCTGATTTCACGCGAGTAAAAGTTCGACAAGAAGTTATTCCGTATCTTGAAGCCAATCTCGACCCCGGAATCTCTCGCGCGTTAGTTCGAAGTGCGGCGCTTCTTCGTGATGATGCTGATGCTCTCGATGCCTGGGCTGATCGGGAGGCGACGGATCTCGACTGCGATCGTCTGGCAGCCCTTCCTCGCGCAATCCGCACCCGCATTATTCGCAAGGCAGCCTTAGGTGCCGGAGCCACCTCAGGTCAGCTGACCTTCGAGCAGATTGGGGCTATCGACGCCATGATCTGCGCTTGGAAGGGCCAGGGGGCGGTCAGCTTGGCCGGCGGTGTGAAGGTTGAGCGTATTTCGGGCAGACTGTCCCTCTCGCGATAGGGGCAGAGTTTCCTATCGACCTCGATCAATAGGGAGCAAAGCCAAGTGGATCTTGCAGCAGTCGGAACCGATGTAGAGCGCATCATTGCAACAGAAGAACAACTCAAGGCACGTGTTGCAGAGCTAGCAGCTCAAGTTGATGAAGATTACAAGGGTCGTGACATCTTGCTCGTGGGCGTGCTTAAGGGCGCAATCATGGCGATGGCAGATCTGACTCGTGCAATGCAGACACACATTCAGATGGATTGGATGGCGGTCTCTTCTTACGGTTCAGGAACAAAGTCCTCTGGTGTTGTTCGTATCCTCAAAGATCTCGATACAGATGTCACTGGTCGCAACGTTCTTATCGTTGAAGATATCGTGGATACAGGTCTGACACTTTCATGGCTTAAGGCGAACCTCGAGTCACGCGGAGCTGCTGATGTTCAGATCCTGACAATTTTGCGCAAGCCAGAGGCTGCCAAGGTCGAAGTTGATGTGAAGTACGTTGGCTTCGATATCCCTAAGGAATTTGTTGTGGGCTATGGCCTCGACTTTGATGAGAAGTATCGCAACCTTTCATTTATCGGTGTGCTTGCAAAGCACATGTACGAATAGGCCATCTCATGAGTGATGAAAAGAAGAAGATTAATAATCCGCTGAAGAAGATTGCTCCGGCTAAGAACACAAAGCCGAATGGGAAGCCAGAGCCAAAGACTCGTGCGCAGAAGATTTTCCGGGGACCTCTCTTCTGGATTATCGTTGCAATCTTTGCCGTATCTATCTTTGGTCAGATCACAAGCGCTGCAAATCGCTACACAGTTGTAAGCACTTCGCAGGCACTTGATGCAATCGCTCAATCTGATGTGAAGTCAGCGCTTCTCATTGATAAGAGCCAGAAGATTCAATTAATCCTCAAAGATGGCAAGACAATCAAGGGCGCAACAAAGATTGAAGCTTCTTATGTCATCCGCCAAGAGCCAACAATCGTTGATGCGCTTACAGCTAACCCACCTGTAAAGGGTTGGGATGTAGATGTTCCAACCCAGTCAATCTTTATGTCACTGCTCTTCTCATTTGGACCAATCCTGGTTATCGGTTTCTTGCTCTTCCTCATGATGAGCAGCGCACAAGGTGGAAACCGCGTATTTAGCTTTGGAAAGTCACGTGCCAAGCTACAAAACCCTGATGTCCCACAGAACACCTTTGCAGACGTTGCAGGTGCTGATGAGGCAATCGGCGAACTCGAAGAAATTAAAGACTTTCTCTCTGATCCCACAAAGTATCAATTACTTGGAGCAAAGATTCCAAAGGGCGTATTGCTCTTTGGTCCTCCCGGAACAGGTAAGACACTTCTTGCTCGCGCAGTAGCAGGCGAAGCTAAAGTTCCTTTCTACTCAATCTCAGGTTCTGACTTTGTTGAAATGTTCGTTGGCGTTGGTGCAGCACGTGTGCGTGATCTCTTTGCTCAAGCAAAGGCCAATGCCCCAGCAATTATCTTCGTCGATGAAATTGATGCAGTAGGTCGTCAGCGCGGCACCGGTATGGGTGGCGGTCATGATGAACGCGAACAAACTCTTAACCAGTTGCTCGTTGAGATGGATGGCTTTGAAGCAAATGGTCAGGTTATTTTGATTGCAGCAACCAACCGACCAGATGTACTTGATCCAGCGTTACTACGCCCAGGTCGTTTTGATCGCCAGATTCCTGTCGATCGCCCAGACCTCAAGGGTCGCGGTGACATTCTTAAGGTGCATGCAAAGAACAAGCCACTTTCAGAAGATGTTGATCTCGTAGCATATGCACGTCGCACCCCAGGTTTTACGGGTGCAGATCTCTCTAACGTTCTCAATGAAGCAGCCCTTCTTGCAGCACGTGAAGGCAAGAAGGTCATCACCAATCCACAACTCGATGAAGCAATCGATCGCGTTATGGGCGGACCACAGCGCAAGACTCGTTTGATGTCAGAGGAAGAACGTCGCGTCACTGCCTATCACGAAGCGGGTCACGCACTTGTTGCGCGTGCACTTCCACATACAGATCCAGTACATAAGGTCACGATTATGCCTCGTGGTCGCGCACTGGGTTACACAATGGTTCTTCCAGATGAAGATAAGTACTCAACTACTCGCAATCAGCTGTTAGATCAGTTGGCTTACTCATTGGGTGGACGCGCAGCTGAAGAACTCATCTTCCACGATCCATCAACAGGCGCTTCCAATGACATTGAGAAAGCGACTGCGCTTGCTCGTGCAATGGTCACTCAGTACGGAATGACTGAAGCAATTGGTGCAATCAAGCTCGGCGGAGATTCAACAGCTCCATTCCTTGGCCGCGAATACGGTCACCAGCGTGATTATTCAGAGGCACTCGCAAGCACAATTGACTCTGAAATCCGCAAGATGATTGAAAATGCTCATCAGGAGGCTTTCGATATCTTGGTAGCAAATCGCGAGGCACTTGATGCGATGGTTGTTGTTCTTCTTGAGAAGGAGACAATCAATAAAGAAGAGATTGCCGAGATCTTTGCCAATGTTGTGATGTGGCCAGAGCGTCCAAAGTGGACCGGTTCTCTTACTCGTATCCCATCTGATATTCCACCTGTAGCGCTGACCGAGAAAGTCGCACCAGCGGTAGAGGAAGAGACAGAGAAGCCAAAGCGTGCTCGTCGCGTAAAGAAGGCAACTGAGTAATGAGCGAGATCAGCTCTATCTCTATGGGCGATGGTGATGGTCGCGCAAGCGCTCCATTTGACCAAGAGCGTGCAGAGAGAGCTGTTCGTGAATTACTACTTGCTCTCGGTGAAAACCCTGATCGCGAAGGACTTCAAGATACTCCCGCACGAGTTGCGCGAGCATTCAAAGAGAACTTCGAAGGACTATGGCAGCGACCAGAGGATGTTTTAACAACGACTTTTGATATCGGCCATGAAGAACTTGTCATCATTCGCGATATTGAAGTCTTCTCTCACTGCGAACATCACCTGACACCTTTCCACGGTGTAGCTCACGTGGGTTACATCCCAAGCGGCAAGATCACTGGGCTTTCAAAAGTTGCGCGTCTTGTCGATCTCTATGCGCGACGCCCGCAGGTACAAGAGCGCTTAACAACACAGATTGCAGATGCAATGGTGGAGATTCTTAAGCCTATGGGTGTCATCGTGATTATCGATTGCGAACATCTCTGTATGTCGATGCGCGGAGTTCGTAAGTCACAAGCGCGTACAACGACTTCTGCTGTTCGCGGAGTCCTTCGCGATCCCGCAACTCGCGCTGAAGCAGTAAGCCTTATAACGAATCGATAAGACGATGTTGGTAATGGGAATCCTTAATGTCACACCGGATTCCTTTGCTGACGGCGGAAAGCACTTCACCTTCGAGCACGCGGTTCAGCGCGGTTTAGAAATGATTGAAGAAGGCGTAGATATCATCGATATTGGCGGTGAATCCACACGTCCAGGTGCAGAGAGAGTCAGCGCTGAGGAAGAGCAACGTCGCGTGATCCCCGTTATCAAAGCCCTTGAAGGCAAAGGCGCTGAAATCAGCATAGATACGATGCGAGCATCGACTGCCAAGTTAGCTGTTGAAGCAGGTGCCACCATCGTCAACGATGTCAGTGGGGGAGCAGCCGACACTGAAATGTTCCCAACCATTGCGCAGCTGGGATGCAATTACACCTTGATGCATTGGCGCGGTCACTCTAAAGAGATGAACTCTCTGGCCCAGTACGGCGATGTTGTAGAAGATGTCATCCATGAAGTCACGATTCAGCTCGATAAGGCGTTAGCTGCAGGCATCGCTCGAGAGAAAATCATTCTCGATCCAGGCTTAGGTTTTGCGAAGGATGCCGAACACAACTGGGAGATTCTCAATCGCATCGATGAGTTCACCGCTCTTGGATATCCAGTATTAATTGGCCATTCCCGCAAGAGATTTATCGGTGGAGATACTCCCGATGAGCGAGAGACAGGAACTCTTGCCATCTCTGAATCATTGGTAGGAAAGGGCATTTGGGCTGTGCGAGTCCATAGCGTTGCACCTCACGTAGAGTTGGTGAAGTGATGAGCGACAAGATAACGATCAAGGGAATTAAAGGATTTGGCTATCACGGCGTCTTTGATTTCGAAAAGCGTGATGGTCAAGATTTCTTCGTAGACCTTGATATCGACATTGATTTATCTGCAGCAAGCAAGAGTGATCTTTTATCTGACTCAGTTGATTACGGCCTGCTCACTGCAATTGCAAAAGAAGCAATCGAGAAGTTGCAATTTGATCTCATCGAAAGACTTGCTGGATTTATTGCAGACACAATCTGCGAAAACTTCTCTTCCATCACTGCTATCGCTGTCACAGTTCATAAGCCTTCAGCTCCAGTCAGCGAAACAGTGACTGACATTTCAGTAACAATCTGCCGCCCATGAAAGCTGTCATTGCACTCGGCGCCAATATTGGCAGTCCCCAAGAACAGATGGATTTGGCAGTAGCGCTTCTTAAGGAGTCACTTGAAGTCATTGCAGTTTCTTCATATTTCACGACTGCTCCGGTCGGCGGTCCGGAACAGCCCAATTACCTCAATGCAGTTCTCATTGCAGAGTGTGAACTACCCGCAGCTCAGTTGCTTGCCTTGCTCCACGGAATCGAGAAAGCGCTTGGGCGCGAACGCATCGAACATTGGGGTCCACGCACGATCGACCTCGATCTCATTCAATATGGTGGAATCCTCAGCTACGCAGATGAACTTCTACTTCCACATCCGCGTGCACATGAACGTCGCTTCGTCTTAGAACCATGGTTATCGATTGACCCTGAGGCAATCTTGCTTACTCACGGCAAAGTTGGCGACCTTTTGGCGCAATTGCCGTAACGCCTTAGACTTTACGCATCAGCTAGCCCGGTACCTGAAAGGACTGGAGCCATGAAAGTTGTTACAGATTCACAGCTCCTTCCATCTGCCTGCGCATTTGTCCCCACTATGGGAGCACTTCATGCTGGCCACGGTTCACTCTTTGCGATTGCCGCCGAGAAATCTGAGAAAGTCGTGGCAAGTATTTTCGTTAATCCTCTTCAATTTGAGAACAAGGACGATTTGGAGAAGTATCCGCGCACACCAGATCGCGATATCGAGCTCGCTGAGAAATTTGGAGTAACCCATCTCTGGTTTCCCACACCCGAAGAGATTTACCCAGAAGGTTTTCCAAGAGTGACAGCAGGACCGATTGCATCACTGTACGAAGGCGCATCGCGCCCTGGTCACTTCGACGGAGTGGTAACAGTAGTTCGCAGACTATTTGATTTAGTTAAACCAAAGATTGCGATATTTGGAGAGAAAGATTTTCAACAGTTGGCGTTGATTCGTGAAATTGCCAATGAAGTTGAGATTATTGCGGCGCCCATCATTCGAGAGGAGGATGGTCTTGCCATGTCTTCTCGCAATGTGCGACTTGATTCTGAAGGTCGAGTCGCAGCGCGCATCATTTCCAAAGCGCTACGCGAAGCAACATCCGAGAGCGAACTTCGGTCAATTTTGGCGAGTGAGCCACTGCTCACAGTCGATTACGCTGATTACATCGACGAGCAGACCTTTCTCTCACCGACAGCATCCACTCAATTCACGCGTGCGATTGTTGCTGGCTGGATAAATGGTGTCCGTTTGCTCGACAATATGCCAGTGAAGAGCGAGCAGAAGTAATGAAGCTACTTGCCCCTGCTCCCGGATGGACTGCAACTGCAGATGTCATCGTGGTTGGCTCTGGAATCGCAGGCCTTACAACTGCGCTGCAATGCCGCACATACGGATTATCTGTTCTCCTCGTAACAAAAGCACGGGTCGACGAAGGATCTACAAAGTGGGCACAAGGCGGTATCGCTGCAGCACTCGGTGAAGGAGACTCACCAGAAGAGCATTTAACAGATACTTTAGAAGCAGGTGCAGGTCTCTGTGACGTTTCAGCTGTACGCGTGCTTGTTACAGAAGGACCAGAAGCAGTTCGTAAGTTAATCGAACGTGGTGCGAAATTCGATACTGAAGCATCAGGTGAAATCTCTCTTACTCGCGAAGGCGGTCACCACCGCAATCGCATTATTCACGCAGGTGGAGATGCAACAGGCGCTGAGGTATCTCGCGCACTTCTTGCCGCAGTAACGCAAGATCCAGAAATTGAAGTAGTCGAGCACGCACTTGTCCTTGATGCGCTAAAAGATCAAGATGGCGAAGTATGTGGAGTCACTCTCCACGTTATCGGCGCAGGTAGCCGGGACGGAGTAGGTCGTGCACTTGGCAAAGCAGTTGTTCTTGCTACAGGTGGGCTAGGTCAGGTATTTGCTCAGACAACTAATCCTTCAGTATCAACTGGAGACGGCGTTGCGCTTGCTCTCCGTGCAGGCGCAAAAGTTGCCGACGTTGAATTTATCCAGTTCCACCCGACTGTGTTGTGGCTAGGCGATAACTCTCAAGGACAGCAGCCACTTATTAGTGAAGCGGTTCGCGGAGAAGGTGCTTATCTTCTCGATGACAAGGGCAATCGATTTATGCAAGGTGTCCATCCGATGGCAGAGCTGGCACCGCGCGATGTCGTTGCAATCGCAAGTATGCGTGTGATGAATGAGACTGGCGCTCACCACGTCTGGCTTGATGTTCGACATATTGAAGGTTTTGAGAAGCGATTCCCAACAATTTACGCATCCTGCATCGCTAACAACATCGACCCTATGAAAGAGCTGATTCCAGTTGCTCCTGCCTCTCATTACGCATCTGGTGGTGTTCGTGTAGATCTCAACGGTCGCACCAGCGTTGCTGGCCTCTATGCATGCGGGGAAACAGCCTGTTCAGGGGTTCATGGAGCTAATCGTCTGGCATCTAACTCATTGCTGGAAGGTCTGGTCTTTAGCGCACGTATTGCTGCAGATATCGCAGCGCATACTCCAGAGCCAGGTGCACCGGTTGAAAACGCATCTCGGGAGATTCTCCTTGACCCATCTGTGCGCGCCAATATTCAAGCGAGCATGAGTCGCGGTGCGGGCGTTCTTCGCTCCTCTGACTCATTGTTAAAGACAAGTGCCGACCTCACGCGAATTGAAGATCGTCGGAGCACCGAACCATGTGTCGAAGCATGGGAAGCAACTAACCTCTTCCAATTGGCGCAAGCAATTCTTAAGGCAGCGTTGATTCGCCAAGAGACTCGTGGTTCGCACTGGCGGGAAGATTTCCCAGAGACAAGTGATCTCTGGCGCAAGCGCATTATTCAACAATTAGATCAAACCGGATCGTGGACAACCGGTTACCAAGAGGTGAGCAACTCATGATCGATAAGAATCTCATTGCACTTGCTCTCGCAGAAGATTTGCAAGGGGGAGAAGATGTCACCTCAGTCTCCACAATCGCACCTGATTCAGTGAGTACTGCAGATTTCACAGCGCGCAAGAGTGGGGTTCTTGCCGGAATCGAGATGGTTGAGGCGACTCTCAAAGAAGTTGGCCTTACAAATATTGTTATCCATAAGAAAGATGGAGATCGGATTTCAGAGGGCGACGTTCTTCTGACAGTCAGTGGCAACACTCGTGCGATTCTCCTTGCAGAACGAACTGCTCTTAACTTTGTAGGTCACCTCAGTGGAATCGCGAGTGAAACATCGAAGTGGGTTACAGCTGTGGCAGGCACCAAATGCAAAGTGCGCGATACTCGCAAGACAACACCTGGATATCGCCAACTTGAAAAGTACGCGGTTCGCATGGGTGGCGGAACAAATCATCGTATGTCTCTGGCCGATGCAGCACTTATTAAAGATAATCACATTGCAGCGGCCGGTGGCGTATCGCAAGCCTTTTCCGCTGTCCGTAGCGCATTCCCTTCGGCGCCAATTGAGATTGAGGTCGATACTCTCGATCAGCTGCGTGAAGTCCTGCCCTTAAAACCTGACTTGGTACTTCTCGACAATATGTCTCCTGCAATGTGTGCAGAGGCAGTCGCACTTGTTGCGGGCGCAACACCTCTTGAAGCATCAGGTGGAATAACTCTCAACAACGCAAAGGCATATGCGGATTCAGGAGTGGATTTCATCGCCATTGGAGCGCTGACTCATAGCGCAGCGGTACTTGATATTGGTCTAGATCTAAGAGCGGAGTAGCGATGTTATTAACAGTCGATGTAGGAAATACAAATACAGTCCTTGGGATCTTTGAGGATAAAGAGCTCATCAAATCCTGGCGAGTGAAGACTGACCCACGTACAACGGCAGATGAATTGTGGCTTCAATTTAGCGCCCTCGTCAGCGGATACACATTGACAGGTCTTTCTATCTGTTCGACCGTTCCAGCAACATTGCGCGAACTTCGCACAATGATAAATACATATTTTGCAGAGCTTCCCACGACAATCGTTGAACCCGGCACAAAGACCGGCGTACAACTTCTGGTAGATAACCCAAAGGAGATCGGTGCAGATCGCATCGTCAATACTTTGGCAGCGCACACTCTCTATGGCGGTCCTGCAATCGTCGTTGATTTCGGTACTTCAACAAATCTCGATGTTGTATCTCCTAAGGGTGAATTTCTCGGTGGCTCACTTGCTCCAGGCATTGAAATCTCAGTAGATGCACTGGCATCTCGTGCAGCACAGCTTCGCAAAGTAGAACTCATTCGCCCCAAATCAGTAATCGGTAAAAATACTGTGGAGGCTCTTCAATCAGGAACTATCTTTGGATTTGCAGGTCAGGTTGATGGACTTGTCGATCGCATTACTGCAGAGCTCGCTCAAGATTATGATGAAGCCCCAACTGTCATTGCGACCGGAGGTCTTGCTCCGCTGATTATTGGAGTTGCTGAAACTATCGATGAATATGAGCCAGATTTAACTCTTATTGGCCTACGTCTTATCCATGAGAAGAACCAATAGCCTTAAAAGGTAGACTCTGCGCACTATGACGACTGAAAATACGCCTGCAATCGAAGACGATCTACCTGAGCAGCTCCGCATTCGCCGCGAGAAGCGCGCTGGGCTGATCGAAAAGGGCGTTGAGCCTTACCCAGTCGCAGTCGACCGCACTAAATCTCTCAAGGAGATTCGCGAGAAGTACACAGACCTAGAAATCGACGTTGCCACAGGCGATATTGAATCTCTCACCGGGCGAATCATCTTTAAGCGCGATACCGGCAAACTCTGCTTCGCAACTCTTCGTGAAGGCGATGGCACTGAACTTCAGGCGATGTTCTCTTTGGACAAGGTCGGCCAAGAGGCACTTGATGCATGGAAGTCAGATATCGATCTAGGCGACATCGTCAGCGTTACCGGCGAAATCATTACTTCAAAGCGTGGCGAGCTATCTATCCTCGCGAACTCTTGGAAGCTTGCAGCGAAATCTCTACGTCCATTGCCTAACGATCACAAGCCGATGTCAGAAGACACTCGCGTTCGTATGCGTTATGTAGATTTGATTGTTCGCCCAGAAGCTCGTGCAACAGCACGTATGCGCCCACAGGTGATGCGTTCATTGCGCGATACCTTTAATAGTTATGACTTCATCGAAGTTGAGACACCAATGCTTCAGGTGATGCATGGTGGAGCAGCGGCTCGTCCCTTTAAGACTTTCTCTAATGCATACGACATAGATCTTTACATGCGTATTGCACCAGAGCTCTTCTTGAAGCGTTGTGTTGTCGGTGGTATCGAGCGCGTCTTTGAAATCAACCGTAACTTCCGCAATGAAGGCGCTGATTCATCTCACTCACCAGAGTTTGCAATGGTTGAGTCATATATGTCTTATGGCGATTGGCGATCAATCGCAGATGTCACTCGCACTTTGATTCAAAACGCAGCGCTAGCCGTTTCAGGTTCACATGTCGTCACGCATGCTGATGGTTCACAGAAGGACCTCGGCGGAACATGGCGCGAAATATCCTTATATGACGCTATCTCGGAGGGCGTCGGCGAGACTGTTACTGCGCTGACACCGTATGCGGACCTGAAGAAGTATGCAGAGAAGCTCGGCATGAAGATTGATCCAAAGTGGGTTACTGGAAAGCTTGCTGAAGAAATCTTCGAGCACGTTGCATCCGATCAATTAATCGAGCCAACATTTGTTATGGGTTATCCAGTTGATACTTCTCCGCTTGTGCGCGCCCACCGCGAAATACCTGGAGTTGTTGAGAAGTGGGACCTCTACGTCGATGGATTTGAACTTGCAACAGGTTACTCTGAACTTATCGACCCAGTTATTCAACGCGAGCGTCTTGTAGAGCAAGCACAGCTCGGTGCAAAGGGCGACCTCGAAGCGATGCAGGTGGATGAAGACTTCTTACGCGCAATGGAATTCGGAATGCCTCCAATGGGTGGCATGGGTATGGGCGTTGATCGATTGCTCATGGCGCTTACCGGACTTGGTATTCGCGAAACAATCTTGTTCCCATTGGTAAAGCCTGAGGTCGAATAACCACCATGATTGAGATTCGTCCAGCACGCACATCAGATATCAAAGGCATTCGCGCACTTATCGATGCCTTTGCTCTGCAACGTCGCTTGCTCAATAAAGAGACGGTAACTCTCTACGAATCTGTTCAAGAATTTACAGTTGCAGTTGAAGATGGCGTTGTTGTTGGCTGCGGCGCACTGCACATCTTGTGGGAGGACCTTGCGGAAGTTCGCACGGTTGCAGTTGCAGAACATCTGCATGGCAAAGGCGTAGGCCGAAAGATTCTTGAAGCAATTATCGCTCGCGCAAAGATCATCGGTGTCGAGCGCATCTTCTGCCTCACTTTTGAGACCGAATTCTTTGGCAGCCTTGGCTTTAAAGAGATTCAAGGGACCCCGGTCGAGCCCGAGGTATATGCAGAGCTGCTTCGCTCTTACGATGCCGGTGTGGCTGAGTTCTTGGATCTTGAATCCGTGAAGCCAAATACCCTCGGCAATACCCGAATGCTCCTCAACCTCTAGTCAGAGGCGGGAATATCGGCCCCATATTTGGGGTTCTATCAGCGTATAAAGCTCGCCTCGCGCCTGCATAGGTGCGGGCGATAGGCTTACGCGAGTTCCACTGTAGAAGGAGATGCCATGTTTGAGCGCTTTACCGATCGAGCCCGCCGCGTTGTTGTCTTGGCGCAAGAAGAGGCACGCATGCTCAACCACAATTACATCGGCACAGAGCACATCCTCCTCGGCCTCATCCACGAAGGTGAAGGCGTTGCAGCCAAGGCTCTCGAATCCATGGGCACATCACTCGATGCCGTTCGTGCACAGGTGGAAGAGATCATCGGCCAAGGCCAGCAGGCACCTAGCGGACATATCCCTTTTACTCCTCGCGCAAAGAAAGTTCTCGAGCTCTCACTTCGTGAAGCTCTTCAACTTGGCCACAATTACATCGGCACCGAACATATTCTCCTTGGACTCATCCGGGAAGGTGAAGGCGTTGCAGCACAGGTTCTCGTAAAGCTCGGCGCAGATCTCAATCGCGTTCGTTCGACTGTCATTCAACTTCTCTCTGGCTACCAGGGTAAGGAAGCTGTTACCCAAGGCGGACCTGCAGAAGGAACTCCCTCAACATCTTTGGTACTCGATCAATTCGGTCGCAACCTCACCGTTGCAGCACGTGAAGGAAAACTTGATCCAGTCATCGGTCGCGATAACGAAATCGAACGTGTGATGCAGGTTCTTTCCCGTCGCACAAAGAACAACCCAGTACTCATCGGTGAGCCAGGTGTAGGTAAGACTGCAGTTGTTGAAGGTCTTGCACAGGCAATTGCAAAGAACGATGTCCCAGAGACTTTGAAAGATAAGCAGCTCTACTCACTCGACCTCGGAGCACTTGTTGCTGGTTCACGTTACCGCGGAGATTTCGAAGAGCGCTTGAAGAAAGTTCTTAAAGAGATTAAGACTCGTGGCGACATCATCATCTTTATCGATGAGATTCACACTCTTGTTGGCGCAGGAGCTGCAGAAGGTGCAATTGATGCAGCGAGCATCTTGAAGCCAATGCTTGCTCGCGGCGAGCTCCAGACAATCGGCGCAACAACTCTTGACGAATACCGTAAGCACATTGAAAAAGATGCTGCGTTAGAGCGTCGTTTTCAGCCAATTCAGGTGAAAGAGCCATCAGTAGCTCACACCATCGAGATTCTTAAAGGTCTTCGCGATCGCTACGAAACACACCACCGCGTATCTATTACCGACGGTGCACTAGCTGCAGCTGCAAACCTTGCAGACCGCTATATCTCAGATCGCTTCTTGCCAGATAAGGCAATCGACCTTATTGATGAAGCAGGTTCACGTCTTCGCATCCAGCGTATGACCGCTCCTGCCGAGCTCCGTGAATTCGATACGAAGATTGCTGAAGCGCGTAAGGCTAAGGAATCTGCAATCGATGCACAGGATTTTGAAGGTGCTGCAGCGCTTCGCGATACAGAGAAGACTCTTATCGCTGAGAAGAACGAAGCGGAGAAGAATTGGAAGGCAACAGACCTCGATAAGGTCACTGAAGTTGATGAAGAACTCATCGCTCAGGTGCTATCAGCATCCACTGGTATTCCAGTATTTAAATTAACTGAAGAAGAGACAGCACGACTTCTTCGCATGGAGGATGAACTCCACCGCCGCGTTATCGGACAGGATCAAGCAATCAAGGCGCTGTCACAAGCAATTCGCCGTACCCGTGCAGGTCTTAAGGATCCAAAGCGTCCTGGTGGTTCATTTATCTTCGCTGGTCCATCTGGTGTTGGTAAGACAGAACTCTCCCGCACACTTGCCTCATTCTTATTTGGTGATGAGACAGCGCTTATCCAGTTGGATATGTCTGAGTACTCAGAGCGCCATACAGCTTCACGTCTATTCGGTGCACCTCCAGGATATGTCGGTTACGACGAAGGTGGACAGTTGACCGAGAAGGTACGTCGTCGTCCATTCTCAGTGGTTCTCTTCGACGAAATCGAAAAGGCGCACCCAGATATCTTCAACTCACTTCTTCAGGTTCTTGAAGATGGCCGCCTCACAGATTCACAAGGTCGCACCGTCGACTTTAAGAACACAGTCATCATCATGACAACCAACCTCGGTACTCGCGATATCTCGAAGACTCTTGGTCTTGGATTCTCAGCAGCCGATGATGAGCTCGGTAATTACGAGCGCATGAAGGGCAAGGTTGCCGACGAACTCAAGAGCCACTTCCGCCCTGAGTTCTTGAACCGTATCGATGATGTCATTGTCTTCCACCAGCTCAATAAGGAGCAGATCATTCAGATTGTCGATCTCATGGTCGCAAGCCTCGATGATCGCCTCAAGGCGAAAGATATGGGAATCGAGCTCACACAAGCTGCCAAGGATCTCCTTGCAGAACGTGGTTACGACCCACTTCTAGGAGCCCGTCCACTTCGTCGCGTTATTCAGCGCGAGATTGAAGATGCTCTCTCAGAGCGCATCTTGTTCGGCGAGCTCAAGTCGGGTGAGATCATCGTCGTTGATGTTGAGGGCGAAGGCGCAGATGCGAAGTTCACATTTGTCGGCGCTCCAAAGGCGATGACTCCAGACTCTCCTGAAGATCTCGCAGACGCACCTACCGTTTAAATCTAGATACCCTAGATTTCCAATCGATAGATCCAAGGGCAATTAGCCCTGCAATCATCACGATTTGAACTCCGATTGCCCACGGGCTTCTCAGTTCGTGAATTAAGAGATCTCCGAAGTTAGTTGCCGCGATTGCTGCCGCTCCTGTGACATATGTTGAATACGAAATAGTACGACCTGCTGCAAATGCAATAAGTAAAGGTTGTAACTTCACCGTCTTCATCAATCCGGCAGCTTCAAAGAGCTGAGCAGATGAGACAGGTGATACCAAGAACATCGCCAGCACGGCATAGCGTTTGGTGGAGTGATTGGTGAAGTAATGTCCCGCGTATTCCATGTTTTTCGAAAACTTTGTTGGAACTAAGTGGGCAAATCTTCTGAAGTACCAAGCAAGGATAGCTCGGCCCGCGGTTGCGCTGAGGACTCCGAGAATGACGAGTGCCACAGGATTTGCATCGTAATGAAGAAGAAAGAAGACAAGTGCCATCCAGGTCGGTGGAGCAAATGCTGGCAGAGCATTCATAAAGATGATTGCTACAACTGCAACTAGATAAATCTCCACTTAGGCACTCTAGCGGGGGAGTGAGTAAGTATTCTTGCGGCGCTCTTCAATCAAGCCATCATCAAGCAAGGTCAGAAGTGCTTTCTCTACTTGTGAAGGAACATCCCACAGTAAATGAATCTCCTTCTTTGAGAGCACTTTGTTCTCTCGAAGAGCCTGCACGATTGTTCCGCGACATTGGCGATCAGTGCCGTGCCAGGTTTGAGTGCGTTTTACGCGTGTAGATGCCGGGTAATCAAGGCTTCTCCAGGCACATTCATCTGCAACAGGGCATCGACCGCAGAGTGGATTTTTAGCAGTGCAGAGAAGGGCACCGAGCTCCATAGTTGCGGCAGCCCACAGATGAGCATTTTTAACTGGAACATACTCTGCATATTCAACGCGCTCAGCCTTTGTTGGCGCTAAAGATGGCGCTTCTTCGCCTTTATATAAACGAGAGAAGAGCCTGCGAATATTAATATCCAGAACAAGGGACCTGCCACCAAATGCAAAGGCCACCATTGCAGCTGCTGTGTATTCGCCGATGCCAGGTAATTTACGAAGTTCGACTTCGGTAGTTGGAATCTCTCCCTTGAGTTCGGTCGTAATAACTTTTGCGCACTCATGAAGTCGCAATGCGCGGCGCGGATAACCCAATCGACCCCACGCAGTAATGACCTCTGCAGGAGTTGCATTTGCAAGATGGGCTGGTGTTGGCCAACGCTTCATCCACTCGTTGTAGACGGGTAAGACTCGTTGAACAGGTGTCTGTTGCAACATAATCTCTGAAACTAATACACCCCATGCATCAGTAGCCCGCCATGGGAGATCTCGCTTATTCTTTTTAAACCAAGCGATGATCGTTTTCTCGTACACGTTAGTCGGCGTTGATCTTTACTCGTGCGATTGCTTGATCTAGTCGAGATACTTCTACTATCTCCATGCCGGCAATCTTGACCTCAGAGCCTGTTGGAACAAGTGCTCGTTTAAATCCAAGGCGATATGCCTCTGCAAGGCGACGTGATACCCCGCTGACTTTTCGAATTTCACCAGCGAGACCGACTTCACCGATTGCAACAAGATCTGCAGGTAGAGCTAATCCTTTTGCAGCTGATGCCACGGCAAGTGCTAAGGCTAAATCTGCAGCAGGTTCGGTCATCTTCATGCCACCGACAGTTGCGGCATAGACATCGCGACCACCTACACGCACATGTGCACGGAGTTCGAGAACAGCTAAAGTCATTGATGTACGGGCAGAATCGAGGCCACTAACAACACGACGGGCATTACCGAAATCATTTTCACGTCCTGCACTGACAAGCGCTTGGATTTCAGCGAGAAGCGGGCGACGTCCTTCGAGAGTAACTGTGACACAAGTACCTGGAACTGGTTCTGCATGGCGAGAGGTGAAGAGACCTGTTGGGTCGAGAACGCTCTCGATACCTGAATCACTTAAATCAAAGCATCCAACTTCATCGCTGGCGCCAAAGCGGTTCTTTACTGCGCGAATTAAACGCAGACGTGAATGACGTTCGCCTTCAAATTGAAGAACAACATCGACGATGTGTTCGAGTAGGCGGGGGCCGGCAATAGATCCATCTTTAGTGACGTGACCCACGAGCAACAATGTGATGTCTCGATCTTTGCAGATTCGAATCAGCGCGCCGGCTACTTCTCGTACCTGGGTAACGCCACCAGGTGCACCATCGACCGTTGATGAACCGATAGTTTGAATGGAGTCGATAATTAATAAATCAGGTTTAACGGTATCGATATGAGAAATCACCGCACCGAGATCAGTCTCTGATGCCAAGTAGAGATTGGGGTCGATAGCTTTGATGCGTTCGGCGCGAAGTCGAACTTGTGATGCTGATTCTTCGCCGCTGATGTAAAGAACAGGAATTATCTTCTTTGCTGTCTCTGCCGCTACCGATAGGAGAAGTGTTGATTTTCCAACACCGGGTTCGCCAGCGAGCAAGATGGCCGCCCCCGGAACAAGTCCGCCACCCAATACGCGGTCGAGTTCGGAAACACCAGTCGCACGGGCATGTGCTGCAGATAGATCAACATCGCCGATAGCGGTTGCTTTCGCAGAGATGGGACCTGCTTGGAGAGATAACTTCTTAGGTGCACCGATTTCTTCAACGGTGCCCCATGCTTGGCATTCGCCACAACGGCCTACCCATTTCTGGGATGTCCAACCGCATTCAACGCAGCGGAATGGATCCTTCTCTACCTTGGCCATGCGCCTAGGTTACTTGGGGGCAGCGACAGATGCAGGATGCTGAATCACGAAGAGTGGAAGCGACTTCGCCTGCATCTCTTTGATGCCTGCGATGCGGCGATCGCAATGCTCGGCCAAGATTGCATATGCAGCCTCGCCCATTAATTTCTGAAGCTCTGCCTTGTTGGAGAGGTAAACCGGCTGCTTTCCAACATGTGCCTCGGTGTTGCTTGTGCAATACCAATCGAAATCTTCTCCACCATCGCCCCATGCAAGGCGTTCATATTCACCGATGACGATAATGGAATATTCACGTTCGCCAACTTCCCGAGTTTCATAGCTACGACGAAGTGGAAGCTGCCAGCACACATCTGGCTTTGTATCTACAAAGTGCACATCGCGCTTTTCTGCCAAGTGGTGAAGTACGCAACCAAATGAACCTGTGAAACCTTCTGCTTCATGACCTTTACGGTTTAAGAAGATGCAAGCACCGTCAACGGTACGTGTCTTTCGCTCATCATCTTCATCAGTGTCGGTAATACGTAACTTTCCGCCCGGCTTCTTGGGGCGAGCTTCGTTATAGAACTGCCACATATCGGGTGTTAGGAACTCTGCAGCGCGAAGTGTGCGCTCTTCATCTGCTGCATCTGAGTACATCGCACCTTCTGTGCAACATCCATCATTAGGGCGATCAGCAAAGACGCCTTTGCAACCATCGCCGTAGATGCAAGACCAATTAGAGGTGAGCCATGTGAGGTCGCACTTATAGATTTCCTCTGGAGAATCTGGGTCTGAAAACTCAATCCAGTCGCGTGCAAAACCTGCTTTAACCTCTGACATAGGGGCAGAGCCTACGCGTACTCTTGCGCCATGGCTAATCACATTGGAGTTATCGGCGCAGGTGTTATGGGTGAAGCACTCATCGCTGCACTGATTCGCAGCGGTGTAAATCCTGCGGATATCTCCTTCGCTGAAAAGCGCAGTGAGCGGGCGGCAGAGTTAGTGGCTCGTTACTCCATTATTCATAAAGATATTGCAGAAGTTGCAGCTCAATCTTCAACTCTGCTTCTGGTTGTAAAGCCACAGGATATGCAGGCAACTCTCCAAGAGTTATCACCACATATCTCAATAGAATGCCTTGTGATCTCATTTGCCGCAGGTAAGACAATCGCATCCATCTCTGCAGGACTCGGCAAGACCAATCCTGTTGTACGGGTAATGCCAAATACCCCAGCGCTGGTTGGTAAAGGCGCATCAGGATATTCACTTGGTAGCGGAGTTACTTCTGCACACCGTGAGTTCGTTGCTCACTTCTTAGCTGCAACCGGGGCTGCCATTGAAGTTCCTGAAAGCTTGCAAGACACAGTCACCGCTACAAGTGGATCAGGACCTGCATATTTCTTCGCATTTGTTGAAGCAATGGTGGAAGGTGCAGTAGCCCTTGGTCTATCTCAGGCAGATGCCACAACACTAACGATTCAAACAATCGTGGGCGCAGCAGCACTTCTCGAGACTTCAGGTGACTCACCTACAACTCTGCGCGAGAAGGTGACGAGCCCTCACGGAACCACTGCCGCAGCTCTTGCCTCCTTCAATGAATCTGGACTCAAGGCAATCGTTGCGCAAGCAATGTCTGCTGCAGCAAAGCGCTCACAAGAACTGGCTTAATATGAAGCGCGCACTGATTGCTATTGCACTCTTCTCGTTAATTCCATCTTCTGCGCAAGCTGCCCCCAAGGCGATTCCGGTTCAACTCGGTTCTATCTACCCAGCACCAATTGGCACAGAGATTTTTCTGCAATCAGCACAGAACACAATCTTCATCTCGAACCCAGTTACTCAGAGCGCTGATATTCAAGTAACCGCGGTAGACCTCACAAATACCCAGGTATGGCAACGCACCATTGATAGCGGTCTCAGCGAAGTTGCAATGGCTGCCACTGCAGATCCACTTGGAAATATCTGGATTGCTGGCGCAGCAGCTGTCGCACCAGCAGCGGAGACGGCGACTTCAACAGTGGGAGTTGATAACCCGGATCAAGTCAATGTTGACTCACCTTCAGATCTACGAACAGATTTGAATCAAATAGCGCTCTGGAAGATCTCAAACACTGGTGAATTAAGTGCGACATATCTTGCACCGCAGAAAACAATTCCCTTGATCTCATCTCTTTCGGCGACAAATTCTGGAATATCTATAGTTGGCTCTCTCGATTCAAAACCTTTTCTCTTGACGGCCACAACTTCTGGAGTATTTGGGAAATTAGTATTTCTAGGATCAAGCAAGACTGAGTTCAACACAGTGGTGCGAAATTCCGACGGCACATCTTCTATCTATGGATCAAGTGCAGAAACTCTGGCAGGTAAGAAACTCGCAGGAATTCGCGATGGAGTACTTATTAAGGTTTCCAAGACTGGTTCGATTAATTCTTTAGTGAGAAGTTCTGCTCTCAAGGCATCTCGCAGCTGGATTTCCGGAGACTCTTCTTATTTGGTCAGCGGTCCAGTAATAACTGGCAAAGTCACAGAGACAGCAATTACAAAATTCACATCAGCATTTGCACCGAGCTGGACTCTAAGACTTCCAAGTGTTGGCCCATCGACAACATTGACCGCGAATGGAAATTCCTATCTTGCATTCACAAGTCGATCGGCTATTGCAGGGATCTCAGGGTGGAAACCAAACCAACCTTCGCTTCTGGTCCTCACCTTCGATAGCAAGGGCGTGATTAAGGCAGCAACAGCCCTTCCAGGGCTTGTAGCCCCTATTTCGCTCGCATATTCGCCAGCTAAGGGCGTTGTTGGCCTGGCATCTGCCAGCGATGGAACCGTTTCGATTTTTACCCTCGTATCGCGGTAACCTTTGCCATCGTTTTAATCCAGGTTAATTTATCTGGGCACTACTACTAGGAAGAGCGTGACTTATGGGTTCCGTTATCAAGAAGCGTCGCAAGCGTATGGCTAAGAAGAAGCATAAGAAGCTTCTGAAGAAGACACGCATTCAGCGCCGTAACGCTAAGTAATAGTCGCTACGGACGGAGCATCGATAGCTGGCCATTAATGCCAGCGAGAAGATACTTCACACGATTTACAACAACCCAGGTGGAACTTATTCCATCTGGGTTGTTGCTTGTAGCAACAAAAGAAATCTTCGGTGATGTTTTAGAGGTATCAACCGCACAGATTCGCTTCTCGCAATTAAATGCAATCATCGTTCCATCGGTAGAGAGATACTTCCCAGGCTTTCCAAAATTCTCTGAAGTGACACTCTCCTGAGTTGGCGTACTTGAGATGTAGCTCCAACGAATCCGATTTGCATTAGGAAGGGTGTTAGGCGCCGAGCTCAACCAGGTAGCAAATATTCCCTTTGCATTCTTGCCGAGCGCCACGTCATATCCCACAACAGGTGAAGTGCTCGAGGTTGCCTCAAGAGTTTGATAGACCCAGCCCGTGCTGGAGAGGTTTCCACGTGTAGCTACACGAACTTCTCCAGTGGTTGGATCCTTCTTCTGATTAATTGTCAGGATTGAGTCGTAGATGAAGTAGCTGGTCTTTCCATCGAAAGCCGCTTTGAGATGGAAAGCGACATCTCCAGTGGTGCGGCCATCGGTCTTGCGGTCACCATCGACCAGCTCGTAGCTCCAACTCTTTGCAGCGCTGGTCTTTACTGCTCCAAGCAAGATGCCTTGGCTCTCATCGCGGTAGAGAACCTGAACCCCGCCGGCTGATGCGATACATGCACTTGAAACAGAGAGATCTGATCCAGTACGCACGCGGATTGGATCCTCATAATTATTTACTTGAGCGGCATCTCCATCGACAACCTCGTATATAAATTTCTTACCGTCAAACTTTGCATAGCGAAGATCGGTATTTTGAGCATCGGAGTAAAAGATGTGAAGTGTCTGCTTCTTACCGCTGCCATTGACGCACATAGAGAGCGCCCCTTTGATTGCAGAGTTGGTGCGTCCTGATGAACCGCCAGCTCCATCAACTGTGAGCTTAACCCAGACCGTTCCGCTCCAGGTAGCAAGTTTGAGGTCACCGCTCTTGGAATCAACATATGCAACGGCAGGTTGGCCGTTAAAAGATGTACTTGCGAGCAGACTGGCATCGCTCTTGGAATCCACAATAAATCGCTTCCAACTTGGCTGTGGCGTAACTGCAACTGTGTTGACCGGATCGGATGTGCCATTCGAGTTCGATGCGGTGACGGCAAATGTATAAGAAGTGCCGTTCTTCAATCCGCTGAAGGTAATCGGTGAAGTCGTCGCAGATTTAATCTGATTTGTCTTGAGATTGCGTACTGAATAACTAGTGATTTGAGCTGTGCGCGCATTGGCAGGTGGATCAAAAGTCACAATCGCTGCGCCATCTGCAACAAGTGCATTGACGTTGCGCACTTGTTGTGGGATTCCAACTGCAATACCTACGGGAGGCTTGCGTCGCATATCTTCCATCATTGCAAGTAGAAGTGGCCCTGGCTCGTGAAAGATTTCTCCAGCATCGAGATTAGGCGTCATCACTGCATCGAAGGCAGACTTGGAAAAAGTTGCTTCATCGAGGTGGCTGACTGAAGAACCTTCCTCATACTTACTTGGTGAGTAAAGAAGTGGTTTGGTCCCGTTATTGGCAGCGATACCGAGCGGGCCAGACCATACGAGGGGAGAGGTTAAAGCCTTGCCAAGTTCGATCGATGGAGTTGGCAAGTCAGATAATCGTCGACCATCTTCAACCTGAACATAAGCATCGAAAGGTGTGGGTTGATCGATGCTGCCATAGCCAAAGAATGAGTCGTAAGAATCTGTTGAGAGAAAACCTAGTCCGTGTCCCATCTCATGTAAGAAGACGGATTGAAGGTCGTACTCATTGGGATGCGAGATGCCGTCATTGCGAGTGTTCCACTCAGCAAGCGAATTAACTTGAATGATGATCTCTGATTGACGGGTATCCAAATCTTTTCCAGCAAGTGCATTGGCAAGCGCGGATGGATACCAGAGGCTTGAATCCGGTGCCTTATCAAAGCCAGAAAAATAGCTTCCAGGTCGCGCGCTTCCTAGAACACCAAATGATCCGATGCGAGTCCACGTTGCATCAATTGTTACTGGAACGCTGGAGGAGAAGTTTACAGACCAAAGATCGACTGCAGCTTGGAAATCTTTCTTCGCCCACTCTGGGAAGTTCTTGTAATTAACAACAAATTTAGATTTTGATTCAATGTAAGCAACTTTTTCACGAGGTGATTGCTTCACAGTTGTATTGGGGCCGGCATAGACATAGCCCCATTGAGTTGCTTCTCTTTGTAAGAAAGGTGGAAGCGCTTGCGCTTGAAGCGGTGAAATCACGCCTGCAAGAAGAGCAAGTATGAGAGCGCCTCGAGTGGTGCGCTTCATTAGGCTGCTCATAGCGGGTAACGCTATCAGGGTGAGAGAATTTTCCTATGGTCACCGTTTACTCCCGTCACGGCTGTCATCTCTGCGAAAATGCTGTGAATGTTCTCGAGAGCCTTCGCGAAGAGCTCGCATTTGAGATTGAGATTATTTATATTGACGGTAACCCCGAACTAGAGAAGTTATATGGCGAACAAGTTCCAGTGACTCATATCAACGGGGAGCACCATGATTTTTGGAGAGTAGATCCAGAACGCTTTAGATCTTCCCTTGAAAAACATCGTCGGCATCAATAATCGTGTAGCTATAACCCTGTTCAGCTAAGAATCGTTGACGGTTCTGTGCAAAGTCTTGATCAATAGTGTCGCGAGAAACGACAGAGTAGAAGCGCGCTCCACGGCCATCTGCCTTAGGGCGCAATACGCGACCAAGGCGCTGTGCCTCTTCTTGGCGTGAGCCAAATGCACCCGAAACCTGAATTGCAATTGTTGCTTCAGGTAGGTCGATTGAGAAGTTAGCGACTTTGGATACAACAAGACAAGAAATTTCGCCGGTGCGGAAAGATTGGAATAACTCTTCACGTTCCTTTTGCGGAGTTGAACCTTGAATCACTGGGCAACCTAGAGTTTCGCCCAAATCATCCAACTGATCGAGATACTGACCGATAACAAGAATCTGTTCTTTGGCATGGAGACTGACGAGCTCTTGAACAACATCGCGCTTAGTGCGAGTGGTTGCGCAATAGCGATAACGCTCTTCTGGTTCGGCCGTTGCATATGCAAGGCGCTCTGCCTCAGTCAGGTTAACGCGAACCTCAATACATTCTGCAGGAGCGATATATCCCTGCGCTTCAATCTCCTTCCACGGCACATCAAAGCGCTTTGGACCGATGAGAGAGAAGACTTCACCTTCCATGCCATCCTCGCGAACTAATGTGGCGGTGAGGCCTAGACGCCTGCGGGATTGAATATCAGCTGTAAAGCGGAAGATTGGCGCAGGAAGTAAGTGCACCTCGTCGTAAATAATTAAACCCCAGTCATGGCTATCGAAGAGATCAAGGTGTGCGTAAACGCCATTCTTCTTCTTAGTCATTACTTGGTAGGTAGCGATAGTGACCGGGCGGATCTCCTTCTTAGAGCCAGAGTATTCGCCAATCTCATCTTCATTGAGGGAAGTGCGCTTTAGAAGTTCATCACGCCATTGGCGTGCGGCAACTGTGTTGGTAACAAGAATCAAAGTTGTTGCTTTGGCATGTGCCATTGCAGCTGCACCCACGATTGTCTTTCCTGCACCGCAGGGAAGAACGACGACTCCAGAGCCACCGTGCCAGAAACCTTCTGCAGCATGCTCTTGGTATTCGCGAATCTTCCAGCCATCTTGCTTGAGATCGATTGGATGTGCCTGACCATCGACGTAGCCGGCAAAATCTTCTGCTGGCCAACCAAGGCGCAAGAGTGATTGCTTGATGGCACCGCGCTGACTTGGATGCACAGCAATTGTCTCTGCATCAATTCGTGGGCCCAGGAGTGGAGCAATCTTCTTTGCGCGGATTACTTCTTCGAGAACCGCGGTATCTGTTGTCACGAGAATCAAACCGTGGACAGGATCTGCTTCGAGGCGGAGACGTCCATAACGGGACATCTGTTCTGCAACATCGATCAGTAGCGCGTGTGGAACTGCGTAACGGGAGTACTTAATAAGAGTGTCAATCACCATCTCGGCATCGTGGCCAGCGGCACGTGCGTTCCAGAGTCCAAGATTTGTCAGACGGTATGTGTGCATATGTTCTGGTGCGCGCTCGAGCTCTGCAAATGGTGCGATTGCACGGCGGCATTCAACGGAGAGAGGATGGTCGATATCTAGTAAGAGCGTTTTATCGCTCTGAACAATCAGAGGTCCGTCGCTCATACGAGTAATTCTTTAATAAATGCATGTAGAAATGCGCTACGTGGTTCGATGCTAGAAAGGCTTACCCATTCATGTGCAGCATGTGCACCGCCACCGACAGCCCCTAGGCCATCGAGAACTCGTGCACCTGCGGCTGCTGCGAAGTTTCCATCGCTAGCACCACCTACCTCAGCTGAACCGAGAGGAGGCATACCAAGGTCTGCAGCAACCTTCTCTGCAATCACATAAAGCGCTTCTGTCGATGACGGCTGAAGCGGTGGGCGGTGCAATCCACCTGCAACTTCAATACGCGCACCAGGAATAGTTGCAACTAAATTCTTAATCGCAGAATCAACTCGTACTAAATCATCATGTGAAAACGAACGTGCATCTATTTCAAGAACGGCATGATCAGGCACAGTATTAATTGTTGTTCCGGACTTGAGCATTGTTGGAACAACTGTTGTTCCGTGCTCGGCGCTTTCTAGTGCACCAAGAGCCAAGATGACGTGAGCCATCTCTGTTGTTGCATTGATGCCTTTCTCAGGTTCGAGGCCAGCATGCGACGCCTTGCCATGCACCGAGATTTGATACATCGATGTTCCCTTGCGACCAGTCTTTACCTTGCCATCAAGTGAAGCTTCAAGAACAAGAACCGCATCTGCACTGGAAGATAGTTGCTTAATAAGCTCTTTAGATTTATGACTTCCAATTTCCTCATCCGTTGTTGCCACAAGAGCAACATCGCCCTCAATGCCCTTGAGTGCGTAGAGCGCCTGCACAAAGCCAGCCTTCATATCGAAGACGCCAGGCCCACGCACTACGTCGCCCTCAACGCTCCAGAGTGGAGAGAAAGAACCGATCGGCCAGACAGTGTCGAGGTGTGCGAGCACCAGAACCTTGGGAGATTCGCTGCCCCACCAGAAGACGGGACGGCCTTCAATCTCTTTGATCTGCGCCGGAGTTCCCAGGACGCGCGTTGCGATATCGCTGGCAAGTGCAACAACAGAGCGGCAGGCGTCGAGATCTTCGCTAGGAGATTCGCACTTCACCAACGCTTCGATTGCCGCCAACATAGGGGTAAGTCTGCCGTATTCATCGATGTTCTTGCTCGTCATAACGTTGCTACCCCCGTAATACGTGGAATTCTGAAGGTCAGAACCTCGCCAGTGGCGTGATCTCGAGCCAGCAATGAACCAGCTGAAATCTTGAGCGGATCAATAATCCGGTGCGAGACAAGACCATTGTTGTCGGCATAACCAATAGAGAGCGATTTTGTCGGGGTCTCTTTTAGATGTTTTGTGAGCAGATCCAAAGTTTCATTTGCAGTGGTGCGCGGAAGACTTCCGAGCGCCTCCTGAGAAATATCTCGAAGCGTGCTCTGTTTTGCAGATGACTTCTCTCCTGTGCGAATCGTGCGTACTGCAATTTCGAGTAGCGCTCGCTCTGGTTGTTCGAACTCACCAACAATGCGCGGAGGGCGAGCCTTCGTCTGTGCACGTTGCACACGTGGCCCACTGAGTAAGAGCCCTTGAGAATCTTCGCCAGCTGGGAGATATCCGGCATCACGTAGAACTTGCATCGCATCATGTGCATCATGAGTACAGATCATCACCTCAGGTGCAATGCGTCGCAATCCCAGTGCTTCAACTTTCTTATCGCGAAGTATTTGAGTGATGAGCGCAGTGTCTTCGCAGCGGATAAAGGACGAGGCAATTCCAACTCGCAACTTTCCGTGCTTCTTAGAAATATCTCCGATGAGGTATTCAAGAGGTTGTGGGACGGGAGTTTTAGAAGTCTTCTTTAAGAATGCAAGAATTTCGTCACCGGTCCGACCATGGTCTAGTCCACGACGCAGCGAGCTTTCTGAGAATCGGAAAACAGTTGCAGCACCACGAGATTCGATATCTGCGATGAGATCGAGTTCTTGTGAAACTTCATGCTCGAGTGGCCCAGGAGCAATTGCAGTGTTATCGCTCTGAATCAAGATGTGATCGACTGTTGCTGGAAGATCGCTATCGATGACATCGAGCGCATCACCAGATAAAAGCAGTGCACCATATTGAGAGAGCGCACCTTGTCCAGTAATGCCCAGCCACTCAGCTTCACGTGCAATCCATTCGATGTATTCGGCTGGAATCCCACCGGTGCGTCGATAGGGAAGGTTCCATTGGGTAGCTGCACGCAGTGATTCAAGTGTTGGCGCTACTGGTGAAGACTCTTCTAGGAGGGCTAGAACTTTTCTGCGAATGAGTGCTGCAGTGCTGCGATCGAGCTCTGGCCCCATAGGTGCTGCCGCTAATCCGCTAAGGCGAGATGTAATTAACCATGCAGAGACGAGGTTCTCCCATTTCACTGATGCAGGTTGGGCAAGCCAAATATCAAATTGGTGTGTCGGAAGTACTCGATCATCGGGATCGATGGTGACAAGACCGCTGATGTAAGCCACTTCAATAACGAATGATGCGCACTCTGTCTCAACTCCTAAGTGCTGGGAGAGATCACGCAAATCGCGAACACCGATTCCTCCAGCCTTGAGCGCTGTTGCGGGCTCTTGGCTCCAGAAGTTCAGGACTTCTTCAGTCCAACGGAGGAAGGTGGTGATGTTTGCAATTGCCGCAAGTTGTAAGCTCTTTGAATTGACAGTGCGACCTTCGATTGCAGGTTGAGTAATAAAGAGTTCTCGATGCACTTTGTTGCCGCGAAGAGCTAGCGCAACTTCACGATGGAGGACAACAGTCTGTTGATTAACAGGAGATACAAAACCTTCATCCATCAACCATTTCAAACCAGGATTTGGTTTCTTGACATCTGCAACTGCGCCACGAGGAGGACCCCAGACCATTGCATCAAGTACTTTCTTTGATGCAGCAGGAGCGTTCTCTAGATCTTTTAACTTCAACTTCTTCGTTGCTGGGGTTCCAAGTCCTGCTATCTCATTACCGAGTACTTCGCGTACGTTGTTAGGGATGCGATAGCCGTCATGACTTTGATAGATAAGCGCGCGATCCACAAGAGCAGCTATTGCAAACTTGGCTGTCTTATCTGTGTGCTGCAGGAGCTCTTTCTCAGTGAATGGTTCTGCGATAACAGCAGCTGCCTCGAGTACCTGCAACTGCCATTTGTTGAGCGAATCGATTGCGCGCACGAGAGATGGAATAGAAGATGCTCGCACTGCAAGACTTGCGATATCTGAAGGAACAGGGGAGGTGAGGTCGCTTCTACTGTGGAAAAGCGCGATTAATGCGTCATCACTGAGTGAGCGCAGGTAATCGGCGTAAGAGCGAATTTCCATAACCTGCCTACATTAGCGGGGTATGACCTTGTGGGGCGAATTGAGTTAGCGGCGCTTGCGTGGAACGAGCAATGCGGCAAGGGCTGCAAGGCGACTTACTGCTGGACCCAGCAGGCGATTGAGGTGGCGAGCTCGACGGAAGTCATGGATTGGCCAACCTTCAGCGAGAGCCTTGATGCGAAGAATGGCATCAGGATTAATTGCAGATGGATTTCCGACTGCGGTGAGTAGTGGGAGATCGTTATTGCTATCTGAATATGAATAACACTCATCGAGGTCGTAACCATTTACCTCTGCAAGTGCGCGAATTGCAACTGCCTTCTCTGTGCCATGAAGAAGTTTTCCATCGAGTTCGCCGGTATAGATTCCATCTTTAATAATTACTTTGCTACCAACCGCTCCGGTAAATCCAAGTCGATTGGCGATGATCTCGGCCATATCTTGTGGCGCTGCGGTAACAAGCCAGACATCTTCACCTCGAGCGAGATGTCCTCGTGCAATTTCACAGGTACGTTCCCATAATTTTGGTGAAACATATTCGTCGTAAATCTCTTCACCAAGAGCGAGGATGTCACTCACCTGGTGACCGCCAACAAAATCTGTCGCAGCTTTCTGGAATCTTTCAATGACCTCTTGCTTCTCCATTCCGGTCATTCGGAAACGGAGATTGGCGACAACAAAGCGCGAGATATCAGCCTTTGTGAAATAACCTCTTTGATACATGCCTCTTCCAAGAAAGTAGAGAGTTGACCCACGAACGAGGGTGTTATCTACATCAAAGAAGGCAGCACGAGTGGGTTTGAGCGCCATGTCTCAACCTTAGCGATTGCTGAGTGAGAAAGGGCTTCGACTTCACGCCTTATGCTTAGCTCATGAGTTCTACAGTGCATGTTGTTCGCCATGGCGAGGTCGAAAATCCTCAGAAGATTCTCTATGGTCGCCAACCAGGATGGCGCTTATCAGCGCGCGGACAAGAGATGGCGCAAGCTCTCGGCGAGTGGTCAAAGGCGATCAACCTTGGCGCACTTCATGTTTCACCTCTGCAACGTGCCCAAGAGACTGCAGCACCAATTGCTAAGGCTCATTCAATCGGAATACATACCGATGAACGATTGATTGAAGCTGCAAACATATTTGAAGGTAAGCCATTCGGTATCGGCGACGGTGTTCTCAAGCATCCATCTGCATGGAGATATTTGTATAACCCTTGGAAGCCTTCTTGGGGCGAGCCATATGAAGAGCAGATCAATCGCATGCTCGCAGCTGTATTTGATGCGAAGAAAGCAGCTGGTGATAAGGACGCGATTGTTGTTTCACACCAGCTGCCAATTTGGATTTTGCGAAGCGCAATTGAAGGCCGACGACTGATTCACGATCCCCGCAAGCGCGAATGCACTTTGGCTTCAGTCACCTCAATCCACTTTGATGATGAAGGACTCATCAGCGGAACTTCATATTCAGAGCCCGCTGCACATCTGCTCCCAAAGAAGTAAGGAAAACCATATGAAGAAGCTTGGCGCTGCACTTGCTGCACTCTTGCTTCTCTCCGGCTGCGGAAATTCAGGGGTAACTACTGCGGAGGAAAGTTTTGTCGCAGGCAATGGAGCGACTTCCTATATCGCAGTTAATGATCGAGTTGCAGCGCCAGAGCTCAAGGGCATGACTCTTCTTGGAACTCAATACTCATTGCCAAAGAATGCGGTTGCAGTCATCAATGTATGGGCTTCATGGTGCTCACCATGTCGCGCAGAAGAGCCAACACTTTCTGCGATGGCCAATCAATATCCGGAAGTGAACTTTCTCGGAATTTTAACGAGAGATAACCCGGTCAATGCAGAGGCTTTTGTGCGAAAGAACAAGAGCCCATATCCAACGCTGATTGATGACTCTGTTCTGATTGGTTTTAGTAAGTCTCTTCCAGCAAATGCGATCCCCACAACTCTTGTATTAGATAAGAATGGATTGGTTGCAGGTCGTATTTCTGGTGTTGTGACCATCGCATCCCTGACGGAGCTTCTTAATAAAGTGATGAGCGAATGACAAGCTTCGTAGTCGACCAGTTATTTGGTGGAACGCTCCTTGCAGCTCTTCCTATCGCAGTATTTGCAGGATTGATTTCATTTCTATCGCCCTGCGTTCTGCCGCTTGTTCCTGGCTACGTTGCCTATGCAACTGGCTTCGCATCAACAAAGGGGAAAGTACTTCTCGGATCTTTGCTCTTCGTACTCGGTTTTACCTTTATCTTCGCATCCTTCGGTCTGGCTTTTGGTGGATTGGGGAGTCAGATTGCAGCTAATGAAGAGATCGTCACAAAGGTATTAGGTGTATTTACTATTGTGATGGGTGCAATCTTCTTAGGTCTTTTCCCTTTTGCTCCGACCTTTGCCCCAAAGATTTCGACCACCGGTGGAATCGCAGGTGCTCCCCTTCTGGGCGTTCTCTTTGGAATCGGTTGGACTCCATGTATCGGCCCTGCACTTGCCACAGTGCAGACACTTGCCTTCAACGAATCAAGCGCAACGAGAGGTGCCATCCTTTCAATTGGATATTCAATCGGACTCGGGATTCCATTTATTCTCTCTGGGCTATTCCTCGATCGCAGCAAGAGGATACGTTCGTACTTTGTGAAGAGAGGTTCTCTCATCAGCAAAGTCGGAGGAGTGCTTCTGATTCTCATTGGCTTTATGCAATTCACGGGCGTGTGGTCTGATCTCATGATTAACCTCCGCTCACTTATCTCTAACTTTGTGCCGGTGATCTAATGAGCAATAACGTAGAGATCCCAGAGCTCGGTTTTTTCGGACTCATCCGCTTTGCCTGGCGCCAGCTCACAAGCATGCGCACTGCACTGATTCTCTTGATGATGATGGGAATCGCAGCGATTCCGGGCTCTGTCATCCCACAGCGCACCAGTAATCCGATTGCTGTCCGCGATTTCTTTGAGAAGCATCCAGGGACCGCTCCTTTCTACGATCGCTTGTCCCTCTTTGATGTCTATGGCTCTCCATGGTTTAGCGCCATTTATATCTTGCTTTTCATCTCTCTTATTGGCTGCGTGCTTCCTCGCGCAGTCGAGCACTTTCATGCAATGCGTGCCCTTCCTCCTGCAACACCTAAGAATCTCAATCGCATGGAGCACCACACAATCTTTGATGGCGATGCTGCATCTCTTGAACGTGCAGAGAAATGGTTTAAGAAGAATCGTTTTAGAGTTCGCAAAAGCGATAGCTCGATATCTGCGGAGAAGGGCTACCTTCGCGAGACTGGAAACTTACTCTTTCACTTGTCTCTCATCTTTATTCTGATTGGCATCAGCTTCGGCTCTTTATTTGGTTTGCAGGGTGAGGCAATCGTCAATACGGGGGAGCGTTTTGTTAATGTGCCCACAAGTTATGACAACCTCAGATTGGGCAAGTTGACGAAAGAATCTGACCTCGGTCAGTTCACAATCACGGTAGATAAATTTGTTGCCAAATACGACCCTAAAACAAATATGCCCCAGGATTACACCGCCTATGTAACAACTACAGATGGTGAAGTCACTAAGAAGCAGATAATTAAAGTGAACTCGCCACTGACCTTTGGTAGCACCCGCGTTTATCTACAAGCAAATGGCTATTCACCGATTGTTACGGTGCGCGATGGTCAAGGAACAATTGCCTTTCAAGGACCAGTTCCATTCTTGCCACAAGATGGAAACCTGCGTTCAATCGGTGCCATTAAAGTTCCCGACGCGCAGCCACCGGTAGGTTTCGTTGCTTCGTTTTTACCTACCTTTGAACGCACTAAGACAATGGGTGGCGTATCTATCTATCCAGAACTTCTCAACCCTCGATTGCTCTTCTCTATTTGGAGCGGCGATCTCGGCCTTGATTCAGGCATCCCGCAATCGGTGTACAGAATTGATACAGAGAAGATGAAGAGACTCGCTCTTGGCTCTGTTGGAGTCGGCGAAAGCTATCAATATGAAGGTGGAACAATCACTTTGGAGGGTGTCGCTCCTTGGGTCAATCTACAAATAGTTGATGACCGAGGTAAGGGATTCGCCCTCTTTGGTGCCATCTTTGCAATTCTTGGCTTGCTTTCATCACTGTACGGGCGTCGCCGACGTATCTGGGTCAAAGTCACAGGAACTCAAGTTGAAGTTGCTGCCCTAGCAAAGAACAATGCTCCTGGGCTCGAAGATGAAGTTGCTCGATTAGTAGAAAGCGTAAAGTAATGAATACAACGTGGGCATATGTATCAAATAACTTTGTCTATTCAGCGATGGCGCTTTTTACTCTCTCTTTCTTGTCACACGCTTTCGAGACAGCATTTGCTGTTCGTGCACCACAAAACGCGGATTCAACAGATGGCAATCTCCTCACCAAAACACTTGATTACAAGCGAACAGAGAAGGCAGCCCGTCTAGCCACTGCCTTTATGGGGCTCGGTACTTTGCTGTTGCTTGCAGGAATCATCTCTCGAGGAATTTCAGCAGGACATGCACCATGGGGAAATATGTATGAATTCTCAATCACTGGTGCATTTGCTTTCTCTCTTGCCTATCTCGCCGCACTCCGTAAATACGATCTTCGCTGGTTAGGTTTATTTATCTCTTTCTCTGTTCTGCTCACACTCGGAACTGCAATCACATTGCTCTATCGCAACAGTGCTCCACTTGTACCTGCACTCAAGTCAACCTGGTTAATCATCCACGTCTCAACCGCGATCATCTGTGGCGGAATCTTCTTGCTCGCAAATGTAATTGCAGGTGCGTACTTATTCCTTGAGCGTTATGAGGAGATGGGTGCACGTCCTGTCTGGGCACTTCGAATTCCATCACTAGAGACTCTCGATCAACTTTCATATCGACTCGTTGCATTCGTCTTCCCACTGTGGACCTTCTCAGTGATCGCTGGAGCAATCTGGGCCGAGAGCGCGTGGGGTCGTTACTGGGGCTGGGATCCAAAAGAGACTTGGGCATTTATTACCTGGGTTGCCTATGCGGCATATCTGCATGCACGCGTAACTATTGGTTGGCGCGGACGCAGGGCCGCCTGGCTCTGCATCTTTGCAGGATCGACCTTCTTATTTAACTATGTCTACGTCAATGTATGGGGCACAGGCAAGCACACCTACAGTGGACTTAATCAAAAGTAATTTATAGACCACGCAAGAAATCTGGATTGTCATCCGGAGGAATGATGCGTGGCTTGTTCTTCTTTTGACGCTTTTGAAGCGCCCCTGTTCGACCAGCAACGAGATACACAACCGCGCCGAAGGTTGGAAAGAGAATAATAACTAGCAACCAACCCCACTTAGGCAACTTCTTAATCTGAACGTCATCGCGCATAGCGCAATCGACGAAAGCGAAAAGAGTTAATGCAATGGAGATTACGCCAATGTATTTAGCCATGGCTTAATACTAGTGCGAGGCTTAAGAGTATGGAGAATAGAAGTTGAAGCTGACCGGTCTTAGCCAGGAATGGAATTAGCTCTCGCCCTTGTGCCTGGCCCAAAACGCCACGCACCAAGCTGATTGCGATGGGGAGAGTGAGCAGTGTCAGTAGCGCCCATGGATTCATCAAGGCCATAGTTGCCGCATATCCCAGTGCAATGAGTAGAGCAAAGAAGCCACGTGCCTTTCGATCACCAAGTCGTACCGCAAGAGTCTTTTTGCCAGCAGGTGCATCGAGTGCGCGATCGCGAATGTTGTTGATTGCAAGGAGTGCGCAGGCAAAAGTTCCCATAGGAATTGAAATCAAAAGCGAATCAGTGGTGATCTCCTCGGTCTGTACAAAGTAGGTACCAACTGTTGCAATGACGCCAAAGAAAATGAAGACAAAGAGTTCGCCGAGTCCGATGTATCCATAAGGATTCTTTCCGCCCGTATAGCCCCATGCTGCGAGAATTGCTGCAAGTCCAACTGCGATCAACCACCAGCTTGTCATTGAAGCAAGTGCTAATCCTGCGACTGCTGCAAGCGCAAAGGAGATAAAAGCTGCTCTCTTAACTGATGCAGGTGTTGCAAGTCCTGATGCAGTAATTCGCGTTGGACCCACGCGATCAGAGTCAGTTCCACGAATTCCGTCAGAGTAATCATTGGCGTAATTGACACCAATTTGCAGTGCAAGACTGACAAGAAGTGCCAAGAGCGCAGGCAGAGCGGATGCATCAGATGCTGCTA
>CALJUA010000080.1 GCA_937975715.1 uncultured Candidatus Planktophila sp.
TTAAAGCGGCACGCGAGCTGGGTTCAGAACGTCGTGAGACAGTTCGGTCCCTATCTTCTGTGCGCGTAAGAAACTTGAGAAGGGCTGACCCTAGTACGAGAGGACCGGGTCGGACGAACCTCTGGTGTGTCGGTTGTTCCGCCAGGAGCACCGCCGATTAGCTACGTTCGGAAGGGATAACCGCTGAAAGCATCTAAGCGGGAAGCTCGCTTCAAGATTAGGTTTCTCATTGGTTTACCAAGTAAGGCCCCCAGCTAGACTACTGGGTTGATAGGGTGGAAGTGGAAGAGCCGTAAGGCTTGGAGCTGACCACTACTAATAGGCCGAGGATTTAACTACAAAGTTGCTACGCGTCCACTGTGTGGCTCTCGAGATACGGTCGAGAGTCGCTAACAATGCCTTCAGGTGAATTCTCTTTCGAGAAATCACCTGGAAGATCAGATTATTTTCTGGTCAGGCTTACTTAGTGATTTAACGTCCAAAAACTCAATAGCGTTTCGGCATCCATAGCGTGAGGGAAACACCCGGTCCCATTCCGAACCCGGAAGTTAAGCCTCACAGCGTCGATGGTACTGCACGGGTGACCTTGTGGGAGAGTAGAACGATGCCGGACTTAAATTATAAAAAGGGCGCTGAGCAATCAGCGCCCTTTTTTATTTTTATCGCATAATTCTCGATGGGAGAGAAAAATGACAGAACGCAACGAACGACCAAGCCGTCCAGGAAATGGACGCCCTTCAGGATCCGGTCGTCCCTCATCTGGCCGCCCATCTAATTCACGTCCCGGAGATCGTCCTGCACGTCCCGGAGATCGTCCTGCACGTCCCGGAGAAGTTCGCAATGTCGGTCGTGGCGGACGCGATGATCGCGCCGGCGCAACTCGCAATGTCTCCGATGGTCGCTCAGTCAGCGATCCGCGCGGATTCCGTCCTACACCTATGGATCGCGATCCATCTCGCGTCCGTCCGCGAATCTTCGAGCCTGATATTCCAGAGCATGTCACTGGTGAAGAGCTAGAGAAGAGCGTTCGCGCGGAGTTATTGAGTCTCTCTGCGGAAAATGCAAAGGTAGTTGCGCGCCACATGGTCTGCGTGAACTTGTATATGGATATCGATCCAGAGCTTGCACATAAGCATGCAACAGCTGCTGCCTATCATGCAGGCCGACTTGCAGTAGTTCGTGAAACAGCAGGATATGCGGCATACCGTGCGGGCCATTATGAAATTGCGTTGAAAGAGTTACGTGCTGCCAATCGAATCTCTGGCGATGTTACATCGTGGCCAGTAATGGCTGATTGCGAACGAGGCCTTGGAAACCCCCTAAAAGCCTTGAAAATGGCTGGTTCTCCAGAGGTTTCACGTCTTGGCAAAGCTGAAGAAATTGAGATGCGTATCGTTGCAGCAGGTGCTCGTCGCGACCTCGGTGAATTTGATGCAGCAGTTGTTACTCTCCAATGTCGCGAACTTCAAAATGATCGCGAACCTTGGTCGCTTCGTATTCGTTATGCATATGCTGATGCACTCGCTGCTTCTGGTCGATTAGAGGAAGCTCGCGAGTGGTTTGGGAAGTGCGCTCTTCTCGATGTGGATGAAGAGACCGATGCAGCAGAGCGTGCACAGGCTTAACTCTATCCACAGCGTCCACTGAGTTCTAATTCTTATCTTTCTTTCTCCTTAACAATCTCACCTTCATATACCTATGGAGGTTTACAAATGGCAAGAAAGAAGAAGTCAGAGATTGAAGAGCAAGTAGATTTCTCGCTCAATGATTGTCTTTTAAGAGGCAGAGTCTCTGCTGCCGCAACCGATCGAGAGCTCCCTAGTGGAGAACATGTTGTTGAATTTAGATTGATAGTCACTCGCGCCGAACGTGAAGGCGTAGATACTCTCGACATTGCGGCCTGGAGCGCTAAGTCTCGCCGCACCGCCCTCTCTCTCAAACCAGGGGAGTGGGTTGAAGTATCCGGCGCAGTTCGCAGACGTTTCTGGCAAGGCCCTGCCGGACTTGCAAGTCGTTGGCAGATTGAGGGCGAGAGCATTACGCGCCTATAGCTAGCCTATGGCGGGCACTTCGTCACCGTAAGCCGTTACTCTTACCTCATGGCTAAGACTCCGACTGGCGAACTTTTCTCTACTCTCAAGAGCTACTTCAATCAGCTCACAGAGGGAGAGCGCACGCCTACAGAGGTCGCATCTGCCCTCAATGATTGGGCTCGCGAGAGCGCTGAATCCGTCAAAGCAAAGATCGCTGAAGAAGTTGAAACAACGGTTTCGAAGATGGGTTTTATTAAGCGTGAGGAATACGACAAGCTCGTAGCTCGGGTAGTAATACTTGAAGGCACCAAGAAGGAAGCGGCGAAGCCGGTGAAGAAAGATGCAAAGAGCGCTCCAAAGAAAAGTGCGAAAACAGTAAAAGCGAAAGTGAGCAAGTAATGAGCGACCAGATCAACCAGGCACACTCTGAGGCACCAGAAGAGTCAATCGTAGATGGCGTCCGCCGCGAACTCGAAGAAATTGATGCGTCAGATCCATCTGAACACGTCGCTCGTTTTGAAGCGCTTCACAAGAAGCTTCAGGATTCACTTAACTCAATCGACGGCCTCTAATCAGTAAAAGTTTATGAAGACCAGACTTGATGCAGAACTCGTCCGCCGCGAACTAGCACGTTCGCGTGAACAAGCTGCCGATTTAATTGAGTCTCGTTCTGTCTTGGTCAACGGAATTCCTGCAACAAAGCCAGCAACACAGGTAGATGCAGAGACATCCATTGTCATTCAGGGAAATCGTGATGACTTTGTATCTCGCGGTGGGCATAAGCTCGCCGGTGCTCTCGATGTCTTCACCGAGGTAGTAGTTGAAGGAAAGACCTGTCTAGATGCTGGAGCGTCCACTGGTGGTTTTACCGATGTACTTTTGCGTCGCGGTGCAAAGAAGGTTGTTGCAGTCGATGTGGGATATGGCCAACTTGCCTGGGAGCTCCGCACCGATGAGCGCGTCAAAGTTCTCGATCGCACAAATATTCGCCACCTCACAGGTGATCAAGTTGGAGAAGAGATTGCACTTGTAGTTGCAGACCTCTCTTTCATATCACTCTCATTAGTTCTCCCTGCTCTCGCTGCTGTCTCGCGACCAGATGCCGACTTCGTTCTGATGGTGAAACCGCAATTTGAAGTAGGTCGCGAAAAACTCGGCGCCGGTGGAGTCGTGCGCGATCCTGAACTTCGAAAAGCAGCTGTCTTAGATGTTGCTGAATCCGCATACGATGTTGGTCTAGGCACTATGGGCATTGCTGCAAGCCCACTTCCGGGTCCTGCAGGAAATGTTGAGTATTTCTTATGGCTTCGTCGAGGCGCACCTGCAATCAATGAGGCTGAACTCGATCGTGCAATTGCGGATGGCCCAGCATGAGCAAACGCCGCGCAGTAGTACTGATCAATCCTTCTCGTATCGAAGCCGTCTCAGCGGCGCGCGATCTCGCTGCGATTTTGATTGGACACGATTTCGAACTCGTAACACCCACTGAAGTATCAGTAGAGAACATCTCACCAGTGTCAGTAGACAATATCGGAGATGTTGAAGTCGCAATCGTTCTTGGGGGAGATGGCACAATCCTTCGCGGAGCAGAGGTCACCCTTCTTCGCGGAGTTCCGCTGCTCGGCATCAACCTGGGACATGTTGGATTTCTTGCCGAGGTTACAAAGCCGGCTCTCGCTGATATCGCAACGAGCATTGTGAATAAGAGCTATGTCTACGAAAATCGAATGGTTCTCGGTTATTCCGTCATGCGCGACGGTAATGAAATATCACAGGGCTGGGCTCTCAATGAAATTACCGTCGAGCGTGACAGTACAACGATGGTCGAACTCTTCGTAGAAATCGATCGCAGACCACTCTCTCATTGGGGTTGCGATGGCTTGATTTGCTCGACTCCAACAGGTTCCACCGCATATGCATTTAGCGCGGGTGGACCTGTTCTATGGCCTGAGATTGATGCACTTGTTCTCTTGCCGATTTCGGCCCACGCGCTCTTCTCGCGTCCTATGGTGGTTTCGACTCAATCAGAGATTGTCGTCACTGTTGAATCGCAGGTGGCGCTGCTCTCTGCAGATGCACTGCGCAAGCAACCACTTGTTGCCGGGGATCGGGTTGTCATTACTCGCAATCCGCACACCTTCAAATTGGCTCACGTAAATCCAACTCTCTTCACTGATCGTTTGGTGGCAAAGTTCAAGCTTCCTGTTGAAGGGTGGCGTGGTGAGTGAACGCACGCATCTAGAAGAGATTTCTATCCGAAATCTTGGGATCATCGAAGAATCTCATCTTGAACTTGGCAAAGGTCTCAATGTATTAACCGGAGAAACCGGTGCTGGTAAGACAATGATTCTTACCGCGCTCAACTTAGTTCTCGGCGGAAAATCAGATAGCGCTCTTGTTCGTCATGGCTCTGATCGCCTCACTGCTTCAGCAACTTTCTCAGTGAATCAGCAAGTTAATGGTGAGCTCGCCCAAATTCTTGAAGAGAACAACGCTGTCATTGAAGATTCGCAGGTAATTTTCTCTCGCTCTGTTACCGCAGAGGGTAAGAGCAAAGCATCCTGCAATGGCACCACCGTGACTGCAAGCGCTCTCGCCGAGATGTCGACTCACTTGATTGAGATTCATGGGCAGTCGGCTAATACGCAATTGGTAAAGCCAGCAAAGCAACGTGAACTCCTAGATCGCTTTGGTGGCTCTACAATCTCTGATGCCCTTGCGCTTTATTCGATTCAATATGAGTCATACCTCGAGCTGAAGAATCGCATTAAGGCTATGAAGAGCGCGTCCTCGATGCGCGATAGCGAGATCGCTGAACTTGAAGAATTCCTTGATGGCTGGAACAAGCTCAAGCCGACTCGAGGTGAGATCGCTAATACGGTCGACGAAATCTCACGACTGTCAAGCGTTGAAGATCTTCGCATCGCTGGTACCGGTGCATTTGAGGCGACTTCCGATGAAGAATCCGGTGCACTTACTGCTCTTGGGGCTGCCAAACGTTTCCTCGAAAATGCAAAGGGTCGTGATTCGCGACTCGATGCAATCACCGACCAAATCGCTGAAAGTTTCTACATCCTCGATGAGGCATCACGCGATCTCTCTTCCTACCTCTCATCGCTCGAAGCCGATCCTGAACGCCTCAACGCGCTTCAGGAGCGACGAGCTGCGCTCACCGCCTTGGTAAAGAAGTGGGGAAGCGGTACGGATCCGGATGCTGCGATGATTGATCTAGCAGCGCGAGCAAAGAGCGGACGAGAAAATATCGCAGATCTTCGCGGTGGTGACGATCGCATTGCAGAGCTTGAGAGCGAACTTTCAAAAATTAAGAAAGGTTTAGTCGAAGCTGCGCAAGGTCTCACAAAGGCTCGCAGTGCAGCTGCTGAAAATCTGTCAGGCGCTGTTTCCGAAGAGTTGAAACATCTCTCGATGCCACACACAGAACTTGTTATTGAAATTGAAACTCCAGATTATGCAGGTCTGCTTAAAGAGAGTGACTTCACATCGCTGGGATGTGATGAAGTAAGTATCTCTATCAAGGCACATGCAACTGCTGCACCTATCGCAATTGGTAAGGGTGCATCTGGTGGTGAGATGTCGCGAATCATGCTGGCGCTCGAAGTTGTGATCGCAAAGACACATCCTGTCGGTACATATATTTTTGATGAGGTAGATGCTGGAGTCGGAGGCAAGGCAGCAATTGAAGTTGGCCGTAGATTGCATCTTCTCGCGCAGAGCTCGCAAGTAATTGTGGTGACTCACCTCCCTCAAGTTGCAGCCTGGGCCGATACCCATTTCCGCGTTGAAAAGCGGAGCGACGGGTTGATCGTTGAATCCGGTGTAGAAAAGTTGTCAGAATCTCAACGAGTAGAGGAGATTGCTCGCATGTTGGCCGGCCTCGAAGAATCTACAAGTGCCCTAGAACACGCGTCAGAACTCCTTGCCATGCGAGGTGAACGCCTCAAAGGATGATAGGTTCGACTTCCATGAGCCAAAAAGACGCTAGCCATGGACATGTCACCAAACACATCTTCGTAACAGGTGGAGTCGCCTCCAGTCTCGGTAAAGGGCTCACCGCGTCAAGCCTTGGCCGCCTCCTTGTTGCCCGTGGCATCCGCGTCACCATGCAGAAGCTCGATCCATACCTCAACGTCGATCCGGGCACAATGAACCCGTTCCAACACGGTGAAGTATTTGTGACTGATGATGGAGCAGAGACAGATCTTGATATTGGGCACTACGAGCGCTTCTTGGATCGCAATCTCGAAGGTTCAGCAAACGTCACAACAGGTCAGGTCTATTCACGAGTAATCGCTCGCGAACGTCGCGGTGAATACCTCGGCGAGACAGTGCAGGTTATTCCGCACATCACTAATGAGATTAAAGAGCGCATGCTCGGCAATGACTCTCCAGATATTGATGTTGTTATCACTGAAATCGGTGGAACAGTCGGCGATATCGAATCACAGCCATTCCTAGAGGCTGCTCGTCAGATTCGACAAGAGGTTGGTCGCGATAACGTTTTCTATCTACATATCTCACTTGTTCCATACATTGGTCCATCTGGTGAATTGAAGACAAAGCCAACACAGCATTCGATTGCAGCACTTCGCAGTATCGGAATTGCGCCAGATGGAATCGTTCTTCGATGCGATCGCCCAATTCCTGAAGGTATTAAGAAGAAGATCTCACTGATGTGCGATGTTGATATTGAGGCAGTCGTTGCAGCAGTTGATGCACCATCCATCTATGACATTCCAAAGGTTCTCAATCATGAGGGTCTTGATTCATACATCGTTCGTCGACTCAACCTCGGAGGCCACGATGTTCAATGGGGCGAGTGGGATGCACTTCTTGAGAAGGTTCATCATCCAAAGCACCATGTTCGAATTGGCTTAGTTGGAAAGTACATAGATCTTCCTGATGCGTACCTCTCTGTCTCTGAAGCACTACGTGCGGGTGGTTTTGCTAATAACGCTAAGGTAGAGATTGTCTGGATTCCTAGTGACAACTGTGAAACACCCGAAGGCGCAAAGAGCGAACTCGGTACTCTCGATGCAATCTGCGTTCCTGGTGGATTCGGCATTCGTGGAATTGAAGGAAAGCTCGGTGCTCTCAAATTTGCCCGTGAAAATAAGATCCCAACTCTCGGCCTCTGCCTCGGCCTGCAATGTATGGTCATCGAAGCGGCACGCAATTTAGCTGGCATCAAAGATGCAAGCTCAGCTGAATTCACTCCAGATTCTGGCACTCATGTCATTGCAACGATGGCAGAGCAGTTGGATATCGTCGCAGGAGATGCCGATATGGGTGGCACGATGCGCCTTGGTCTTTATAAAGCTCAATTAACACCGGGCTCAATCGTTGCCGAGGTGTACGGTTCCACAGAAATCTCTGAACGCCATCGCCACCGCTATGAAGTCAATAACAAGTACCGCGATCAGATTGCGGCGGCCGGAATTAACTTCTCGGGTATTTTTGCGGAGAAGAATCTCGTTGAATTCGTTGAATTACCCCGCGAAGTTCATCCATACTATGTCGGCACTCAGGCTCATCCAGAGCTTCGTTCCCGACCAACCCGCCCACATCCACTATTTAGCGGACTTGTAGCCGCGGCAATCGCCAAGAAAGGCTAACCATGCTCGTCGGTGTCCCAAAAGAAATCAAAGTCCTCGAAGCTCGCGTAGCGCTGACTCCTGAAGGGGCTTCGGAATTTATCCGAGCTGGCCATTCGGTAGTTATTGAAAAGGGCGCTGGACTTGGTTCCGCAATTACTGACGACCAATACATCGCTGCTGGAGCAACAATCGAAAGCGATGTTGAGAAAATTTGGCGCGATGCCGACATGATTTTGAAGGTGAAAGAACCGATTGAAGTGGAATATCCACGACTTCGCGCAGGGCAAATTCTCTTTACCTACCTCCATCTTGCAGCGAGCAAAGCTTGCACCGACGCTCTGATTGCAAGCGGAACAACTGCTATCGCATATGAGACCGTTGAACTCAACGGAACACTTCCACTTCTCGCCCCTATGTCCGAAGTTGCCGGTCGTCTTGCAACACAGGTGGGTGCTACTGCTCTACAGAAGCCCAATGGCGGACGTGGCGTTCTCCTTGGGGGAGTGCCGGGCGTTGCGCCAGGAAAAGTTGTTGTCATCGGTGGCGGTGTAGCTGGCCTCAATGCGGCAGTCATTGCGATGGGCATGGGCGCAGATGTGACAGTCTTAGATCGTTCGCTTCCACGTCTTGCTTACATCGACACTATGTATCAAGGTCGTATTAAGACACTTGCATCTACATACGGTGCCATTGATCGCGAAGTGAAGTCAGCAGATCTCGTGGTGGGTGCGGTATTGGTGCATGGCGCTAAAGCTCCAAAGCTTGTCACCAATGAGCAGGTCAAGGGCATGAAGCCAGGAGCAGTTCTTGTTGATATTGCTATCGACCAAGGTGGATGCTTCGAAGATTCTCGCGCAACTACTCATGCAGAACCAACCTTTAAGGTTCACGATGCGGTTTTCTATTGCGTAGCAAATATGCCAGGAGCTGTTCCAGTGGCATCTACATATGCGCTGACAAATGCAACATTGCCATACGCGCTCTCTCTAGCCAACAATGGCTGGGAAGCTGCAATTGCAAAGGACTCAGCACTTGCAAAGGGTCTCAATGTTCACGCCGGCAAAGTTTGCTATGAGGCGGTTGCGGTAGCCCATGGCTATTCAATGTAACGTTGCAATCTCTACATATCTAGATCATCTACGAATCGAGCGTGGCCTCTCGACCAACTCAATTGAAAGTTACGCACGCGATCTTAAGAAGTTCGAAGAGCTCATTAACGAACGCACCATTGATTTTGAATTGGTAGATGAAGCTGCAATTTCACAGCTGATTGGTGAATTGAAAAGCGGGGGACTGGCCCCAACATCAATCAATAGATTCTTGTCTGCGCTGAAGGGCTTCTATAAATACTGCGCCCTTGAATACTCAATTGCGAATCCCATGGTGGATATCAATCAATTTAAAGTAGCTCGCAAATTGCCGAAGGCGCTTTCGGTAGATGAGGTTACACGGTTGATTGAATCAACTATTAATCCTGCAGACCCACATTCTTTGCGAGATAGAGCTATGTTGGAGATTCTCTACGGCACGGGAGCTCGTGTTGCAGAGCTAGTTGGAATTGATGTGAGTGACATCAGCAAGGATTCTGTCGATGGCGAAGAAATCACCATCATTAAATTGCGAGGCAAAGGATCTAAGGAGCGATTAGTTCCACTTGGGAAATTTGCGCTTGAAGCAATAGAAGATTACATGGTGCGAGTCAGACCAGCGTTGCTCGCTAAGAATTCACAAGGAGAGAGAGCGCTCTTTCTCAACGCTCGAGGTACTAGATTGTCGCGTCAGTCAGCATGGACAACAGTTCTGAAAGCAGCAAAATTATCTGGGCTTGAAGGCCGTGTCTCACCGCACGTCTTTAGACATAGTTATGCAACGCATCTTCTCGATGGTGGGGCAGATATCCGCGTAGTGCAAGAGTTATTGGGTCATGCATCGGTAACAACTACACAGATTTATACGCTGGTAACAATAGATAAGGTGCGCGAAAGTTATTCTCTCGCGCACCCTCGATCTAAGTAGTTATTAAAGACCGCGAAGGCGGCGAGCAAGAATGCTCTGTTCTCCCTTAGATTCAAGGTCGGCAATGATGACTGCAATAGATTCGCGAACAATGCGACCGCGATCTACTGCCAGGCCTAAATCTCCACGCAACATTAGACGCGCTTGATCTAAATCAAAGAGTTCATCAGGGGATAGATAGACAGTGATCTTCTCATCATGACGTTCGCGACCTGATGGAGACTTATCTGCATGTGTAACACGGCGACGTGGGATTGAACGCACACCCTTTTTACTCTTGGGTGCAGAAGAAGTTACAGGTGCTGCAACTGATGGAGCTGCAACTGTTGGCTCAACAATAACTTCGCGCACTGCAGAAAGTGCTGGTGCTGCATTGCGGAAGAGTTCATCCGCTCCTGGCAAGCTAGCTCTACGTGTCATCGTGCGCCTCCTCGTGAGATTAATTCGCGTGCTAGTCGACGATATGACTGTGCACCCGCTGAAGATGTTGCATAGGCAGTAATTGGCTCGCCAGCAACAGTCGCTTCTGAGAATCGAATAGATTTTGAGATAAGAGTGTCAAAGACAACGCCGGGATGACCTTCAATAATGCGTGAAATAACTTCACGGTTGTGAAGAGTCTTCTTCTCGAACATTGTTGCAATGATTCCAATGAGCTTAAGATCTGGGTTGTAGACCTCGCGGACCTTGCCGATGTTCTCTGAGAGTTCGATAAAACCATGCATTGCAAAGTTTTCGCATTGCATCGGGACGATAATTTCATCAGATGCAACGAGTGCGTTGATTGCGAGACGACCCATTGTTGGCTGGCAGTCGATCAAGATAACGTCATACTCATTGCGTAATGGAGCGAGCGCCTTCTTAAGGTAGAGATGGCCTGAAATATCGCTAGAGAGCTTCATTTCGATTCCAACGAGATCCTTATTTGCTGGCAAGAAATCGAGATTCGCAACCGATGACTTTAAAACGATCTCATCGATATTTGCATCAGGCGCAAGAAGCGCGTAGTAGACAGTGTTTTCAAGTGGAAGTCGGTGCGCATTGACACCGAGACCAAGAGAGAGGCCGCCTTGTGGGTCAAAGTCGACGAGCAGTACGCGACGACCGAGCTCTGCAAGCGCTGCGCCAAGGCTGATAGTTGTTGTTGTCTTACCGACGCCACCCTTTTGATTGAAGATAGAGATGACCTTCGCCTGCCCATGCTCTGTAATAGGAGCTGGAAGCGGGAAGTTCTGGGGTGTTCCCCCGAAGAGTGATGTAGCGGTGACTACATCGTCCTCAAATGTCGATTTAGCGTTCAAGCGTCAAACCTCTTTCTCAATTGGCGCGACTCTAGTCGGGATGTGCGCATCGTTGCAACTAAACCAAGTAAGGTTCGCGCGTGGATATTCTCGAGACTCCTGCGCCAGATGCGCCCCCGCAGGCTCCCGTCAACGACGGAGCATTTAGCGTCCACCTCGATAACTTTGATGGCCCGTTCGATCTCCTCCTTCAGCTGATTTCCAAGCATAAGCTCGATATCACTGAGGTCTCGCTCAGCCTCGTGACCGATGAATTTATCTCCTTTATTCGCGCCCTTGAGGCATCTGGTGAGGGATGGCGCCTGGATCAGGCGACCGAGTTCCTCGTGATTGCGGCGACCTTGCTCGACCTCAAGGCGGCACGACTTCTGCCAAGCGGTGAGATCGAGGATGAGGAAGACCTTGCCCTCCTTGAGGCCAGGGATATCCTCTTTGCTCGACTCTTGCAGTACCGCGCTTTTAAGGAGATTGCAGCAAACTTCCAAGAGGCTATTGCCGCTGCCGATAAGTCTTTCCCACGCGTAGTGGCCCTCGATCCAGCCCTTTCAAACCTGCTCCCTGAGGTCCTCATCGGGGTAGGTCCTGAACGCTTTGCCGCTATCGCAGACCGCGTCTTGACCCCGAAAGTTGCGCCTGTGGTTGCTGTTGAACACCTCCATAGCGCCCTCGTAAGCGTGGCTGAAGAGTCCCGCTTGGTCGTAGAAGCCCTCCGTAAGGGTCGTACCGTGAGCTTTAGATCCCTCATCCACGAGGCAGATTCCACCCTGGTCGTTGTCGCCCGATTCCTCGCCCTGCTAGACCTCTACCGCCAAGGCGCCCTTCGCTTTGAGCAGGTTGTCGCCCTCGGCGAACTCCAAATTAGCTGGGTTGGCTCTGATGAGGGCGATATTCTCGCCACTTCTGAGTTCGATATCCCTGTCAGTGAACAGTACCCTGAAGAAGAGGTTGAGGGTACTGAGCCTGAAAACCCTCAAGTAGAAGTTGAGACCACAGAAGAGAGTGAAGACGATGAGTGATCTTTCGCCAGAAGAGGTAGAGAATATCGAGAGCGTGACTGAGCCTTCTGAAGGCCAACTTTCACATGTCTACGATGAGGCAACCTTGGGACGCTCAATCGAGGCAATCTTGATGGTGGTCGATGAGCCTGTCACAGAGCTCACGCTCGCATCGGTTCTTGAAGTCACCGTCGATCAGATCGTCGACGCGCTCGAGCGCCTTGCAGCCTCCTATGAAGATCGTGGATTTACCCTCAAAGCGATTAACGGGGGATGGCGCTTCTATAGCTCACCTGAATTTAGTCCAGTTGTAGAGAAATTCGTCCTCGACGGCCAGCAGAACCGCCTCACCCAGGCCGCTCTCGAGACACTTGCCGTCATCGCATACCGTCAGCCTGTCTCCCGTGCCCGCGTCTCAGCCATTCGTGGCGTTAACGTTGAGGCCGTTATGAAGACGCTGATCACCCGTGGACTTGTCGATGAGTACGGAATCGAGAATGAGACCGGGGCGATCCTCTATAAGACGACGAGCTACTTCCTTGAACGCCTTGGACTCAACAAGCTCGAGGACCTACCTCCTCTTGCCCCTCATCTGCCTGATATCGATGGTCTCGATGAGATTCTCGATTCGCTGACTGACTAAACCTTCAGCTACACTTTCCACCACTCGCTGCGAGATACCAAGCAGCTATATGTCGACTGTCGTTCAATGGATAGCCGCGGAAATGGAAAGTCACATGGCAGAAATTCGCCTCAATAAAATCATTGCAGATGCTGGCGTCACCTCTCGTAGGGGAGCGGACGACCTGATCATCTCTGGCCGCGTTATGGTCGATGGCCTCGTTATCCGAGAACTCGGAGCTAAATTTGACCCTGAAAAGGTTAATGTAGAGGTTGATAGTGAGACAATAACGCAACAATTGACTAAGACTTATCTTGCACTTCATAAACCAAGAGGTGTTTTGTCTACCATGTATGACCCAGATGGACGTCCATCTTTGGCTGACTTTATCGATTTGCGTACCGAGCGCCTCTTCCACGTGGGGCGCCTCGATAAGGATTCAGAAGGTCTCATTTTGCTGACAAATGATGGCGATTTAACCTTCCGGGCGACCCACCCTTCCTATGGACTAGAGAAGACCTACATCATCGAATTTGATGGAACCTTGCCTCAGGGGGTTGAAAAGACCTTGCGAAATGGCGTTGAACTTGAGGATGGTATGGCTCGCGTTTTGGACTACAAGCAGCTCTCCCCAACGTGGCTAGAAGTCACAATCCATGAGGGTAGATATCACATTATCCGCCGTCTCATGGAGGCGATCGGGGTAGAGGTCATCCGCTTGATCCGTACCAAGTTCGGCCCTATCTCTTTGGGGGAAACTCTCGAGGGAAGATGGCGCGATCTCAATGACGGTGAATTGCTAAGTTTGCAAAAAGCTTTAGATTTAAAGTAATAAATCGATACTCAATCAATATAGCAATAAGTCTTTTTATCTATATTTAGTATTGGATGTAGTGCAAATAGATATTTATCGATATTCGTGAGCGTAAATTTATAGAAGAAAAAGTGGTTTATCGACATTCTGCAAAGGTTGCTTTTTGAGGAGATCTCCGAACGCGGCATCTAGAGAACGTTGGAACGGTCGGAAGCCATTTATAGATTTAGCGTCAAAACGCTATAAATATATAAGCGTGGAGAGTGAAGGAGGGTATGATTTGGACATGTCAGTACGCGCTATCCGTGGAGCAATACAGGTTGAGGCGAATACCGCCGAAGCCATTGTCGCTGGAACTAAGGAGCTCCTCTCAGAGATCCTCAAGGCCAATGACCTTCCGGTGGCAGATGTCATCTCCGTGCTACTGACCGCTACCCCTGATTTAACAGCTGCCTTTCCAGCTGCAGCTGCCCGAGAGGTTGGCTTTGAGGCAACCCCTCTTCTCTGTGCCGTTGAAATCGACGTTGCGGGTGCTCTTCCACGCATAATTCGAGCCATGGCGACGGTAGAAACCAGTCGGAGCGCAGGCGAAATTTCACATATCTACCTAGCTGGAGCCAAGGCGCTCCGCCGAGATATCGCTCAATAAGGGCGAGATTCCATGGCACTTACCCACGTACGTATCGTTGGCTCTGGACTCATTGGCTCATCTATCGGCCTAGCGCTCACAGCTAAGGGCATCAGCGTCACCATGGTCGATATCGATCCTGCCGCTGCAAAGTTAGCTCAAGATCTGATGGGATCCATCCCCTCGGAGAAGAGCGAGGTCACTCTCGTTGCCTCGCCACTTTCTACAGTTTCAGAGGTCATTAAGAGCGAGATTCAACAAGGTCTCAACTTAGGATTTATAGATATCAGCTCAGTAAAAGTTAAGCCTATACTTGAGGTTTCAGCTCTAGACCTTGATATGTCTTACTTTCTACCGAGCCATCCAATGGCGGGCCGTGAAGTTGGGGGAGCTGAGTCAGCTCGAGCAGATCTATTTCAGGGTCGCCCTTGGATTATTGATTCTCGCGGGGTCCGAACAGAACTTCTGGAAGCCGGTCGGGAGATCATTGAAATCTGCGGCGCGCACCTGATTGATATGCCGGCCGCAGAACATGATCGCGCAGTTGCTCTCGTCTCGCACCTTCCACAGATTATGAGCTCAGCTTTGGCTGCCACCCTTGAGGGAGCGCCGGCCCAGTGGCTCGACTTAGCCGGAACAGGACTGCGAGATACAACCCGAATCGCAGGATCTAACCCGGTCTTATGGAGAGAGATTCTTGTCGCAAATCAAGAGGCTCTCACACCTCTTTTAGATGCGGTGATTGAAGATCTTAAAAACCTTCAGCTATCACTCTCATCGCAGAACGAAGTTGAAGAATTTATCAAGAGCGGAAACCGCGGTCGTTCGATGATTCCTGGCAAGCATGGAGGTGTTGCTCGCAACTACACCTTCTTGCCGGTTGTGATTGAAGATAAGCCCGGTCAATTAGCAGCTCTCTTCGATGAATGTGCAAGTGCACAAGTCAACGTTGAAGATCTCACTATCGAACACTCACCAGAGCAGTACACAGGGTTAATTACTCTCGCGCTATCTAAAGATGATGCAGAGAAGTTGTATCGCCATCTCTTAGCTCAAGGATGGAGCGCTCATTCGCCTCGTTAAGTGGTGACTCCTTCGCTATTAGTGCGAGACAATAGATGTGTAAATAAGTCGACAAGTAAAGAGAAAGGTTTGGGTTAAACATGATTGTTGTTGCACTTGATGGCCCAAGCGGAGCTGGTAAGTCGTCGACCTCAAAAGGAATCGCAACTCGCGCTGGATGGAATTACCTTGATACCGGCGCGCTCTATCGCGCAGTCGCGCTAGTTGCACTCGAAATAAAAAGCGATGTTGCGAAAGATATTTTGGCTCATCTTTCCGTCAATCGAATTTCATTTCACGCAGATCCCAAGAGCCCAAAGATTTTCTTGGGGGAGCGGGATGTCTCAGAAGAGATTCGTACTCTCAATGTTACAAATAAAGTTTCAATCGTTGCAGCCGATCCCGAGATTCGTGCAGAGTTGCTGCTTCTCCAGCGTTCCATCATTGATTCATGCGAACGCGGAATAGTTGTAGAAGGTCGAGATATCGGAACCGTTGTCTGTCCTGATGCAGCGCTTAAGGTTTACCTGACAGCAGATATTGATGCTCGAACTTCGCGCCGCGAAAATGAAATTGCAGATGCGACTATTTCTACTGAGACTGTCGCGGAGTCACTCACCTCGCGTGATGAGCTCGATTCTTCACGTAAAACAAGCCCTTTAGCTATGGCTTCAGATGCAGTGCATATCGATAGCACTGAACTTAATCTTGAAGAGACAATCGAACGCGTCTGGGAACTTCTCGTCGAGCGTTCTTTGCTCGGTCTTCCTATTGTTGCAATTCTTGGACGACCTAACGTTGGTAAATCTACTTTGATCAACCGTTTCATCGGTCGCCGTGAAGCAATTGTTGAAGACACTCCTGGCGTTACTCGCGATCGTGTTCAGTACGAATGTGAATGGGGCGGTCGTCGTTTTATTGTGATGGATACCGGTGGATGGGAATCTCGTCCAGATGGAATTTCGATTGCTATCTCTGCAGGCGCAGAACTTGCAATGGAAGAGGCAGACATTCTCGCCTTTGTTGTTGATGCACAGGTAGGTGCGCTTGATGAAGACGATGTCATGGTGCAAGAGCTTCGCAAAGCGAAAAAGCCAACAATTTTGATTGCCAACAAAGTTGATGGTGATAATGATGAAGCAGATGCGCATGCGCTGTGGAATCTTGGACTTGGCGAACCACATTTCGTTTCTGGTCTTCATGGTCGTGGTTCAGGTGATCTCCTCGACGCAATTGTGAAATCACTTCCAGAAGTTGGTCGTGCACAAACCCAAGATGGTTATCGTCGTATCGCTTTGATTGGTCGACCTAATGTTGGTAAATCAAGTTTGCTCAATGCTCTGGCTGGTGAAAACCGTTCGATCGTTGATGATGTAGCAGGAACAACTCGTGATCCAGTTGACTCACTGATTGAAATTGGTGGTCAGGTATGGCGATTCGTTGATACTGCGGGAATCAAAAAGCGCGCTAATCAAGCAAGCGGTACTGATTACTACGCAACGCTTCGCACGCAGACAGCGCTCGAGCGTTCTGAATGTGTTGCACTTGTTCTCGATGCATCAGTTCCAATCTCTGAACAAGATCTGCGCATCATCTCTATGGTGGAAGATTCAGGTAAAGCGATGGTTCTGGTATTAAATAAGTGGGACCTTGTCGATGAAGATCGTCGAGACCAGTTAGAGAAGGAACTCGACCGCCACCTCGGACATATCGAGTGGGTTCAGCGCGTCAATGTCGCTGCCAAGACGGGCTGGCATAGAGACCGCTTGGCACCCGCTCTTCGCACCGCGCTCTCATCATGGGAGAAGCGCGTTCCAACCTCAAAGCTCAACTCATTCCTCGGCGCCCTTATCGGAGCGACACCTCCGCCTGTTCGCGGTGGAAAGCAACCTAAGGTGTACTACGCAACGCAGGCAGGTATTGCGCCTCCTAAGTTCGTGGTCTTCTCATCAGGCTGGATCGAAGCGTCCTACCGTCGATTTATCGAGCGCCGCCTCCGGGAAGAGTTCGGTTTCCCTGGCACTCCTGTACAAGTTGCGATCCGAGTCAAGGAGCGCGAAAAAGAGTGAAGCAGTACCTGACGATCCCCAATGGCCTGACAGCGCTTCGCGGCCTTGGAGTCCCGCTCTTTATCTGGCTCGCACTCGACCTCCACGCTGATGGCTGGGCTATTCTCGTCCTGGCAATAGGCGGGGTGACTGACTATCTCGATGGAAAACTCGCTCGGATGTGGAACCAGACTTCACGATTCGGCGAACTCGCAGATCCTGCTATTGACCGTATCTACATCCTGGCAACGCTCATCGTCTTGTACATGCGTGAGGCTCTACCGTTATGGTCGATTCTCCTTCTTCTTGGACGCGATCTGATTCTTGGCCTAGTCACCATTGCCCTTACCCGTAAAGGTCTACCTCCACTGAAGGTGACATATATAGGTAAAGCCGCAACCTTCAATCTGCTCTATGCATTCCCCCTTCTGCTCCTTGCCCTCGATACTTCGTGGGTCGGCACAACGGCGTTCATCTTTGGCTGGGCCTTTGCAATCTGGGGGATTGCGCTCTACCTCTTTACAGGTGTTTCATATTTCCGCAGCGCAATGAAAAGTATTAGAGTGCGGCCATCTGATCGCATCATCTCTATCCAATAAGGATAGAGAAAAAATAGAAGAGGACGTCATGTCACAGATTCCTGCTGAGCTTCAATATACAAAAGAGCACGAGTGGGTTGCGCCGACTGCAACTGCAGGAACAATCCGTATGGGCATCACGGATTTTGCTCAAGGAGCACTTGGCGACATCGTTTATGTTCAGATGCCAAAGGTCGGTGAAGCAGTAACAGCCGACAAGGTCTGCGGCGAAGTTGAATCAACAAAGTCAGTCTCTGAGATTTTTTCACCAGTAACTGGCACGGTCGTCGCGGTTAATGATGCACTTGTCAATAATCCCGAGCTTGTCAACTCTGATCCGTATGGCGCCGGCTGGTTAGCTGAAATATCAATTAGCGGAGAGCCAGCAGCGCTTTTGAGCGCGGCGGAATATGGAAATATCACAAGCTGACACCAGCTTGATAATTTTTCAACAACTCTCTAGTGTCAGCCTCAAGTTGAAGGTAAGCCAGTTTTACTAGGTTTCACTGCGCAAGAGGTTCACGAGGGGAGTATCCATGGAGAAGGCAGTCCCATCCCATGAGGCAACTACCACCCTCCATCTCGGAGTCCGATCTGTTGCAGATTCTTCCCCAGTTGCACTGATCGAAAAGCTCATTGCAGAGTCAAGTGCCGAAGAGCAAGAGGTTCTCCAAGGCGTCATGAACGGAACTGGCGAGAACGCGATGGTCTTTATCCATCGCGGACCATCACGAGGTGCTCGTTTTCTGATTACGCCAGAAGGTTCAACAATTGGACGAGCACCTTCGAGCGATATTTTTCTCGATGATGTCACCGTCTCTCGCACTCACGCAACCATTAAGCGCGATGGTTCAGGATTTGTGTTCGCTGATTCTGGAAGCCTCAATGGTTCTTATATCAACAATGTACAAACTTCATCTCACCGGCTCACGACTGGCGATGAGATTCAAATCGGCAAATTCCATATGCTCTTTATTGGCAGCACATCAACATCAGGGGAGAAGTAAGTGAGCGTTCCAGCACGTGCCTATTTAAGTATCGGCGAAGTATTAACAAAGTTACGTGGCGATTTCCCTGATATCACCATCTCAAAGATTCGCTTCCTTGAGTCAGAGGGACTCATCGAGCCACAGCGCACACCTTCCGGCTATCGCAAATTTACAAGCAATGATCTCGAGCGCCTTCGCTACGTACTTCTTGCTCAGCGCGATCAGTACTTGCCGCTCAAGGTTATTAAAGAAAATCTTGATGCCCTTGATCGCGGATTAACTCCGACTCCACAGGGTATTGCAGTTCCACGTCCAACACTTGGTTTAGCTACCGTCGATGGCGAGATCGCGCCATCGACATTCGGCGAGCAGTCAGAGATGCGTCTCTCTCGTGATGAACTCATCAATGCATCAGGTCTTGAGGATTCACAGCTCCTCGAGCTTGAGTCATTTGGCCTCATCACACTTCGTGGACGTCACTACGATGCTGACGCTCTTTCAGTTGCTAAGGCTGTTGCTGAGATGGCATCTTTCGGAATCGAAGCGCGTCACTTGCGCTCATTTAAGACAGCTGCAGATCGCGAGATTGGTTTGATTGAACAAGTCATCACACCTTTCACGCGTCAAAAGTCATCTGAAGCAAAAGCCCGTGCAGAAGAAGTGCAGAAGGAGATCGCAGCCCTCTCAGTGCGTCTCCATGCATCACTCGTGCGCAGCGGACTTAACCGTCCACGCTAAATGTTTACTCTGGTTGAGGTAGTTGGCGTCCGTATTGAGATGCCCTCTAACCAACCAATCGTTCTCCTCAAAGAGATGGAAGGAACGACCTTCCTTCCTATCTGGGTTGGTTCGGTTGAGGCAACAGCTATCGCCTTTGCTCAACAAGACCTTCGTCCATCGCGTCCACTGACTCACGATCTATTCGTGGATATTCTGGAGACAACAGGTGTGACGCTGACTGCAGTCCACATCACTGAGATGCGAGATGGAATCTTCTACGCAGAACTCCAGATGCGCAGCGCTGAAGGCCCGCTCGTTCCCCTTTCGGCACGTCCATCTGATGCGATTGCGATCGCTCTGCGTACCAAGACAAATATTTTGGTCGACCAAGATCTCCTGGCGAGCGCCGGAATCCAGATTCCAGCTGCCGCAGCAGGGGAGAGCGAGCAGGAAGTCGAGGCTTTCCGGGAGTTCCTGGACCACATCAACCCCGAGGATTTCGCCTAAATAACGCTCATAACTGTAAACCTCAACTAGAGGTTTCGAGCGTGTCGCTCCCAGGGCCAGGCAGAGGGCAGAAGTACGCTTATGCCATTCCACCCCCTTGGAATATTCCTTTAGAAGGCGAGCCCCCTCTCGTGACAGAACAAGAACTTCAGATCGGCTATCGCGGCGCTACCGCATGCTCTGCTGCAGGTATTACATATCGCCAGCTCGATTACTGGGCGCGCACTGGATTGGTCGAACCATCCATTCGCACTGCTCATGGTTCTGGAAGTGCACGCCTCTATGGGTTCCGCGACATTCTGGTTCTTAAAATTGTAAAACGCCTTCTTGATGCAGGAGTCTCACTTCAAAATATTCGCACAGCGGTCGATCACCTGCGTGGTCGTGGCGTGACAGAACTCGAGCGCATCACACTCATGAGCGATGGCGCATCTATCTATGAATGCTCAAGCCCTGATGAAATCGTCGATCTTTTGATGGGCGGACAAGGCGTCTTTGGCATCGCAGTTGGAAAAGTTTGGCATGAAGTCGAGGGATCACTCTCAACCTTGGCTGGAGAGTTTAACGGCGAAATCGTGGGTGGCGAAGGTAACGATGAACTCTCGCTCCGTCGTAAGGCTAAAGGGGCTTAACTCACAATATATTGCACCCACTTATTCAAATCGTTAGTGGGGTTGCGCTGTGAGCCGTACATTTGAAGATCGTCATATTGGGCCAACTCATACCGACGAAGCCACAATGTTAGCAGCCCTTGGTTACAAAGATCTCACCACCTTTATAGCAGATGTCGTTCCATCCAACATTGCAATCAATGGAGTCATTGAGTCTGCTCTAGGGGAGGGCAAGAGTGAAGTAGATGTCATTGCTGAACTTCGCGAAATTGCATCCGAGAACAAGGTCTTCCGTTCACTTATCGGAACTGGATATTACGGAACCATCGTTCCACCTGTAATCAAACGAAATGTTCTAGAGAATCCATCTTGGTATACCGCATACACGCCATACCAACCAGAAATTTCGCAAGGGCGCCTTGAAGCTCTCTTTGCATTCCAGACAATGGTCTGCGAGCTCACCGGTCTTGATATCTCTAACGCTTCCATGCTCGATGAAGGAACTGCTGCAGCGGAGGCGATGACACTTGCCCGCCGCGCATCAAAACTTAGCGATGATGCCGTCTTTCTTATTGAAGAGCATGTGCATCCACAGACAAAAGCAGTAGTCCTTACACGTGCTAAGCCACTTGGCATCACAGTTATTGAAGTGGATTCAGGTCATGTTGCACGTGACGGCTATGACGGTGAGTTCTTCGGTGCGCTCGTTCAATATCCAGACACCACCGGCGAGATTATCGATTATTCAAAGTTCGCTGAGTACGCACATTCACGTGATGCGCTCGTAATTGCTGCGACTGATTTACTTGCGTTGACATTAATCAAAGCGCCAGGGGAGTGGGGTGCAGATATCGCTGTTGGAACATCGCAGCGTTTTGGTGTACCGATGGGATTTGGTGGACCTCATGCAGGTTTCCTGGCTGTTCGTAACGGTCTTGAAAGATCTATGCCGGGTCGTCTCGTAGGACAGAGTATTGATGCGACAGGAAAGCCTGCCTTCCGTCTCGCACTTCAAACACGTGAACAACATATTCGTCGCGATAAAGCGACATCAAATATCTGTACTGCACAGGTGCTGCTCGCAAATATGAGCGCCTTCTATGCGATGTATCACGGACCAGCTGGACTTCGTTCGATTGCTCTTCGCGTTAATGACTTTGCATCTCGTCTACGCAAGACATCTGGTTCACGCAACAAAGTTGTATTCGACACTGTCACAATCGATGTAAAAGATGCTACGGCTGTGCATGAGGCGGCAGCAGCTAAAAGGATTAACTTTGCACGTGTAAATCAAACTCAAATTCGAGTCTCCTTCGATGAAGAGAGTACGGAAGAAACTTTTGCCGACGTGCTCTCGATTCTCGGCTTTGCTGATGCACCAGGGGAGAGCCTTCCTCAATCTGTTGTTCGCACTTCCAGCTATCTCACGCATCCAGTCTTCAACACAAACCATAGTGAAACTGGAATGATGCGCTACCTGCGAAACCTTGCAGATCGCGACCTGGCACTAGATCGCACAATGATTCCATTGGGTTCTTGCACAATGAAGCTCAACTCTGTAACAGAGATGGAAGCGGTCACCTGGCCAGAGTTTGCTTCGCTGCACCCATTTGCTCCAGCAGAGCAAAATCAAGGCTCTCGCAAACTGATTCAACAGCTCTCTGATTGGCTCGTTGCAATTACGGGCTATGACGCAGTTTCATTGCAGCCTAATGCTGGTAGCCAAGGAGAATTCGCAGGACTTCTTGCAATCCGCAACTATCACGATTCACGCGGCGATTCAGCTCGCAATATCTGCTTAATCCCTTCCAGTGCACACGGCACCAACGCAGCATCTGCTGTTATGGCAGGAATGAAGGTTGTTGTTATCGAGTGTGATGACAATGGCAACGTTTCAGTCGAAGATTTGAAGGCGAAGATTGCTATACATGCTGATGCACTTGCAGCTTTGATGATCACATATCCATCAACACATGGAGTCTTTGAAACTGCCGTCTCTGAAATTTGTAGTCTTGTTCATGATGCAGGGGGACAGGTCTACGTCGATGGTGCCAACCTCAACGCTCTCGTAGGACTTGCTCAGCCAGGAAAGTTTGGGGCAGATGTTTCGCATCTCAATCTCCATAAGACATTTGCTATTCCACATGGTGGCGGGGGACCAGGAGTAGGGCCAGTAATTGCTCGCGCTCACCTTGCACCGTTCTTGCCAAACCATCCACTTGATCAACTTGCCGGACCTGCAACAGGTCCTGGTCCAATTTCGGCTGCACCATTTGGATCAGCAAGTATCTTGCCGATTTCATGGGCATACATTCGTCTGCTTGGTGGTCAAGGATTAACGCACTCGACACAGGTTGCGATTCTCTCTGCTAACTACATGGCAGCCCGCCTTGCAGATTCATATCCAGTTCTCTACACAGGTGCTAATGGTCGAGTTGCTCATGAATGCATCTTGGATATTCGTGGCCTTACCAAGGAATCTGGCGTTACGGTCGATGACATTGCTAAGCGATTGATGGATTATGGATTCCATGCGCCAACGATGTCCTTCCCAGTAGCCGGAACTCTAATGATTGAACCAACTGAATCTGAGGATATGGCTGAGATCCATCGCTTTATAGATGCGATGATTTCCATCCGGGCCGAGATTCAGGAAGTCATAGATGGCACGGTGGCCATTGAGTCATCAGCGCTCCGCCACGCGCCTCATACCGCCCTCTCAGTGACCTCTACCGGTTGGGATAGGGCTTACCCTAGAGAGAAGGGGGGCTATCCAACGCCCCTGGATGGCTTTGTCAGCGGCGAAATCATCGGTTCGCGAATGAAGTATTGGCCACCAGTTTCTCGTATCGACGGCGCACATGGTGATCGAAACCTTGTCTGCTCCTGTGCACCCATCAGCGACTTCGCATAAATGAGGGAAGGGTCAGATTACTCTAACTTTACATAATGTAACTTATCGGCATTAGGTTTCAACGCACGAGAGAGCCCCCAGAGCGTTGTCTGCCATAGCGCCTCAATAACGATCGCTCGACTCATCTTGGAGACGCCATTGATGCGTTCTACAAAGGTAATCGGTACTTCACATTTCGATGCACCAGCTAGGTCACTGGCCATTGCCATTTCGATCTGAAAGCAATATCCAGTTGCTGTCATTTGAGTTAAGTTGAGTTTTCTCAGTAGAGCGACCGAGTAGATTCGAAAACCACCTGTGAGGTCGTGTAAAGGAATCCTTAGAGCTATTCGGGCATATGCAGTGCCTGCACGGGATAGTAATTGGCGAGTTAACGGCCAATTAACGACAGATCCGCCGGCGATCCAGCGAGTTCCTAGAGTTATCGACAATTCAGAGGAATGCTGGGCATCCATCATCGCTGGCAAATCTTCAACTCGATGTGAACCGTCGGCATCCATGGTGATGACATGTGTGTATGTATCACTCTTGAGAACTTCAGCAAAGCCTGCACGGTAGGCAGCACCTAATCCAGCTTTTTTAGGGCGCCGTAATACTCGAACCCAAGGATATTGCAGATTATCGACAATATCGGCGGTCTGATCTGGAGAGTTATCGTCGAGAACGATGACATCGAAGTCGCGTTGATTATGTAAAGTAGATAAAGATTGGAGGAGTTCGACAATCGCTATTGCTTCGTTGTAGGTAGGAATCAGAATGACTGGTTTCACAACGAATATCTCTCTCTTCTCAAAGACGCGAACGTAAAGAACCCTGCCAATAGTAATACAGCAACTTCGAGCCATCCCCCTAGGCGCGTTGCAATTGTTCCAGTTGATATGAGCGGAACGCGTGCCTTCAAGGATCCGATCTCGCCATCTTTTAGCAGTTGAAGCACCTCTCCCCTGGGGTTCACAATTGCAGATGGACCAGTCGTCGATACGCTGATAATCGATTTACCACTTTCGATAGCTCGCAGACGCGTGATGGCCAATTGCTGCATACCTTCCGAGCTACCGGAGAAAGTTGCACTGTTTGTATGAACGACAAGTAGATCTGAAGATGATGCGATATCTCTAACTAGGCCATCGGTGAGAATTTCGTAACAAATAACCGAACCAATCTGATGACCTTGTACCTCATGGATTACACGTTTCTTCCCAGCGGTGAAATCGGTGACATCTTCTGCATAAGGAGAAATAAATTCAGCAATCGGTCTGAGGGGAATGTACTCACCAAATGGCGTGAGTTTTCGTTTGATGTAGATGCTTTTTGCACCGCCAGAGTTATCAAAGAGGATGGCCGCATTACGTAGACCTGCCTCTTGCACTATCGCTCCCGCTAGAAGCTCTGCATCAATAGTTTCAATTAATCCATTTAACTTTCTCTCCGCGACGATGTTCTTTAGTGGATCCACATCTATCGCATTTTCAGGCCAGATGATCAAATCCTCACTACCGTCTCGATCACGTAAAGACGTTTTAATATGGAGATCCAGCACAGCCTGTGCTCGGGCATTGAAATTCAAACCCCTTTCAGGCACTCCCCCTTGTATCGCTAAAACATTGAGCGAATCGACGGAGTGTGAGCTAGTAGGCGCTAATTGCGAGGCCACGAACAAAGTAAAGAGCAAGAGCGCAATTCTTCTATTGGGATGAAGAAGAAGATATGAGACCAGAAGAGTTATTCCCGAAAGCGCGGTAATACCAACCACACTCACAAGCGGAGAGTATGGAGAGTTGATTTGTGAGAATGCGATTCGAGTCCAGGCGAAACCTCCGAAAGGGATTCGTGACTTGAGAGATTCGCTCAGCAAAACCAAGAAGATGAAGAGTGGAGCGCTTCTGGATTTTCTAGCGAAGAACCCTAAGGGAAGAAGATAGATAATTTGAAGCAGAGAGAGAAGAATCCATGGAATCGATCCAACAAATGAATTGGTCCACGAGAGAATCACCAGATTTGATAGAAAAGCGAAGAGGGAAACGTGAACTATTTTGCGCTGGAAATGATTAAGAACCCAGAAAAGAAGTGCGTACGCAATCGGTGCAAAGAACCAGATTGCAACAGGTTCAAAACTTAAGGCGTAAAGAAGCGCTGCAAGAGAGGTGAGAAGTAAGCCTTTCATTACCAACCGAGAGCAGAAATCAGACGATCAACGCTTGCGCCAAGACCGTACTCTTCCTTCATCTGGTAAATCTGAGAGAGATCTGTGGGCTTCTTCGGCATTGCGATATCCATAGAGGGCAATGCGACATCTCTTGCGCAATGTACGAGAGTTGGAGCTATTTTGAGGTACTCCTCCCCTGCGATGATCTTTTTAGCAAGCGCAGCAGGTAGAGCTTCGTGCCCGGCTTGAGCGGCAGCGAGTGCTTCATCCGTGGTGGCAAAATGGTTTGCAATGAGAGCGGCACCTTTCTCGCCGATTCCTTTGACACCAGGTAGACCATCGGAAGGATCACCGCGAAACATCGCAAAGAGCGCGTAGCGATCCCCTGGAATTCCGTACTTATCTGCAACAAATTTCGTATCAACTAAATCGTGATTGGTAATTCCCTTTGCGAGATAGACAATCTTGATATCTCGCTTATCGTCGACAAGCTGGAAGAGATCGCGATCACCTGTGACAACACGAATTGGACCCTTTTCGTTTGTTGCAAAAGTTGCCATGACATCGTCGGCCTCGTAATCATCGACGCCAACCATAGGAATTCCGAAGGCATCTATGAGATCAAGCAGAACTGGAATCTGTGGCGTAAGAGTCTCTGGCTCTTCCTCTTCATCGCTATCTGCCTCAAGGCGATTTGCCTTGTAATCAGGCCAGAGATCAACGCGCCATGAAGGTCGCCAATCCCCTTCAATACAAGCAACTAAGCGATTTGGCGAATACATAGAAACCAATCGAGCTGTCATATCGAGGTAGCCTCGAATGGCATTGACAGGCATGCCGGTTGGTGAGAGCAAAGTGTCTGGCATTCCATAATAGGCGCGATACCAAAGAGATGCGCTGTCGAGAAGCATGAGGGTCATAGTTCGCTCACCATATACGAGACCACTCCCCTGTCGATTCGTTTGATTGCCTCTTTACATTGAGGTCGCAATTTATCGGAAGCTCCAGAAATCTGGGTTAGCAAATCGATGAGCTGTTTCATATTACGAACGAAATCTCCGACAGTCATATCACTGCCCTTCAGTACGCTGCTCAACGAGTGTCCACTGGCCCATCGGTATGAGGCGTAACAGAATCCAAAGTCTGGCTCTTTCTGTGTCTGAACACCAAAGTCTTCCTCGATATCTTCTAGTTGACTCCAGATGGAAGCAATGGATGCGAGGGCATTGGCGACGTTTTGATGAGGCATTTTTGGTGAATAGTTTTCGCTGCCACGGCTTTCATAGATAACAGTTGATACAACAGATACAAGTTCGGGAGCGGCGAGATTGTCCAATACACCGTTACGGATCGTTTCTGTCAACAAGAGATCTGATTCAGCATAAATCTTCGCAAGGATCTTGCCTTGTTCAAGCGGTTTTTCACCTTCGATATATCCCAGGTGATTCAAAACATCACAGATGCGATCGAAAGTCTTCGCGATAACGTGTGTTCGATTTTCTACGCGTTCGCGCAAACCAGCTGATTCACGATTGAGGCGTGCTGCACGTTCAGCGAATCTCGCATGAGTTTCACGATCATTACAAGAGTGGCACTCATGTTGACGCAACTGACGTCGCAATTTATCGAGTTCATTCTCCATATGCTGGCGTTGACGATTATCAAAAGTACGTCGGCCATCTCGTTTACTAAGAAGTCGTTCGGTATCTTTAATCTCCATACGGATGCTTGCATACTCTTCAAAGTTACCGAGATGACATACAGCCATCTCTAGCTGCTCTTTTGCTGCAATGTCATTCTTACGAATCTGCTTCACAAGTCCGACTACAGCGCGGTCCGCCTGAAATTGAGCAAAGGATGATTCAAGACTGGTTCGTGCTCGCTCGCGACCAAATCGCGCAATGAGGTTGATGGACATGTTGTATGAAGGCGTGAAAGAAGATCTCAATGGATATGTACGTGTTGATGCAAGACCGGCGGCAGTTGCTGAATCAACTGTAGGTGACCATAAGACGACTGCGTTTCCTTCAATGTCGATTCCTCGACGACCGGCTCGACCTGTGAGCTGCGTGTACTCCCCTGGTGTGATTGAAACGTGGCCTTCACCATTCCACTTAGTGAGCTTCTCTAACACTACGGTTCGCGCTGGCATGTTGATTCCCAGTGCAAGAGTCTCTGTGGCAAAGACTGCTTTCACTAATCCTCGCTTGAAGAGATCTTCCACTGCCCCCTTAAAGCTTGGAAGTAAGCCAGCATGGTGTGCGGCAATACCGCGCTCAAGCGCCAATAGCCATTCACGATAGCCAAGAACCTCAAGATCTTCTTCGGCGATATTCTGAGTGTAGGCAGTTGCGGTATTGATAATCGCTAGCCGCTCTTCCGCATTGGTCAGCTTGATTCCTGCTTGAAGACACTGCTTCACCGCCGCGTCACATCCTGCACGCGAGAAGATGAAGGTAATCGCTGGCAAGAGATTCTCACGCTGCAACTTATCGATCACCTCATCGCGACTGAGGCGGTCTTCTTCGTTGGAGAAACGATCTCGTCGATGTCGCGGAGTACGAACGCGCTTGAGAGCCTGACGTTCGAGCCCAAGAATCTCAGGGTTGACGCGACCTGGTTCGCTGAAGAGATCGATCAGTCGATTGCCTATCAACACATGTTGATACAACGGGATAGGGCGAACTTCGCTGACAATGACATCTGTCTGGCCACGTACCTCACCCAGCCATTCACCGAACTCTTCGGCATTACTTACTGTTGCTGAAAGAGAAATTACTTGGACGCTCTCCATCAAGTGGATGAGAACTTCCTCCCAGACTGCACCGCGGAATTTATCTGCAAGGTAATGAACCTCGTCCATTACAACAGCGCCAAGATTAAGTAATGTCGACGAATTGGCGTACAACATATTGCGTAAGACTTCGGTAGTCATCACCATGATGTCAGCATCAGAATTGATATTGGTATCTCCGGTAAGGAGCCCAACCCGCTCTTCACCAAAGCGCGCAACAAACTCGTGATACTTCTGATTTGAAAGCGCCTTTATCGGCGTTGTGTAGAAGCACTTCTTGCCGCGTGCGAGAGAACTAAAAGCGGCGAACTCCCCTACAACTGTCTTTCCAGCACCGGTGGGAGCGGCGACAAGGACCCCCCTGCCATCTTCAACTGCATGACAGGCGACTATCTGAAACTCATCAAAACCGAAATCAAATTGTGCGATGAAGTCATTTGTCAGTGGATGTGACGAGCGTTTCTTTGCTGCAGCGTAACGCTCGGCTGGTGTCTCTACAGAACCCATGTCAGCCCCGCATCCTTGACGCATTCTGCCGAAATTGGTGCAGGACCGATCCGTTCACCATCAGCGTAAGCGACAGCATTTGCCGAAATCGTGACCTTTTTTGCTCGCATCGATCGCACGCGCGGATGATGGATATGTGAACCTGAATACACCTTCGGGAAAGTTTTAATGAACTCCACCTTGCTTACTGGTTCGAGGATGACAACATCAAAGAGGCCGTCGTGAAGTTGAGCTTGAGGGCAGACATTCATGCCACCGCCATAAGACTTTCCATTGCCAACTGCAACCAACATGGCTTTCGTAGAAAAGGTCTTTGCATCACATGTGATTTCATATTCAATTGGTGTGAATTGTGGAAGTTCAAGTGCAATAGCGACGTTGTAACGCTGAGGACCTTTAGGCCATCTCAGCTGATTAGCACGTTCGTTTACAACCGAGTCGAAGCCTGTCGACAAGATTGCTCCAAACCATTCAGAATCTACATTCCCTAGATCGATAGGGGTTGGTGCGGTCGAGATGACTCTTGTGAGAAAGGGTTCAATCTCCGTCAGTGACCATCCCAAAGTTCGCACAAAGTCATTTCCTGTTCCAGCAGGAACTATCGCAAAGGGAACGTGTCGAGGAACGCAGGCCTGCAAGGCGAGATGTGCCAATCCATCCCCACCTACTGCAATTACTCCTTGATACTTCAATGAATCGAGTTCGTTGGTGAGCAAACGAGTCAGTTCTTCTGCACTACTTGCGGCAAGTGATTGGTAATCAACGCCTGCGGCGGAGAGAAAAGTCGTAACATGTGATGCAACAAGAGCCCCTCTTCCATTTCCGGAATGAGGGTTGATTGCAATCAGCCACATAAGACAAACTCCTTATGTATCTGGTTGATCGATAGGAGCCGCAGACTCAATCGGAGCCGCAGGAAGAATCTCCCCTTCGCCACCTTCGCTCTCCTTGAACTTCTTGGCTCGTCTGCGATCGTTCAGCAGAGCAATTCCGCCCGCCATGAAATAGAGAGCAATCAACGGCACTGCAAGTAACAGCATTGAGAGAGGGTCTGCGCTTGGCGTAAAACCGGCGATGAAGAGCGTGATACCGAAAATCCACATTCTCCATGGCTTAAGAATCGCCATGCCGCTCAGAAAACCGATGAAGTTAAATGTCACCAAGAAGACGGGAAGTTCGAAAGCGATGCCGAAGAGAAGAATGATACGAAGCACGAAATCAAGGTAATCATCGAATTTCACAAGGTTAGAGAGAGCATTTGGAGTAAAGCCGAAGAGGACACGTATAGCAATCGGAAGAATGATGTAGCCAAGAGTTGCACCTGCTGCAAAGAATGGAGTTGCCGCTGCAAAGAATGCGATCGAATTTCGCTTCTCTTTTCGGTGAAGTGCTGGAGCGATAAATGCCCAGAGTTGATAGAGCCAGATAGGTGCCATCACAATCACGCCGGTAAGGAGAGCGACCTTGATCTGCAGATTGAGTGGACCGAGAACACCATTGATATAGAGCGAGCCACAGTGCGTCGCACCCTCTTGTTGAGCCTTCTTAAGGTCGCAGACTGGTTCAGCTAATTTGGTAATGATCGGGTTATAGAGAACCCACCCAAATACAAATCCCACCATAATTGCGATGGAAGATTTGACTACACGTCGGCGCAGCTCGCGTAAATGTTCGATAAGCGGCATGCGACCGCCATCTGGGGTCGCCATAAGAGATTACTTCTCTGAAGAGTCTTCGCTCTTGCCCTTATCGCCAGGCTCGTCGCTCTTCATCTCCTTCATCTCAGACTTGAAGATACGCATAGAGCGACCTAAAGAACGAGCTGAATCAGGAAGACGCTTAGCGCCAAAGAGAACAGTGACGACGATGAGAAGCAGAAGAATGTGGCTTGGCTCGCGTAGGAATGGCATGTCAGTGGCTCCTTGAGGTGAAGTAGTACGTTCTTTACGGGCACACGCTATCGCAAGTAAGCGCTCTATGGAGCGTAGAGAGCGAGAATATTGGCTAAGTCACCTGAGATTTGCCGGCGCAGTTCGGCCGGCTTGAGAAGTGCCAAATCCGGAGAATAGGCCGCAACAGCCCTACGAACCCATTGGGGCGAGAAAATTTCTATGGCGAGCTCTCCCCCTCGAGGGATCTCTGATACTCCGAGAAGCTCGGCAATAGCTCTCTCCGAACCTGAGACCTTGAAGAGAACCTCATCAACTTCTTGATTCGGCTCTGTGATTTTTGTGGCGCTCGCTGCCGTCTCGAGAATTTTCAAGGATTGAATTCGATCAAGACGGAAATTGCGCTGACTATTCTGTGTGTGACAGAAGGCCACGAGATAAGTGTGACCGTTCTCGACGCTCACCTCAAGTGGATCCACGGTGCGAACAGTTATCTCATCACGAACTGGCGAGAGATAGTTTAACTCGACAACTTGGCGGGATGCGATTGCTTTATGAAGAGCTGCAAGGTGGGCAGTGCTCTCTGAGTTGTGAACTTCAATGGACTCACCAATGAGATTACGCAATTGCGTGATGAGCTTATCGATTTTGGCAATGACGCGGTCATCTTGCTCGGTTGCGCTATCGCGAAGGATTTCAAGTCCAATCAAAAGTGAAGCTACTTCCAAAGATGTGAGAGCTCGAGGAATATCGAGCGCTTCATGGTTATTAATACTCACAAAACCAGAGTCGAAGAAAATCTCAATCAATTCATATGGCGTGTATCCAGGCAATCCACACATAGAAAGAGCGGTGAGTTCGTTTGCCATCTCTTTCTCAGTGAGTCCAAACTCGGTAGCAAGCTCTTTGAGAGAGATATGCGAATGTGTTGAGAGATAAGGAACTAAATCGAGCAGACGCGAAACTTCTTGAATTGGCGCAGTTAACTTAGCCATGTTGTGCCACAGCCTTATTCAAAATCGAAACTATGGCTTCGCGTAAATCCAGAGGTTCAAGAATGTATGCACTCTCCCCCGCCCAGAGAACTTCACGAATAATATGAGCATCACTTCGGTATTGAATTTCAGCTATATCCCATTCTGCATCGAGTTCGCTGATGGTGGCATGTGCGCGAAGGGCGGCACCCTTTCCTTTTCGGATAGCAACTCGCGCTACTGACAAGTCATCTGATTCAAGAAGTTCCATGGCATCGAGAGCTTCTACATCAATAGTGAAGGCGCCTGAGCCACTTTTGGCCGAGACCGAAGATGCGAAGCGATCTAGTCGGAATGTACGAAGCGCTTGCTTGTCCTTATCCATAGCGATGAGATACCAATACCCACGTGAATTGGAGAGTCGGTAGGGCTCTACAGTTCGAAGCGAGATAGAGAGGTCTTCGCCTCGATATTCAAAAGCCACAATACGTTTTTCTGTGATTGCCTCAATCAGATCTTCAATCTGCTCGGGAATATCGCCAGGAATAGAAGTGATATTGACGATTGCATCGACATCTGAATCAATTCCGAGTGATTTCAATTTGCGAAGCCCGGATTGAGCAGAGCTACCCAGAGCTGCTTCCCGCCAAAGTTTGCTTGCTTGAGAGAGAAGGGCGATGGAAGTTGCATCAATATCTGATAATTGAAGTGCATAATTTTCGGGTTTGATTCGATAACCTGCCTCGTCTTCGAAGAGCGGATCAAAAGTTCCGAGCTCAATATTGATACCGAGTGAGCGAAGATCATCCTTATCACGTTCGAACATGCGATCTTTAGCCTCAGCATCTCCTGAGTACCCAGCAACCGTCTTAAAGATCTCAGCTTTGGTGAGATATCTCTTTGTAGCAAGTAGTGCAATCGTGAGGTTAACTAACCTCTCACTCTTCCGAGACACCGTATGCGCCCTTTGCTGGACGTCGGCGTCGAGGAAGAACATCAACTCCTGGTGCCATACGTCGTGACTGAATAAGGAAACCTGTATGGCCAATCATGCGCTGCTGTGGACGCACTGCAAGACCTTCATGGTGCCAACCACGAACCATCGTTTCAGAGCTCTCTGGTTCGGTGAAGCGACCATCTTCTTTCAGAGCTTCTGCAGCTGCAGAGAGCTGAGTTGTAGTTGCAACATAAGCGAGGAAGACACCACCTGGGCGAAGAACTTCGGCAGCCATCGCCACGCACTCCCATGGCGCCAACATGTCGAGAACAACTCGATCGAATCCTTGAGAAAATTCATGTTCCTGAACTGAGCCGACATCGAGCTGCCAATTGCTAGGTGTTTCTCCAAAATAATCAGCAACATTTGCTGAAGCAATCTTCGCAAAGTCATCACGACGTTCGACGCTATGAACAAAACCATCTCGCCCGACGGCGCGAAGAAGCGAGAGAGTGAGTGCGCCGCTTCCAACGCCGGCTTCGAGCACTCGAGCGCCCGGATAGATATCAGCCACACCAACGATCATCGCTGCATCCTTGGGATAGACGATTGTGGCGCCACGCGGCATGGAGAGAACGTAATCTGCAAGCAGCGGAATAAATGCGGTGAACTTCAGGCCAGCTGTTGTGCTGACGACAGACCCTTCAGGTAATCCGATGAGGTCATCGTGGGTAATCCACCCCTTATGTGTGTGCCACTCCTTGCCGGGAGTAATTGTGAAGCTATAAAGCTTTCCTTTGGGATCGGTGAGTTGAACCCGATCACCGGCTTTGAAGTAGCCACTACCTTTATGAGAAGTCTGAGACACGTGGAGCATCTTAGGCGAGATAACGCGCACCACGTACATATGACGGGTTAAGGTCGCGATATGGACCAGTTACGTCTCTCCCCTAGCCGCATCAATGACTTCACCAACTGTCCGCAGCTCTATAAATACCGCGCAATTCTCAATCTCCCTGAGGAGATAAGCCTCGATGCAGAACGCGGAAAATTGGTGCATGCTGTTTTAGAGGATCTCTTTGAACTTCCTCGGGCAGAACGCAACCATGAAAGTGCACTCTCAATACTGCCTGTCGCTTGGGAGAAGCAGTTGACAGAGAAACCAGAGTTGGTAGAGCTCATTACAAGTCAGCAAGAGTGGATGGATCGTGCATCATCGCTCTTGCAGACATATTTTGGACTGGAAGATCCCACTTCTTTTGATTCGACATACCGCGAGCTTCATTTGGAGAAAAACTTTACCGAGCAGATCTATCTCCATGGGTATGTAGATCGTTTAGATGTAGCGCCAACTGGCGAGGTGCGGATCGTGGATTACAAAACTGGAAAGGCGCCTAAACCTGGATGGGAAGAGAAGGCGCTCTTTCAATTGCGAGTCTATGCACTCCTGTATTGGCGCAACGAAGGCGTGCTTCCTCGATTACTTCAGCTGCTCTACTTAGGTGATGGAAAGACTGTGAAGAGTTCGCCTAGCGAGAAAGAACTAGAGGCTACCGAGCGCATTTTGCGCAATATCGGCGATGAAATTCTGACTGCAATCGATACAGATTTCTTTCCTACTAAGAAGAGCAGACTTTGTGATTGGTGTTCTTTTAAGAACATCTGCCCCGCACACAATTAATTTGCGTTGAAGTATTTCGCCTCTGGATGATGCACGATGATAGCTGACGTTGATTGCTCTGGATGCAGCTGGAACTCTTCCGAAAGCTTTACCCCAATACGCTCTGGTTCTAGAAGTTCGCAGAGCTGGACTTGCTGTTCGATATCAGGACATGCTGGGTATCCAAATGAGTAGCGTGATCCACGGTAACCCTGGTCGAGAATTCCTTGCAGATCAGGCGCATCCTTATCTCGAACCGAGAATTCTTCGCGGACGCGAGCATGCCAGTGTTCGGCAAGTGCTTCGGTAAGTTGAACCGAGAGACCGTGCAATTCGAGGTACTCGCGATAGTTATTCGCTTCAAATAATTTATTGGTTGCTTCGCTGACGGTATTTCCCATGGTGACAACATGGAATGCGACAACATCGGTCTTACCTGAATCCTTGGAAGCGAAGAAGTCTGAGATGCAGAGTCTTCGATCTCGACGTTGACGTGGGAACGAGAAGCGTGTGCGTTCTTGGCCCTTCAGGGGTCCTTCGTGATGCAAAATTACGAGATCATTACCGTCGCTGACACACGGGAAGTATCCGTAGACAACTGCTGCTTCGAGCCAACCATTTGATTGAACTTCATTGAGAAGTGCGCGAAGACGTGGGCGTCCTTCCTCTTCCACCATCTTCTCGTATTCACCGCGTGCGCCTTTGAGGCCCCATTGACCTACAAAGAGCGCGCGCTCGTCGAGCATTCCGACATAGTCAGCGAGAGGAATTCCCTTGACGATACGTGAGCCAAAGAAAGGTGCAGTTGGAATATCGACATCAACTGCTACATCACTGCGAGTCGTATCGTCGACAGAGATATCTGCATTACGAGAGACTGGCTTTACTCGACGTTGACGTAATTCTGGAAGGGCTGCGCCTGGTTCGCCTCGCTTGACCGCCATGATTGCATCCATAAGGCGAAGTCCTTCAAATGCATCACGTGCATAGCGAACTTCACCAGGGAAGATGGATGAGAGATCTTCTTCGACGAAAGCGCGAGTAAGAGCTGCTCCCCCAAGCACAATCGGCCACTTCTGGTCTAAACCACGAGCCGTAATCTCTTCGAGATTCTCCTTCATCACCACAGTTGATTTCACGAGAAGACCGCTCATACCTACTGCATCAACGTTATTTTCTAGTGCTGCTTCGATAATCTGGTTAGCGGTCTGTTTGATACCAATATTGACGACACGATAGCCGTTGTTAGAAAGAATAATGTCCACGAGGTTCTTTCCGATGTCATGAACATCGCCCTTCACAGTTGCGAGCAACATAGTGCCGCGACCGCCTTCATCAGTCTTCTCCATGAATGGCTCAAGATATGCAACAGCTGTTTTCATGACTTCTGCGCTCTGAAGAACGAATGGGAGCTGCATCTCACCTTTGCCGAAGAGTTCGCCAACCACCTTCATGCCCTCAAGGAGATGGTCATTAATAATCGCAAGGGGCTTCAATCCTTGTGCCATTGCTGTATCAAGATCATCGCTCAAGCCAACTTTTTCACCATCGATAATGCGTCGCTGTAGGCGTTCTTCCAATGGAAGAGCCGCAAGTTCTGCTGCACGTGTCTGACGGGAAGCTGCGAGTTCGACGCCTTCGAAGAGCTGTAGGAATTCAGATAGTGGATCGTAGGTGCACTGATCGCCATCGAATGTGCGGCGGTCATAGATGAGATCGAGCGCAACTTCTAATTGCCGTGGCTCGATACGAGCAATCGGCATGATCTTCGATGGGTGAACAATCGCAGATGTGAGTCCAACCTGTGCGCACTCATGTAAGAAGACAGAGTTAAGGACTACACGTGCAGCAGGATTGAGTCCAAAGGAAACGTTGCTGACACCGAGTGTTGTCTGTACCGCTGGAAACTTCTCTTTAAGAATTTTGATTGCATTGATAGTCTCAAGTCCGTCGCGACGAGTCTCTTCCTGTCCTGTTGCAATAGGAAATGTCAGCGCATCAATCATGATGTCGCCAAGAGCTATTCCCCAATTAGAGGTGAGATCTTCAATAAGACGAGTCGCAACACGGAGCTTCCATTCGGCGGTACGCGCCTGACCTTCTTCATCAATCGTCAGGGCTACAACTGCTGATCCATGTTCTTTGACTAGCGGCATGATGCGGGCAAAGCGAGAGGTAGGTCCATCTCCATCTTCATAGTTGACGGAGTTAATAACGCAGCGGCCGCCAAGTGATTCAAGTCCAGCTTTGAGAACATTGGGTTCAGTGGAATCGAGCATGATTGGAAGCGTGGATGCAGTTGCAAAACGTGAGGCAATCTCTTGCATATCGCGTGCACCGTCGCGGCCAACGTAGTCAACGCTCAAATCGAGAACATGAGCTCCATCGCGAATTTGATCTCGAGCGATTTCTACACAGCTCTGCCAATCTTCGGCGACTAGTGCTTCTCGGAAAGCCTTTGAACCATTGGCATTGGTGCGTTCACCGATGGCAAGATATGAAGCATCTTGCTCGAAAGGCACATACTGATAGAGCGATGAAACTCCCGGAGCCGCCACAACGTTACGGACCTTTGGGGTCCGGTTTGAAATCTTCTCTACAACAGCTGCAAGGTGGTCTGGTGTTGTTCCACAACATCCACCAATAAGCGAAAGTCCATAATCGTCGACAAAGGTGCTCAATGCTTCAGCAAGATCATTCGCAGAAAGTGGGTAACTCGCACCATCAGGACCCAAAATCGGAAGACCTGCATTGGGCATCACAGAAATTGCAACCTGAGCATTCTTGGAGAGATAGCGAAGATGCTCTGACATTTCGGCTGGACCAGTCGCGCAGTTCAACCCGATGAGATCGATATCTAGCGGTTCAAGTGCATTCAACGCCGCCCCGATTTCGGAACCTAAAAGCATTGTGCCTGTTGTCTCAACAGTGACTTGTGCAATCAAAATTACATCACGATCGAGCGCATCCAATACTTCACGCGCACCATTGACAGCAGCTTTTGCCTGGAGGAGATCTTGAGTTGTCTCGATGAGTAGTGCATCGGCGCCAGCATCTACGAGACCTTGAGACGCAATCTTGTAGGCAGCTTTGAGATGGCTGTAAGTCGTATGCCCAAGGGTAGGAAGTTTGGTACCTGGACCAAGTGAGCCTAGAACGAAACGCGGCTTCTCTGGAGTAGCGAACGCATCAGCTGCCTCTCGTGCGATCTTTGCTCCAGCAAATGCCAGCTCGTAGATGCGATCCTCAATTCCGTACTCGGCAAGGTTTGCCCAGTTTGCGCCAAAGGTATTTGTCTCAACCGCATCTACGCCGACAGAGAGATAAGCATCGTGAACCGAACGGACGATGTCAGGCCGAGTGATGTTGAGAATCTCGTTGCAACCTTCATGGTTCTGGAAATCTTCAAGCGTTGGATTTGCGGCCTGCAGCATTGTTCCCATAGCGCCGTCGGCGATGATGACGCGGTCGCGCATTGCGGCACGAAGAAGGCCATCGCGCTTGCGTTGGGATTGCTGAGAACTCGTCACGGAGAGGAGGTTACCGTAAGGTGTCACTCATGGAGATTCATCAGATTCCTAGCCTTCGCTCACCCATCATGGTGATTGCATTCGGTGGCTGGAGCGATGCCGGTGAAGCAGCAACTGGTGTTATTAACCATCTCCTCTCGACCTTATCCAGTGATTGCGACTCGCCAGAATTTGCGCCAGAGCTCATCGCTGAAGTTGATTCAGAAGATTTCTATGATTTCCAAGTAAATCGCCCTCTGATCTTTGTTGATGACTCAATGATTCGAAGCCTTACCTGGCCAGGAGTTCAGATTTTTGGTCTTCGAAATCCAACTGGTGAACGTGATTTTGTAGTTGTTCGTGGAGTTGAACCTAGTATGCGATGGCGCGGATTTGCGTCCCAGCTACTTGATCTCGCCGATGATTTGGAAGTTGAACTCGTGATCACACTTGGTTCTATGTTGGCTGACACTCCACACACTCGCGCAATTCCTGTTTCAGGAACTGGAGCACATCCTGATATCGCTGCGCGTCTTGGCGTGGAGGTAAGCCGTTATGAAGGCCCAACAGGAATCCTTGCCGTAATTCAAGATGGATGTGTTCGCCGTGGAATTGATGCCGTTGCACTATGGGCAGCAGTCCCGCATTACGCAAATGCAAGTCCATCCCCCAAGGCAACTCTTGCGCTGGTAAATGGCTTGGAAGATTTCCTAGAGATCAATCTCCCTCAGGGCGACTTACATGAAGAAGCTCGAGAATGGGAGAAATCAGTCAACGAGATGGTGAAGGAAGATTCAGATATCGAGGAGTACATCAAGACTCTTGAGGAATCGAAAGATGCTACTGAGATCTCGGAAGAATCTGGCGAGGAGCTTGCTCGTGAAGTGGAGAGATTCCTTCGGCGCCAAAACAATACAAACGAGAACTAGAGAGCAAGTCCTAGCAAACTATCGATTGCTCGTGATAGCTCCCCGGCGCTTCCTCCCGTTGAACCTGCTTCGCAGTGTTCAACCCATGCTTTGAGTATCGCAAGAGATTTCTGAGTGTCGAGGTTATCTGACTGCGCGTTGATTAAATCTTGAATAACTGAATCCGTCGGCGCAGTCTCCATCATGGAGAGTGCGCGACGTAACCGAATAATCCAATCTTCTGAGGATGCAAGGAGCTCAGTAGACCACGAGCGGTCGGTTGAGTAATGAGATTCCATCAGCGCCCAGCGAATAGCCATCGGATCAGTGCCTTCGGAAACCAACTTCGAAACAAAGACGAGATTGCCGAGGGACTTACTCATCTTCACGCCATCGAGAGCAATCATTCCTGCATGCACATAATGACTTGCGAACTCTCGTCCCTCAAGAATCTCTCCCTGTGAAGCTGACATCTCGTGGTGCGGAAAGACTAAATCGCTTCCACCGCCTTGAATATCAATTGAAGTGCTATCTCCTTCCTCTGGCTGCAAGTAGTGCAGCGCGATTGCACAGCATTCAATATGCCAGCCAGGTCGGCCTTCTCCCTGAGGACTTGGCCAAGAAGGTTCGCCCTCTCGGTGCGAGAGCCACAGAAGAGCATCGAGCGGGTCTTTCTTGCCTTCTCGTTGAGGATCTCCCCCGCGTTCTTTGAAAATAGTGAGCATCTCTTCGTGGGCAAGATGTGAACGTGATCCAAACTTTTTATCTGCATGAACTGAGAAATAGAGATCATTGTCGACCGAGTAAGTACTGCCGCGTTCAGACAAAGTAGAAATCGCTGAAGTGACGAGATCCATCGCCTCTACAACACCGATGTAGTGATCTGGCGGAAGAACGTGAAGGTTGACCATATCTCCACGGAAAAGTTCAATCTGTGATTGAGCTAGTTCCTTCCAATCAACGCCATCACGCGTTGCGCGCTCAAGCAGAGGGTCATCGATATCGGTAATGTTTTGAACGAAGCGAACTTGCGCACCTCGAGCACGAAGATAGCGATGAGCCAAATCAAAGGTGAGATAGGTAGCAGCGTGCCCTAGATGGGTTGCATCGTAGGGAGTGATTCCACAAACATAGATTCGATAGAGATTCTTGTTGGGCAATGGGAATTTTCCAGCACGCGCTGTATCCCACAATGAGAGTTCAGGAAGAACGAAACGCTTATCGAGTGGCGGAATCGCAACTGTTGCCCAAGATTTCATATGGAAAGAGTAGCGGCTAGAACGGTGGCCATGGGATGTGAGGCCATTCGGGATTGGGGTGCGGGAAAGATGCTGTCTTCAAAAGATTATCAATGCGAGAACGAAGAGCTGATACTTCATAATCGGTGATGAGAGAGTGCAACTCATCTGAAAGATCGCCATCAATCCCCATTGCCAGATTCTGCAGAGCTGTGATTTCTTCTGAAGTAAAAGGTTCGCCTGCCCATTGCCACAAGACGGTGCGCAACTTATCGTCAGAGTGAAAAGTTACTCCGTGATCACAGATGTAGAGATGTCCATCCTTCGATGGCAGAAGATGACCAATCTTCCTATCGGTGTTATTGATAACCGCATCGAGGAGCGCCACTTGTCGCAGCTGTGGATCATCCTCTCGGAAGAAAACTTCTAGATCGACATCTTCATCAACATCAATCCACTGCTGAACCATGCCTAGGCCAAAAGGTCCATCACGGAGAATGGTGAGTGGAATGTGATTAAAGGCGAGTGCGCGATCTACCAGGTATGCGGCTCTCTCGCGAGAGGCAAGATTGCCATCAGGGAAATCCCATAGAGGACGCTCCCCTGCAATTGGTTTATAGATTGCATTGGTGGTGGATGAACCATCTGTGATTGAAACGAAGAGCGTTGCATTACTGGCATCAACGAGGCGACCTTCGACGCTAATTTCACCAGTGTGCAGAAGATTCATCGTCTATAACCATTGGCTCGTGCACAAAGATGACCTTGGGGATCAATCGGCAATCCACAGAATGGACATGGTTGACGTCCGGCAGCAACAACGAGATCAGCCCTGTCGCTAAAAATTAGTGCCTGTGTAGCGGTAATAAAGATGCGGAGAATCTCAACATCATCTGATGTCTCTTCGTCATGAACTTCTTCAGAGTTGAAATTGAGTTCTCGAAGATCAATTTGAATAAGTTCGGAATTTTCATCGTAGAAAATAGCAATAGAACCAATGCGAAATTCATCCATCACAGGAGTATCAAGCGGCAGAGAGTCTCTGATAAGAACAGGCCGCTCAGTCAGCGGGTGGGCCAAGCGAATCTCCTTGAGCATGTAGTGGATTCGTTCGCTCATAGCGGCAACTTGTGACTTCTCAATAGAGGCAGAGAGAACCTCTGTTCCTTTTCGAATCTGTATGAAGAAGGTGCGCTCACCTGGCAATCCGATGGTGCCTACAGTGAAGCGAGACAAATCCTTATAGATTCGGATCATGGCTACTTGAGAATTTCTGAGAGCGATCCGGAGTTATTGATTGTTAGTAGCGAGACTCTCTTGGAGTCACCGCGAAGGATTGTGAAACTAGCAGGTGATATCTCTAGCTTTTGAAAGTCATCAAGTTTCATGCCGAGCGCAGCCGCAATCACCAGTTTGATGGTGTCAGAGTGCGAAACGATGAGATGCGTCTTGTCACCTCGGATGGCGCGAATGGATTCGAAGGATTGAGTAGCACGCTTCTGTGCCTTCTTAAAGGACTCTCCCCCAGGAAATGTCACAGTTGAGGGAGCGCTCTGAACCGCTTTCCATAGCGGAAGGCGACGTAGAGAAGAAAGTTTCTTTCCGCTCCAATCACCAAAGTCGATCTCCGATAAACCATCATCAATAGTGAGTTTGGTGAGTGTGGAAGAGTTCTTTGAATTCAACCAAGGATCGAGCGTCAACTGACAACGTTGAATAGGACTCATATGTACATAATCGATGCGGGACTTACCAATTCGAGAGATGAGCTCCTCGGCCTGCTTGCGACCTTCGGGCGATAATCCAATTCCAGGAAGTTGTCCCGTGAGAGTTCCGCTCTTATTTGCGGCGGAATGACCATGGCGTAAGAAGATGAATGTGCTCACAGCCAAAACCTCCTCTCAATCGACAACACGCGGTGCGCAAAGGTTATCCAGTTTCTCTGGTTCAGTCTTGCTAAGGTCGCGCTCATGGAAATGCGTCGAGCAGGTAAGAGCGGACTGACGCTTTCACGTCTAGGTCTTGGCACTATGACATGGGGTCGCGATACAGATACCCATGAAGCGGCGGACCAATGCCGTGCTTACATCGATGCCGGTGGCAATTTCCTCGATACCTCACCTATCTATGGTGATGGAGATGCCGAACGTGTTATCGGCGGAATGATCGGGACTCTCTTTAGCCGAGATGAAGTAGTCATTGCAACGAAAGCTGGAATCCAGCTCATCAATGGTGAACGTGTCATCAACAACTCACGACAGTCTCTTATCAACGAACTCGATAGGTCGCTCTCGCGACTTGGAACAGATCACATCGATTTATGGCAGATTCATGGTTGGGATCCCAATACGCCACTAGAAGACACTCTCTCTGTTCTTGATTATGCATATTCAAGTGGCAAAGCTCGCTACGTAGGTCTATCAAACTTTTCAGGTTGGCAGAGCTCTCGCGCAGTTACATTGCAAGAGCTCCATGGGATGAAAGCGCCTATTATCACACTGCAAAATGAGTACTCACTTCTCAATCGAGAGGTAGAACGCGAAATTCTTCCATGTGTAGATGAGCTTGCAGTTGGTTTCCTAGCCTGGGCACCTCTTGCGCGTGGAGTTTTGACAGGAAAGTATCGCAACGGGATTCCAAGTGATTCACGAGCTGCTGCACCACACTTCATCAAACATGTTGAGCCATATATGAATGAACGCAGCGCGCGAATTGTTGAAGCTGTCAGTGTCGCTGCCGAGGGTTTGGGATTTGCTCCACTGGAAGTAGCTATTGCTTGGGTGCGCGATAACCCACTTGTTACATCATCAATAGTTGGCGCGCGAACAGGCGCACAACTTCGCGGAATCCTGACATCCGAAGAAATCGTTCTGCCTTCTCAGATTAGAGAAGTGCTCGATGAAGTCTCAGCAGTTTTCTAAGAAGTCGTTCAGCACCTTTACGCCGAACTTCAAACCGTCGACCGGTACTCGCTCATCTACGCCGTGAAATAGCGCCATAAAGTCGAGATCAGGCGGAAGTCGCAGTGGGCTAAATCCATATCCGATGATGCCGAGCTCAGAAAGTGCTTTGTTATCGGTTCCACCGCTCATTGTGTAAGGAACAGGAATGCCTTCTGGATCTTCGCGCACAATGGCGGCACACATAGCCTCGACGAGTGGGCCACCGAATTCAACCTCTAGGGCGATGTCGTGGGTAAGGGTCTCGATGCGAATATCAGGACCGACAATTTCGCGAATTGTCTTATTGAGTTCATCTTCGTATCCTGGCAAGAAGCGTCCATCTACTGTTGCACTAGCGCTCCCCGGGATGACATTGGCTTTGTAGCCAGCCTCAAGAATTGTTGGATTGGCAGTGTTCTGCAACGTCGCACCGATCATGCGTGCAGTTGGTCCGATCTCTTTCAAAAGTGGACGAAGGTCATTTTCATCGTAGGGCTTGCCAGTGGCCTCGGCGATTCGCTTGAAAAGAAGCTTTACTGTCTTGGTATAACGCTGTGGCCATTCGAAACGACCTATTTTGGCAACTGCCTCAGAGAGCGCTGTCAGTGCATTTTCATCGTTCATCATTGAACCATGTCCTGCCCGACCATCGGCGGTGAGTTTCATCCAGTGAATACCCTTTTGTGCAGCCTCTACAAAGTAGAGACGCTTTCCATCTCCGACAGTCACTGAGAATCCACCAACCTCCGAAATCGCCTCAGTGCAACCTGCGAAAACTTCAGGATGATTTGCAGTCATATAGCGAGAGCCGTAGCTGCTTCCAGCTTCTTCATCTGCAAAGAATGCGAGAACGATATTGCGTGGTGGCTTGTATCCAGAGCGCGCCCAACGACGAACAATTGCGAGCAACATTGCATCGACATTCTTCATATCAACTGCGCCGCGTCCCCAAATCATTCCATCCTTGATAACTGCTCCGAAAGGATCGACGCTCCAATCATCTGCATTAGCTGGAACAACATCGATGTGTCCGTGTACGACAAGTCCTGGTCGTGTTGTGTCTGCTCCTTCGATATTGGCAATGACGTTGCAACGATTCGGAGCTGATTCATAAATCTTCGCGCTAATTCCAACTTCGGCAAGCGATGCAACGACGTATTCTGCAACTGCCTTCTCATCGCCTTTACCTTCTCCATAGTTGACAGAGGGGATACGAATGAGGTCCTGACAGATTGAGATCGTCTCGTCTTCTAGCGTTGCAAAATCGTTGGTCATGGCTGCATTCTCTACCATTACCGGGCAAGTGCCCCTATTTTGCGTGTGAGGCGAGGCATTGCTATCCTTGCCGAGGTAATTCACCCCCATCACATAGGCTGTGCTTATTCGTGGCGGGGACACTCGTCCGGGTGGCGGAATTGGCAGACGCGCTAGCTTGAGGTGCTAGTTCTCGCAAGGGATTAGGGGTTCAAGTCCCCTTTCGGACACAAGGATGGAGCGCTGTATGCAACTTCAACAGGCTCTCGCACTCATACGAGATATACCTGATTTCCCCGCTCCAGGGATTCTCTTCAAGGACATCACTCCGCTCCTCTCTAACGCTGCAGCTTTTGACGCAGTCACGAATGAACTCGCAGGAGACTCAACCACATATTCGCATGTCGTTGGCGTTGAAGCTCGTGGATTTATCTTGGGCGCTGCAATCGCATCGAAGGTTCATAAGGGTTTCGTGCCACTGCGCAAGGCTGGAAAGCTCCCCCACATAACGATTTCAAAGAGCTATGGTCTTGAATACGGCACCGATGTCATCGAGGCGCATATTGATGCAGTCGTATCAGGTGATGAAGTTCTTCTTGTTGATGATGTACTTGCGACTGGCGGGACGCTGATCGCATCCATTGAATTAATTGAGGAACTCGGTGCATCAATTTCAGAAGTAGTTGTTCTCTATGAAATTCGAGCGCTACAGGGTCGTGAACGCATTCTCGCCAGGTTTCCACATATATCTATTCGCGCGGTGGTTGCCGAGTAAATGCGTATTCCTCAGATTCAGGCTCTCCGAGCACTCGCTGCAATTCTCGTACTTCTCTTCCATGCCAACTTAGTTGGTGGTGGATATATCGGCGTCGACATCTTCTATGTCATCTCTGGTTACTTGATCACAGGTTTAATAGTGCGAGAGATTGAAGAACGCGGTGAGTTGGACTTTAAGGCTTTCTATCTCAGACGTATCAAGAGACTTCTTCCGACTTCATTTTCAATTCTTATGGTTACTGCACTTGTCTCGTGGTACTTGTATCCCGGCACCATGCGAGAAGAACTCGGCAAGCACATCTTCGCTGCGGCTATCTATGTTTCCAACTTCCTCTTTGCTTTCTGGCAGATGGATTACCAGAACCTCAATGCGATTCCACCGGTTGTTGTGCACTTCTGGTCCCTCGCTGTGGAAGAGCAGTTCTATCTCTTCTGGCCCGTCATTGTTCTACTCGGATTCAAAGCTGGTGGACGTAGGAACCTCTTCAAAGTCATTGGCTTGATCACTATCGCGTCTTTTCTCTTCAGTCTCTATCTCACCGAACACTCTCCTATTTGGGCCTTCTACTCATTGCCGACTCGTGCATGGGAACTTGGAATCGGTGCGCTCCTTCTAGCTATTCCGAAGAAGTACAAACTCTCGCTCTTCTATCCGTGGGCAGCTCTTGCACTCATTGTTTACGCATCCCTCTTCTACACCGATAAAACTCCATTCCCAGGCACTGCAGCAATTGCGCCAGTAATTGGAACTGCAGCTGCTATCGCATCAATTTCTTCATGGCCACGGATTCTCAACTACTTCAGCAATCTTCGTTTCACTCAATGGCTCGGAGAGATTTCCTATCCTCTCTATCTGTGGCATTGGCCCCTACTCGTTATTCCTATGGTGTATCTCGGGCGCGGACTTCATATCTACGAACGTGGTCTGGCGATTATCGGAACTCTCCTCCTTGCGGATCTGACTCACAGATATATCGAACAACCGCTTCGACATATTTCGCTATCTCCAAAGAAAATCATCTCTGGAGCGGTGATCGCTTCTATCGTCGCGACTGGTACTGGACTTGCTATCTCAGCAAGTGCTAACAACACAATCACATTGAGCACTGGTGAGAGCTACTCGCTTGAAGAGGTTATGGCTAAGCCTCAGGTCTACCTCGATGACTGCCATGTCAATAATGGAGAGACTCTCTCTGGCGATTGCACTTACGGTCCCGATAGCCCAACAAAGGTTATTCTCTTTGGAGACTCACACGCCGCGCAATGGATGCCGGTCCTCGAGGAACTCGCATACAAGAAGAACTTTCAACTGATCTCTTTGACTAAATCTGCATGTCCTGGACCTGCTGTCGTAAAGGTTGAGACTGGTGAATATAAGAATGCAGATTGCTCCGAGTGGCGCAAGAATTCAATCGAACGAATTCGAGCGACCAAGCCAATGGCCGTGATTGTCATTGGAATGCAACACTTTGAAGTTCCGTCAGGTTATACAAGTCGCGCTGATTGGTGGAGAGAAGGTCAGGCAAAGACTTTTGCTGCGCTAGAGGGATCCTCTAAACACATCATTTATCTTGCAGATACGCCTCATCCTTTGCGCGATATTCCAAGCTGTGTTGCTGCGGGGCGTATTGATAAGTGCAATACAACTGAACCGTCAGAGGTGATCTTCTCCCCAGGCTGGCAGCAGATAAATCCAACCTCATGGTTCTGCGCGCAGACTTGTCCTGCAGTTATCGATGGCGTCGTGGTTTATCGTGATGCGTCGCACATCAGTGTTCGTGGAGCTAAATTGGTAGAGCCACAATTACTCAGCACTCTGCTTTCGCTCGGTCTCTTCGCTTCAAAGTGAGATTTTCTCTAGCTCTCGTGGCAGGATGTCACCATGGCTGAGCTCATTTACTACTGCGGAACGATGGATAGCGGAAAGTCGACGCTCGCCTTACAGACAGCCCATAACCACCAGAGTCGCGGACGCGGTGGTTTGATCTTTACAAGTCATGACCGTGCGGGTTCTGGCGTCATCTCATCACGACTAGGTCTTCAAAGCCCTGCCATTGAAGTTGTTCCGGGTTTCGATATTCATAAGTTAGTCGTTGACAAACTTTCTATGGGTGAGCGCATCGATTACATTATTTGTGATGAGGCTCAATTCTATGAACCCAATCAGATAGATGGCCTTGCTCGAATTGTCGATGGCCTCGGAATTGATGTCTATGCCTTTGGGATTCTCGCGGACTTTAGAACCAAGCTCTTTCCTGGTTCTGCTCGTCTCGTTGAATTGGCTGATCGAGTAAATACGCTGCAAGTAGAGGCGCTCTGTTGGTGTGGTTCACGCGCAACTCACAATGCACGTACCGTCAACGGTGTGATGGTGACGGAAGGCGAACAGGTAGTTGTTGGTGATGTCAGCAAGAGCGAGGAAGTTGCCTATGAAGTTCTCTGTCGGCGCCACCATATGCGCCAAGTAACAGCACGTGCATCACGAGCGGGACATATCTCAACTGACCCGCTACCTTTCGGCGATAAATAGTTAGAAAGCGTGCACCACAGTGGCAATGACTGGTGCCAAGAAGAGCGCCGGTAAAAGATTGGCAACTGCAACCTTCTTAATATCCAGAAGTCTCAAGCCGATTCCAACCAACATCAAACCACCACAGATCGTCATGGCGTCGATTTGATATTGATCGAGAACGTTTCCAGCGAGCCATCCGATCAACGTCCAAGCTCCTTGATAGATGCCGAGCGGGATAATCGAAGCTGCGACTCCCCACCCAAGCGTTGAAGCAAAAGCCATAGCAGCAAAGAAGTCGAGTGATGATTTCAAGAGGAGCTGATCGATTCCTTGCGACATTCCATCGCTAATACTGCCCAAGATTGCCAAGGGGCCGATCAAGAAGAGCAGCGATGCGGTGACAAAACCTTCAACAAACGGGCTATCTGCTGATGCCTTAAATTTCTTGCGGAGAGTCTCGCCAAAGAAATCGAGGCGGCTCTCTAACTTTAGTGCTGTACCTATAAACCCACCTAAAAGCATTGTGAGCAGAATGACGAGAAGCGGCGATCCCTTAGGAAGCGCACCAATAAATTCACGGGACCACAGTGGAATGAGAGCTCCAACTGCACCAAGGATTGTGATGAGACCGAGAACATCTGTAATCGACTTTTGAGATTGCGTGCGCAAACGATGGCCAACCGCAATACCAATTGATGCCCCGATAACAATCGCAACTAAATTAATAACGGTGCCTAATCCGATAAACATCTCCGCAGTATAGACTCCAGGAATGCGCTCACTGCTGAAGTTTATCGCTCCACATAAGACGATTCCACATACTCCCTGGCGTGCAGATCACCGCTGGCAGCTATCTCCGCAGCGAGTAGCAATCCTCTTCTTTGGCCTAGCGATTTTCGGCCTCGGTGATTCTTTATTAGTGCAAGGCAATGTCGGAAATGCTCCATGGACAGTATTTGCACAGGGCCTCTCTTTGAAAACGGATTGGCCACTCGGCATATCTACAGCTGTTATTTCTCTCTGTGTTCTCCTTGTGTGGATTCCATTGAGAGAGAAACCCGGATTCGGAACGCTCGCAAATATTCTCTTAATTGCTTTTTTTATTCAGGTGGGTATTTCAATTTTCCCACTTCAGCACTCGCTCATTTCAGGAGTTCTCTATGACCTCGTTGGAATCACTCTTGTAGGAATTGGATCTGCTCTCTACATCACCTGTGGTCTTGGACCTGGACCTCGCGATGGCGCAATGACTGGCCTACATCGCGTGACCGGTGTTCGCGTCGGTCGAGTTCGTCTAGGGATAGAGGTCACAGTTCTGGCAATTGGATGGCTTATGGGTGGCACCGTAGGGGTGGGAACTCTCCTCTTTGCTCTCTTCATCGGCGAATCTATAGCGATTTCTCTAGGCGTAGTGGCGCGCCTGACCGGTCGGTAATAACCACTTCTCCTAAACTACGGGTATTCCCTCGGTCTGTGAGCCGTCATTTCACACGGGGTCGCAAACACCCCCGTTAACAAAATCAGGAAGGTCGACCATGCTCGATAGTTTCTTCAAAATATCTGAACGTGGATCCACAGTAGGTCGTGAGGTACGAGGCGGTCTCGTCACATTCTTCACAATGGCATATATCGTGGTCCTCAACCCACTCATCATTGGTTACACACCAGATAAGTACGGCAATTTCATTGGCGGCACCAAGGAGCCTCAGATTGCGTTGATTGCAGCTGCTACTGCGCTCGTCGCCGGTATTCTCACAATTCTTATGGGCGTCGTAGGACGTTATCCACTCGCTCTCGCTACAGGACTTGGCTTGAACACATTTGTTGCAGTTGTTATTGCAAAGCAAATGTCCTGGGCAGATGCAATGGGACTAATTGTCCTTGAGGGCTTGATTATCACAGTTCTCGTACTTACAGGTTTCCGCACTGCAGTATTTAAGGCAGTTCCTAGCCAACTTAAAATTGCAATCTCTGTAGGTATCGGTCTCTTTATCGCTCTTATCGGTCTCGTAGATGCAGGCTTTGTTCGCAAGACCCCTGGCACAGGTCCAGTACCTGTCACTCTCGGCTATGACGGACAACTAGTTGGTTGGCCAGTAGTGATCTTTGCCCTCGGACTCTTCCTCATGATCGCACTTATGGTCAAGAAGACCAAGGGTGCCCTTCTCATTGGAATCGCCGTGGCTACTATCGCCGCTGTTATTGCTGAGAAGGCATTTAAAATCGGTCCAAACTTCATTCCTGGTGGAAATGCAGATGGCAGCAACTTTGTAAATCCAAAGGGTTGGGGCCTCAATGTTCCTTCGCTACCTAAGGAAGTTATTGCAACTCCAGATTTCAGCCTCCTTGGTCAATTCAGCCTCTTCGGTGGCTTTGCTGAAATCAGTATCATCGCAGCGGCGCTTCTTGTGTTCACTCTCCTTCTCTCAGATTTCTTCGACACAGTAGGAACAGTGACTGCTATTGGTCATGAAGGTGGATTGATTGACAAGGATGGCAACATTCCTTACAACGAGCAGATTCTTCTGGTTGACTCACTCGGAGCAGTTGCAGGTGGAGCAGCAAGCATCTCGTCTAACACCAGCTACATCGAATCAGCTTCAGGTGTTGGCGAAGGAGCTCGCACTGGTCTCGCATCAGTAGTCACAGGTGTCTGCTTCCTTCTCACAACTCTCTTCGCACCATTGGTTGCGATGATTCCTTATGAGGCAGCGACACCAGCTCTTATCGTCGTTGGTTTCTTGATGATGACTCAGATCAGCGGTATCGACTGGTCAGATTATGGAATCGCAATTCCTGCATTCCTCACAATCATCTTGATGCCATTCACATACAACATCACAGTGGGTATCGGAGCAGGCTTCATCACTCACGTTGTTGTTCGTTCATTGCAGGGTCGTCGCAAGGAGATTCATCCTTTGCTTCTCCTCGTTGCCGGACTCTTTATTGTCTACTTCTTACAGTCACCAATCGACACTTGGGTAGGTTAATAAGTTAGAAATACAAACACCCCTGAGGAGAAATCTTCAGGGGTGTTTTTCTATAACTGCCAATTTATCGGCTCTAAGCCCTTTTCAACCAGAAGCCTATTCACCTGCGAAAATGGTCGGGAACCAAAGAAACCTCGGCGCGCTGATAAAGGGCTTGGGTGCGCCGATTCAATTCTGCATTCAAAGAGTGGCGCTAATTCACGGGCGTTCTTTCCCCACAAGATAGCGACAACTTCCCTCCTTGAAAGTTCGAGTGCAACATCGTGAGTGAATTCCCGCCAACCATGAGTGAGATGGACATTGCTCTCCCCGACTATTGTCGTGAGAGTCCTATTGAGAAGTAAGACTCCCCTCTCGCTCCATGGAGAGAGATCATTGGATATTGGATTCGGATATCCAAGATCTTCAACGTACTCTTTAAAGATATTGCGCAACGATGCTGGAAGAGGGTTGCCTGGAAGAGTTGAGAACGCCAGTCCGTCGGCTACTCCCTCACCGGGATAAGGATCTTGCCCAAGGATGAGGACTTTCACATCACCGAGTGGCTGCTTGAATGCACGAAAGACATCCGCTCGCGCAGGCGCAATATCTAGCCCTGATAATGATTCAAAAATCCTGTTGATGCGTTCTTCATTCCGCTCAAATAATGGTTTCCAACTAAGGTGAACTTCTGAAAAATCGAACTTCATATCTTTATGAACGTGCGAAGAATCGATCGCCTTCGCGTACAACAGTGATCGGCAGGCCAAAGATTGCAGAAATGTGCTCGCTGGTGATGACATCAGCAATCGGTCCAGAGACTGCGATTCCGCCAGCTTTGAGAATCAGTGCATGTGTCGTGCCGGCAGGTATTTCTTCAATATGGTGCGTGACTAAAATCGATGCCGGAGCAAGTGGGTCGCTAGCGAAGATGGAGAATCGCTTTAACAGGTCTTCCCGGCCACCGAGATCCAAACCAGCTGCGGGTTCGTCAAGTAATAAGAGTTCGGGATCTGCCATGAGCGCTCGAGATATCTGCACCCGCTTACGTTCGCCTTCGCTGAGGGTTCCGTAAGTTCGATCCGCAAGATCTCGAACGCCAAATGTAGTAAGCAGTGCAACTGCTCGTGACTCGTCCCATAGATCGTAGGCCTCATTCCAGCGACCCAAAATTGCATACGCCGCTGTGAGAACCGCATCTCGAACAACTTCATTTTCTGGAATATCTTCAGAGATAAGGGCGCCGCAGATTCCTATTCGGGTTCGAAGTTCCGCAAGATCGACTTTGCCCATCTCCTTATCAAGAACGTGCACTGATCCAGTAGATGGGAAGTAACGTGTTGCGAGAATCTGAAGGAGAGTAGATTTACCGGCACCATTGGGGCCAAGAACGACCCAGCGTTCGCCTGGACGAATTGCAAATGTCAGTGGACCGAGAATTGTTCGCTCGCCACGACGCACAGAGACATCGCGGAGTTCTAGTACATACTCGCCGGCCATGCGAGCACGATATATCTTTCATAGTGAAATCTCGCGCAAAAATTGCGGAATGCAAGAGTGATTCGTACTAACCTAGCCTCATGAGCAGCGAAAAGAGCCAATTTACGGGGTTAATTCTCCTTTCGGGAGTGGATACGCCGGGCATCACACAGGCTCTCTTTGAAACCCTCTCCCCATTCGCAGTAACGGTTCTTGATATTGAGCAAGTCGTAGCTAGAGACCGAGTCATTCTCACAGTTCTGATTTCACTCAATCCAGATCACCGCGAAGCCATTGATGAGGACCTCAATCTCTGTGCCGAAAAGCTCGGTGTGGATATTGCCACTTCTTTTCAGGTTCAAGAGGGCGCAACAATCGCAGCGAAGACCGGACTTATGCACGTTGTGGCACTTGGCAATCCGTTACACCCTGCAGCTATTAGCGCTATCGCTTCAGAAATTGCAGAGCATGGTGGAAACATTGAACGTATCCACCGCACAGCTAGCTACCCCATCACTGCAATTGAATTTGTTGTCTCTGAAGTAGATCAGAACTGTATTCGTCCATCTCTCGCTCAGGTGGCAAATAAGCACTCCGTTGATGTCGCTGTCTCCCCTGGTGGTTTGATGCGTTGGGCTAAGAAGTTAGTCGTGATGGATGTGGATTCAACTCTCATTCAGCAAGAGGTCATTGAACTCCTCGGCGCAAAAGCCGGAAAGGGCGCAGAGATCAAGGCAGTCACCGACCGCGCAATGGCTGGGGAATTAGATTTTGAAGCAAGCCTTCGCGCTCGTGTTGCGCTCCTCGCCGGTCTGCCTGAATCGGTAATCGAGGAAGTGCGCAATGAAATAGTACTGACGCCTGGGGCGCGAACGCTGGTATCAACTCTCAAGAAGCTTGGCCACAGCGTCGCGGTAGTGAGTGGCGGATTTACAGCTGTGATTGAACCTTTGCTTCAAGATCTAGGCATCTCTCACTATCGCGCAAATACTCTAGAAGTTCTCGATGGAAAACTCACCGGCAATGTTCTTGGAACTGTAGTTGACCGTGCAGGTAAGGCGACTGCTCTTCGAGAGTTCGCCGCACTTGAGGGCGTTTCGCTTGAACAAACTATTGCCATCGGAGATGGTGCAAACGATTTAGATATGATCGCAGCGGCCGGCTTAGGGATCGCTTTCAATGCCAAGCCAGCGGTGAAGGCGGCGGCAGATAGCAGTCTTTCTGCGCCATATCTTGATTCTGTGCTCTACCTTCTCGGCATTACGCGTGAAGAGGTTGAAGAAGCTGGCGCAACTCGCAAGTAATTAAAGTCGGCAAGCGTGGATATCGGTAACGAGAATTCCACGTGCACCCAGAGCCCAAAGCTCATCCATCAATCGATTTGTTTCAGTGCGAAGAACCATGGCACGCACTGCTACCCAATCATCTTTCTGAAGCGGCGAAATCGTTGGTGATTCAAGTCCTGGTGTGATTGCGCAGGCCTTTTCCACTGAAGCTTTGGGTACATCGTAATCAAGAAGAACATATTGACGAGCGGTCACGACTCCTTGAAGGCGACGAATAAGAATGTCGAGACCTGCAGGAATCTCTGAACCTGGACGTTTAATCAAAATTGCTTCTGAGGTGAGGATTGGATCTCCGAAGACTTCTAGCCCTGCCTGACGCAAAGTATTTCCAGTGCTGACTACATCTGCAATCAAATCTGCAACTCCAAGGCGAACGCTACTTTCAACCGCACCATCGAGACGGACAACAGATGCTGAGATTCCGCGGCCGGATAGGTAATTCTCAACTAAGCCTGGGTAAGCTGTCGCAACGCGCTTTCCGGAAACTTTCTCGAGCGAAAGTCCAGAACCAGCAGGTCCTGCGAAGCGGAAGGTCGAGCCACCGAAATCAAGAGCTAAAACCTCTTCTGCATCTGCGCCAGAATCAATGAGCAGATCGCGACCAGTTATACCTGCTTCCAGTTCTCCAGATCCAACATAAATCGCGATATCGCGTGGGCGGAGATAGTAGAACTCAACACCGTTGGATGGATCTGCAAGCACGAGGTCTCGTGAATCTGTGCGCTGACGATATCCAGCTTCCTTCAAGATAGCGATGGATGAGTCAGCGAGCGAGCCCTTATTGGGAACGGCAATTCTTAACATCTTTTAAACCGACTCTCTATAGATAACGATAGATATCGTCCGGAGTTAATCCGCGGGCAAGCATCAAAGTTTGTAGGTGATAGATCAATTGGCTGATTTCCTCTGCGAGGGCCTCATCACTTTCGTGCTCTGCGGCGAGCCACACTTCGCCAGCTTCCTCGAGGATCTTCTTACCTATGGTGTGTACTCCGGCATCAACTGCCGCGACCGTCCCCGACCCATCTGGGCGGGCTTCAAGCTTTGCTACAAGTTCTGCCCAAAGGGAATCGAATGACTTCATGCCCTAATTCTACTAGAGAGAGGCAGTTGCTCTCTCTGTTTTACTGATACGTAGCCACGAGATAAAGCCCCAAATAACGAATGGAAGATAAATCGCATAGAGCGTTCCAGTTGGGTAATAGCCATTTTTGAAGGCAAATGGCACACCAACGAGATCTACTGCAATCCATACCAGCCAGAATTCGACATAGCCACGACTCATTCCATAAGTAGCAAGGGCAGTTCCAGTGAAAATCCAGGTATCAACAAAGAGCCATTGACCGCTCTCTCCAAGCGCCCTGAATATCTGCGATGAGATGATGAAGAAGCCGATGATGATAGGTATGAGAATCATCTTCTCGCGCCGAGTTGTCCAACGAGGTTCGACGGCGGGTGTGCCGGGAATTCCATGGCGCTTGTGATGCGACCAGCGAATCCAGCCATATGCACTGACAACGACGAGGAGAAGGTTGCGGCTCGCCTGTCCATAGAAGTTTGCATGTTGTGAGTCATCACCGAATGAGAAGACAGCACCAAGAAAGACCGTAAAGAGAAGGGCATCTCCCAAAATTCCGATGGGCCATGCCGAAACTTTTCGGCGCATACCAAGGATGGCGCTAGTAAGTCCTAAAGCTCCGCCGATAACTTCACGGACGGCAATCGACTTACTGCCGAATGAGATGGTTGCTTCAAAGAGCCATTGAAGTATTGACACGTTTCTCCTCTAGATATTCGAAGCTTGAGCCTTGTGACGTAGCGCAAGAACCATTCCGGCAGGATCATCTGCTCTGAAGACGGCGCTACCCGCGACAAAGGTATCTGCTCCAGCTTCCGCCGCCCGCTCTATCGTTTCTAGCGAAATACCACCATCAACTTGAAGCCAGATAGGACGATCGCCAATGAGCTTCCTCGTTGATTGAATCTTCGGAATCATGCTTTCAATAAAAGCCTGACCACCAAAACCTGGCTCAACGGTCATTATCAAGAACATATCCACCTCATCCGCTAGATCTGAATATGCATCGATAGGGGTGGCGGGCTTAAGAGCTATAGCTGCGCGTGCACCTGCTGCCCTTATCCCCCGGGCTGTGTGGCGAATATCCTTTGCGGCTTCGACATGGAATGTGACACTGGAACTTCCAGCCTGGGCGTATGCAATTGCGATCTCGTCTACTTCTGCAACCATCAGGTGAGAATCAACTGGAATGGGACATGCCGTGATGATCTCACGGGCTGCATCAAAGTCAAAGGTGAAGTTAGGGACAAAGATATTATCCATGACATCGAGATGGATGAAATCGGAGACTTCAGAAATCTTTGCGATTTCATCGTTGAGGTGTGAGAAATCAGCGTTGAGGATGCTTGGAGTGATTCTGATTTCTTTAGTCATAGTCTTAGATTATTTCGACTTCTGAAAGATAGCTAGGAACATTGAGTCAGTGTTGTGGCGATGTCCCCAGAGTGAGAGAGCACCTTCGCGATTTGCATCATGTAAACCGCTTGGGAGCCACTCATCAACAGGAACAAGGGTAAGTTCGGGATGTCTCTTCAGAATATCTTTCACCTGGCCTGTTGTTTCAGCAAAATGTGGAGAGCATGTTGCGTATCCAAAGAAACCGCCTGGATTGAGAACCTCTATTGCAGCATCACCGAGCTCGCGTTGAAGTTGAAGTAGTGGGGCTAAATCCTTCAGAGTACGACGCCATCGAACTTCGGGACGACGTCTCAGTGCACCCAAGCCAGAACAAGGCACATCTGCAAGGATTGCATCAAATGTTCGACCGTGGGAAGCGATTTCTCGGCCATCCCCCACGATGACACCAAACTTACCGATGACGTTTTTGACTAGCTTCGCACGGGGCTCAGAGATTTCATTGGCAACAAAATCACGGCCACTCACATCGCAGATATGTGAGAGCAGGGCTGCCTTACCACCGGGACCTGCACAGAGATCTAAAGTTGATTGAGCATCTGCACTTACCCTTGCAAAGATATCTGCGACTAACTGCGAACCTTCGTCTTGCACACCGGCTTTGCGATGGCGAATGATTTCGAGAGAACCAGGAGCTCCGCTAAATCGGGCACCGTATGGTGAGAACTCTGTCTTTGTGGCTCCGAGAGCGACGAGTTCATCTTGCGTTGAATCGCCTGGCCAAGCAACAAGTGTCGGAAGTGCTGGAGTATTGTTAGAACGCAATTCATCCTCGACGCGATCTATATCTTTAAGAAGATCAAAGTAGGCCGAGACAATCCACTCGGGATGTGAGTATTCGATAGCAAGGCGTGCAACAGGGTCGTTCATTGCACGAACAGGCTCGAGCCAAGAATCGAGCTCGCGTGCACTTGCTTTTCGCATGAGCGCGTTCACGAAACTACCCTTTGACTCCCCTAATTGCTTTCGGGCCACATCAACAGTTGCGGAGACTGCGGCATGCATCGGTGTTCGCATTGTAAATATCTGGTGTGCCCCCATACGCGCAAGGTCGACGATATCTGCATCAACATCACGCCATGGGCGATCGCTAATCTGGGAGAAGATGTAATCGTAGAGACCTTGCATTCTGATGGTTCCGTATACGAGCTCTGTGGTGAAGCCTCTATCGCGCTCATCCATGGTTGAAGACGAGAGAGCCTGCGGTAACAAGAGGTTGGAATATCCGTTGCGCTGATTTACCTCAGAGATGATGTCATAGGCGAGAAGTCTCGGGGCATCAGGACGTGGCTTGGTGAACTTCTTCGGCGGAAAATTACTCACAATGATCTCCTGGCTGCAATCGAGCTCCATTTGCCCATGCCGCAGCAAAACTCTGTGATTTACCTACGCTTGTGATGAAGCCAATTTCTAGCGCATTGGTAGAAGTACCGATCAGAATTCTCTTATCTTTGAGAACTATTACACCTGGGGCAATTTTCTCTGAGGTAATAACAGGTGCAGCGATTTTGATAGGCGAGCCTCTGAAATTGGTCCATGCGCCCGGATTACTTGTAAATGCTCGAATTTTCGCACTTACTTGCTCTGCAGTGAGGTTCCAATCGATGCGACCCTCTTCACGGCTGAGCTTGAGTGCTCGAGTAGCCCTTGTTGAAGTTTGAGGTTGTGGTTTTTCTCCACGTTCTATCTTTTCCAGAGTCTCCATCACGGCGCCTACGCCGAGTTCGCCGAGTTCAATAAATAACTCGTCGCTGGTGATGTCGTTATCCAGTGCGAAACGATGCATCGTGTAAATCGGTCCAGTATCCATGCCTGCATCCAATTGAAAGACAGTGACTCCAGTGACAGCATCACCAGCTTCAATCGAACGCTGTACGGGTGCGGCACCACGCCAGCGAGGTAGAAGCGAGAAATGCAGATTGAGAAATCCATGTCGAGGAATAGAGAGGATAGATTCCGGTAAGAGAACGCCGTAGCCAATTGTGACTACGCAATCAACGCCTTCGACAGCAGATGCAATCTCCTCTTTCGAATCCGGGCGAAGCAGAGGTAGTTGATGCGCGAGAGCCCATTCAGAGACAGGTGTAGGAGTAAGTATTTTTCCGCGACCTGCTGGTCTATCAGGTTGGGAGATAACGGAAACAAGCTCGTGAGAACTAGCAAGAAGCGCTTTAAGAGTCGGAATCGCTACCTCTGGTGAAGCGGCGACAGCTAAGCGCATTAAGCGCCTCTACCAAATGGAGAGTGAGGGCTTACCTTAATCTGAGGGTTGAGACCTTGTTCAGTAGCGAGCCCAAACCATTCGGACTCACGGATCTCCTTCATTGCAAGTTTTCTATCTTCTGCACTTAAGCGATCGATAAAGAGAATGCCGTCGAGGTGATCGGTCTCGTGCTGCAACGCACGAGCAAGAAGTTCTGTACCCTCAACAACTAACGGTTCGCCATGCATATTGAAGCCTTTAGCAACTGCGCGGAATGATCGTGGAGTTGGATAGACCAGGTCGGGAAAACTCAAACAGCCCTCATCACCTTCTTGCATCTCGCTGCTGAGGTCAAGCGACGGGTTAATCAAATGGCCGAGAGTTCCATCTACATCCCAGACGAATACACGCAGAGGAACGCCGATCTGAGGTGCTGCCAGCCCCGCGCCAGGCGCATTGAGCATTGTTTCGGTCAGATCCTTTACCAGAGTGCGGAGCTCTTTATCGTAATCAACAACCGGTGCTGCTGGGGTGACCAGAACCGGATCGCCAAAGTGGCGAATCTCTTTGATTGACATGGCGCAAGTCTATCTAACGAGAGAGTGAATACGGGTCAATTCGAAGTGAGGGCAAACTCTTCTTCGATGCGCTTCGGCGTCGCATAAATTCATGAAGTGTGGAAACTAACTCTTCACCATGTGCAACATCTACGGTGAGAATCAGCGCGGACTTATCACCGTGTGCAACAGGGCCGAGCAAAGTCGTTTCAGCTGGAATGCGACCTTCGGCGCGCGCACCTTCGAGAGCGCTCTTGAGGCGAGTGATTTCACCCGTCTCCATCGTCAAAATTGCAGCTCTGACATAAGGTGGAAGTCTGAGAGAACTGCGCTCTTCTAAGTCTCGATGTATTGCTATCGATGGATTCCAGGTAGTGAGCGCAGTGGCAATGGTGTGACCTTCATCTTGAACCAAAATAACGGTGCCATCAGATGATGCAAGAGCTGCATGGGCGAAATACATCTCACGCACTCGCTCATTGGCACGCATATCAGGTTGATTGAGGAATCGATTACCCTCGAGAATCACAACCGACCTGTAGCCGGCGGTTGTCTTTGGTGCCATTCCAGGAGTTGCAATAACTATTCCATGGTCTACGACCTCGGTAATCAGATGATCTGCAGACGAGAGCACTGTGGGAGTTCCTGGAAATAGGACTCCGATTTCATGTTGATGACGTTCGATTCCACGAGATGCGAGTGCGGGAATCAAATGGTTGCACCATGAGCACTGCCAATTCGAAACTTGCGTTAGACAGTGAATGCAAGAAATCGGAGACTGAGCTGAACTCTTAAAGTGCGCTCCCCCGCATTGACAGCGAGAAATTGTGCGACATTTACTGCATCGTATTGCCTGGGCGTATCCTTTAGTGGGCACTATGAAGAGAACAGGTCCAGATGAAAGAGCTCTTTTTATCAGTGGGATAGCCCGAGAAGGAAGTAATTCGCCATGTAATTGAGGAGTGACAGCCAATTTCACTTTTGATTTGGTCTTCTTGAATTCAACCCAATCTTCATCAATAAGTCGTGCAACTTCAGAGCTCGGTGAATATCCAATAAAATATAGATCGATGTTCTCGCACTGTCTGCGCAATAAAGCGATGTCACGTGCGTTCCATCCAGGTGAACGTTGCTCGTAAAGATTTTCTGAACCCTCGTTATAGATTACAAGTGACTTCAGCGCATTAACTGGCGCAAAGACGGCAGAACGAGTTCCGATAACAACTTTACTAAGACCTGTTCTGATCTTGAGGAAATTTGAGTAGTACTCGCTCTTGGGAAGCTGCCAATCTAGAATCGTATGTTCGAGCTTAAGTTCTTCAAGATATGCATGGACTCTCTCCACATGGCGCGTATCTGGCAAGATCACAAGGGTTGATCCCGCCTCTGACAAAGCAGCCACCTTCTTCGCAATGAGAAGGTTTCGATCTTGTCCGGCCGGAAGCTGCAAGTAACTCTGCTTTCCCGGCGCCGATGGATTTACAGATGGATCTTCAGTGAAATTGAACTGACTTTCTACTTTTACGAATCGGTCAGGAATAGCCGACCGAATAATGTCAAAAGGGTGTGCGGCATATCTCCGAGAAGCTTTAGTGATGAGCTCTAGTGTCTCTTTACTCAATAGCGGAATAGAGCCGATTACCTTAGTGATGCTCTTCAATCCACTATGCGAATCAGGTGATCGAAGTTCAACGACTATCCCAATGACCTCTCGACCATGGAAAGGAACAGAGACCATAGAGCCTTGATGTAAAGATGAGGATAAATTTCCCGGAATCAAATATGAGAAGGGCGTATCGAGGTGATACACAGATGCATCCACCCAGATATCCGCGACGGTAAATGGTCCAGTTGGCTTAACGGGGGTAGCGGTGGCGAGTTCTCGCTTGAGCTTGAGCCCACCTCTTACCATCTGAATACTTTCGAGCGGAAAATTACTTTACCGCTGCTTGAAGTGCAGCGACGCGGTCTGTCTTCTCCCATGTGAAATCTGCAAGCTCGCGACCAAAGTGTCCATAAGACGCTGTCTGAGAGTAAATAGGGCGCAGGAGATTGAGGTCACGAATGATTGCAGCAGGACGTAGATCAAAGACAGCTGTTACAGCCTCCTGAATCTTCGTAATTGCAACACTTTCAGTGCCGAAGGTCTCTACAAAGACGCCGACTGGTTGCGCCTTACCAATTGCATAAGCAACCTGAACTTCGCAACGACGTGCAAGGCCGGCTGCGACAACATTCTTTGCAACCCATCGCATTGCATATGCAGCAGAGCGGTCAACTTTTGAAGGATCCTTACCCGAGAATGCTCCGCCTCCGTGGCGAGCCATTCCACCATAAGTATCGACAATAATCTTTCGACCTGTAAGGCCGGCATCTCCCATAGGACCGCCTACAACGAAGCGGCCTGTCGGGTTGATGAGAGTACGGAGATCCGTGCGAGGTAGGTCAATCTTCTCAAGAATGGGATCGATAACGTATTTGATGATCTCTGGAGTCAACTGCTTTGCTACGTCTACCTCTTCAGCATGCTGGCTTGAGATAACAACTGTATCTAGCGCAACTGCGCGATCACCGTCGTACTCAATAGTGACCTGTGTCTTTCCATCAGGACGAAGGTAAGGAAGCTGTCCTGACTTACGTACCAATGAGAGCTGCTGTGAAAGCTGATGCGCCAAGTAGATTGGCAGAGGCATGAGCTCTTTAGTGTCATCGCATGCATATCCGAACATAAGTCCTTGGTCGCCTGCGCCCTGAAGGTCTAGTGGATCACTTGCAGAAGCAACGCGGTGCTCGAATGCATCATCGACACCCTGTGCAATATCTGGTGACTGCTGGCCGATAGAGATTGAGACTCCGCAGCTATTTCCGTCAAAACCCTTGACTGAAGAGTCGTATCCGATTCCAATAACGGTGTCGCGAACGATTCCCATAACATCGGCATAGCCTGAAGTTGTTACTTCACCTGCAACATGCACCTGGCCTGTTGTGATGAGAGTTTCAACAGCTACACGGCTGGTTGGATCCTGAGTCAGAAGTGAATCCAGAATCGCATCAGAGATTTGATCTGCGATCTTATCTGGGTGACCTTCGGTTACAGATTCGGATGTGAAGAGGCGCTTTGACATTGGCTTAGCCTAACTTATGAGCATGATTGATTGAGTGATTGACGAGTGCGCGTGCCAGCTGATTCTTTGTGACGTCATTGAAAGTTTCAATGATTCCCGTCGAATCTATGAGCAAACCAGAGGTGTGGCTCTCTCCAAAGATTGCTCCCCCAGTGACATTGTTGAGATAAATCACATCAGCACCCTTACGAGTCATCTTCTGCTGCGCTGCACCAACAGAATCGCTATCAGTCTCAGCCGCGAAGGCAGTAATTACTTGATGCGATTTATTTGCAGATAGGTTCGCTAGTACATCAGGGTTCTGAACGAGATCGATAGCTGTGTAATCAGCTTTCTTAATCTTCTCAGCCGCAACACTTACTGGGCGAGCATCTGAGATTGCAGCTGCCATAAAGAGATAATCACTCTCTGCGAAATGTTCAGACAGAGCCTTCGACATTTCTTCAACGCTCTCAACATTGATACGCGAAATTCCTGGATGTGACTCGATCGATGAGTTCGCAATAACCAGAGTGACTTCTGCGCCGCGAGCGAAAGCTTCCTCGGCAATAGCTATCCCCTGCTTGCCAGTTGAACGATTTCCGATAAATCGAACTGGATCGATTGCTTCGCGGGTTCCGCCTGCAGAGACGAGAACTCTCTTTCCAATGAGGTCTTGCGGCACAAGTGTTCTAGACGTGAATCGATCAATGATTTCGGCGGTTTCAGGAAATCGCCCCTTACCCATATCGCCACTCGTGAGAGCGCCTTCGGCTGGCTCCATCACATCAATGCCACGAGAGCGAAGTGTGCGCACATTTGCTTGAGTTGCCTCGTTAAACCACATCGCTGGGTGCATCGCGGGAACCACGAGAATGGGTGCATCACTTGCAAGAACAAGGTTGGTAAGAAGGTCATCGGCGCGACCTACAGCAATGCGCGCAATGAGATCTGCTGTCGCTGGTGCAATGACGATCGCTTCCGCCTCTTTTGCAAGCGAGACGTGACGTACTTGTTCAACCGATTCGAAGACATCTGTGGTGACCGTACGGCCTGAGAGCGCCTCCCACGTTGCCTTACCCACAAAGTTAAGACTTGAAGGAGTAGGAACTACGGTCACTGCAAAGCCTGAATCTTGCAATCGTCGCAGCAGATCACATGCCTTATAAGCAGCGATGCCGCCTCCGACTCCGAGAATGATCTCGCGAGTTGGGGCGGCCATGGCTTTTAAGATTAAAGAAGATTAAGCGTTAGTCTCAAGATTTTCGATGGTCAAGAGACCCTCGTTAATTTCACGAAGGGCGATGGAAAGTGGCTTCTCGTGAACATATGTATCTACTAGTGGTCCCACGTATTCGAGAAGACCCTCATTGAGCTGTGAATAGTAGGCGTTGATCTGACGCGCACGCTTAGCTGCGTAGAGAACGAGTGCGTACTTTGAACCGCTCTTATCGAGAAGTTCGTCGATTGGTGGATTGGTGATGCCGTCGACGTGTCCGCTCATGGGTGCTCCTTCAATAGGGTGAAACTGGTATTGCTCGACTTACGAGGTTGCCAATCTTATCAGGGCTTCCACGACCTCTTGTACCTGAGTATTTACGATGACGGAGTCGAATAATGAGGCTGCAGCGAGCTCTTCTTGAGCCAGTGCCAAGCGGGCGGCACGTCGTTCCGGAGAATCGGTGCCTCGGCCTTCTAGGCGGCTCACGAGTTCTTCCCATGATGGAGGCTCGAGGAAGACCAATATCGCCTCAGCTGAATGTGCGCGAACCTGCTGAGCTCCGGCAATCTCAATTTCAAGCAACACGTGGGTACCTGCTGCGAGAGCATCTTCTACCGCTTTGCGAGGTGTTCCATATCGATTACCTGCGAATTCTGCCCACTCGAGAAACTCGTCATTTGCGATTGCTTGATCGAATTCTTCATTGCTGTAATAGAAATAATCGACGCCATGGATCTCATTGAAGCGAGGTGCTCGCGTTGTGGCAGAAACGCTCACCCAAAAACCTGGTTGATCTCGAAGCGCCTTGGCAACCGTGCTCTTGCCGACACCCCCAGGTCCGGAAAGAACGAGAAGTCGACCGCGAGGTTGTGAAGATGGAATCTCGAACTCCTTTAACAGCGCCACTCGTTGATGACGACCTAGACCTTTAACGCGACGAGTGGGAGAGATTGCAAACTTATCCATCAACGCTTGGGCACGAATCTTGCCATACCCTGGCATTGATTCGAGCAATTCGATGACGCGCATCTTTGCTAAAACTTCGTTGCTATCTGCGAGTTCTAGAAATGCTGAAAATGAGAGTGCACCTTTATGGATCTCCGCTTTAGCAGCTGCACGTTCACGACGAGAAACTTTTGCAACCTCAAGAGCACGCGCTCGTTCCTCAGGTGTGAGCTGAGGAGGTTGTTGCATATCGGTAATTCTATCCGGCAATTTCTGCCGCTATTGCTCGAGCGGCATCGCGCATAGCATCCGCTCCCTTGCTCCAAGCGCCAGTAATGGGACGACCAATTACTACGTAATTAGCGCCAGCGGAGATAGCGGCGTGCGGAGTCATTGTCCGAACCTGATCATCGCCACCGGCCATACCCTGCGGGCGAACTCCGGGAGTAATGATGATCGGTTCGCTGCCGACAGCATTTCGGATAGCTGCTATCTCAAGTGGTGAAGAGACGATTGCTTTAGCGCCAGCTGTGACTGCTAGGTCTGCAAGTGCGACTGCACTCTCGAGCGCAGGATTGGCATATCCAATTGCAAAGAGATCTTCTTCTGACAAAGATGTGAGAATCGTGACGGCAGTGATATGGATATGAGGAACAGCATCAACAGCTGCCTTAATCATCGATGATCCACCTGATGCATGAACGGTGAGAAAACGTGGATTGATATTGCCAACTGCTGTGGCCGCCATTCCAACGGTATTAGGAATGTCATGAAGTTTAAGATCAAGGAAGATATCGACTTCGAGATCTCGTTTGATTTTATTGACGCCTTCAGCGCCGAAGGTGAGAAAGAACTCCAGCCCAAATTTGTAAACGGCAACGCTCTCACGAGTAGCTTCGATCCATTTCTGAGCAGTATCAAAATCTCGAGTGTCTACTGCGAGGATGATAGGCGCTGACATTGATGCTCCTTTATCGATGTGCGTAGCCAACAGCTTGCTGCAGCGAAGTAAAGCCACGCTGTGCGAGAAGTTCACGGAGTTCATTTTGAATTGAGATGAGCGCAGTCGGATTACCAAAGCTCGCAGTACCCACTGAAACTCCAGAAGCACCAGCGAGAATCATTTCCAGGGCATCGCGCCCTGTTGATACTCCACCCATCCCAAGAATTGGCAGGTTCGGAAGCGCTTCATGTACTTGGTAAATAGCACGTACAGCGACAGGTCTGATCGCAGGTCCTGACAATCCGCCAGTCTTGCCACCAAGATGAGGCTTCATGGTGTCGATATTGATGACCATTCCTAAGACTGTGTTGATGAGAGCAACCCCATCTGCGCCAGCATCTGCAACTGCGCGAGCAACATCTGCAATATTGGTGACATCAGGTGTCAGCTTTGCGAGAATCGGAATCTCTCCCCCAATAACTTTACGGACACCCTCTACAACTCGTGCAGCGGTATCGCAATCAGTTGCAAAAACAAGCCCTCGATTTTCAACGTTAGGACATGAGATATTTACCTCAACAGCTGAGATTCCTGATGTTGAGCGAATCTTGCGTGCGAGAACTGCGTACTCATCGGCTGTTTCGCCAGCAATCGAGACAATAACTCTTGAACCTTGAGCCAAGAGCCACGGAACATCGTTTGCAAGAAATGCATCGATTCCCGGACCTTGCAGGCCAATGGAATTAAGCATTCCTGAAGGCGTTTCAGCCATCCGTGGCGTTGGACGACCATGGCGAGGCTTGTTCATCACAGACTTAGTGACAACAGCACCAATATCTTTCAGGGGAAAGAACTGTGCTAATTCCCTACCGCTGCTTGCGCATCCGCTTGCAGTGAAGACAGGTGATGGAAACCAAGCATTTCCAAGAGTCGTAGAGAGATCTACCGGAGCGCTCATATTAGAAACCCTCCGTACTCTTGCCGACTAAATCCCAACATACAGATGACCCATCCATTACTGGCCCATCGATACAAGATCGCTTCATAGAGATAGCACCATCTTCACCGCGAACAGGAAGAACGCAGGTCATGCAGATTCCGATTCCACAGGCCATTGACTCTTCAACCGAGGCTTGGTGAATAACGCCATGAGCATCTGCAATTTCGGTAATAGCTTTGAGCATCGCCATTGGACCGCATGAGTAGATAATTTCAATATTGCGCTCGGTGATGATTGCATCTAACTGGGAGGTAACTCTTCCGTGATCTCCCATCGACCCATCTTCTGTGAAGATCTTGAGCGAGTTGACGGAACGCTTACCCTCCATAGGCGCGTAAATCTTACTTCCGTTGCTTGCACCTAGAACCATATCTACTTTACAACCACGTGACTTCAAGAGATCAGCAAGTCCAAAGAGCGGAGCTGATCCATAACCGCCACCGATCAAAAGTGCATTGGCAGGTTCAGTCGGAACACCAAATGACTTTCCAAGTGGAGTGACGACATCTACCTCAGAACCTTCATCGAGTGAACAGAGCCACTTAGAGCCGGAACCGTGTGGAGCAACGATGAGTTCGACTGTTCCACCAAATTGTGCGCTGTCAGAGGTGCGAGAAATTGCGAATGCTCTTCGCAACACCATACTAGATGTATCGTCACCAACTTGGATCGCAATGAAATTACCAGGACGGCAGTGTCGAACAACTTCACCAACGCTCAAGATAATCTGATGATAAGCACCAATTCGCTTATTGGAGATAACAGTTGCAGTAACTTGAGCTGCAGCTTTATTGATTGTGCTCATGCCAACCACTCTTGGATGGATTGCACACCGAGATCTCCTTGACGTAGAACCTTGATGCCCTCAACCGCCGCGCTAAATCCAGGGGTTGTTGTGATGATCGGAATACTGCGTTGAACTGCAGCAGTACGAATGGCCCAACCATCGGCGCGAGTACCGCGACCTACAGGTGTATTAATGACTAGATCAATCTCACCTGAGTTGAGAATGTCAACGATTGTTGGTTCGCCCAATGGTCCGCGACCCTCAGAGTTCTTACGAACCTCTGTTGTAACAACACCGTTTGCCGAGAGGAAGCGCGCAGTTCCTGCAGTGGTGAGGACCTTGAAACCAAGGTCGACTAGCGCTCGTGCCGCATCTACACCCGCTGATTTATCTTTATCAGCGAGAGATATAAAGACAGTTCCGCTATGTGGCAGAGGCCCAAAAGAACTGATTTGAGACTTCGCGTAAGCGCCGCCAAATGTCGATGAGATACCCATGACTTCACCTGTTGAGCGCATCTCTGGACCAAGAACTGCATCAACGCCACGTCCGTCGGTGCGACGGAAGCGGTTCCATGGAAGTACAGCTTCTTTAACGCTGATTCCGCGCGGCACATTGCTATCGCTTTCAGGAAGCATTCCTTCGCTCTTCAGCTGAGCAATCGTTGCGCCTACCGAAATTCGAGCAGCAGCTTTGGCAAGTGGTACACCCGTTGCCTTACTGACAAAAGGAACGGTACGAGATGCACGTGGATTTGCTTCCAGCACATAGAGAATGTTTCCCGCCATTGCGAATTGAATATTGATCAATCCACGGACACCGACGCCTTCTGCAATCGCAAGAGTTGCTCTGCGAACTTCTGCACGCGATTCATCTGAAATCGTCATTGCAGGAAGAACACATGCTGAGTCTCCCGAGTGGATACCCGCCTCTTCGATGTGCTCCATGATTCCACCGAGGAAGAGTTCCTCTCCGTCATAGAGAGCATCTACATCGAGCTCAATTGCAGAATCAAGGAATCGATCTACAAGTACTGGATGGTCAGGCGTGATATCTGTAGCCCGAGTAATAAAGCCCGAGAGTGATTGATCGTCATAGACAATCTCCATGCCTCGACCACCAAGGACGAATGATGGGCGAACCAAAACTGGATAACCGATGCGCTGCGCGATAGCAATCGCTTCACTTTCAGAGGAAGCCATCCCGAATTCTGGAGCGGTCAGATTCTTTGATTTGAGAACGTCACCGAAGGCGCCACGTTCTTCAGCAAGGTTGATTGCATCAGGACTTGTTCCAAGAATCGTGACGCCCGCAGCCTTAAGTCCAGCTGCTAATCCAAGAGGAGTCTGCCCACCGAGTTGGGTAATAACACCTAAAACCGGACCTGCAAGTGACTCGGCATGAATTACCTCAAGTACATCCTCAAGAGTGAGCGGTTCGAAATAGAGACGATCGCTTGTGTCATAGTCAGTAGAAACTGTCTCAGGGTTGCAGTTGATCATAATTGTTTCGAAATCAGCCTCGCGCAATGTAAATGCCGCATGAACGCATGAGTAATCGAATTCAATACCTTGACCGATGCGGTTAGGACCAGAGCCCAAGATGATGACTGCTGGCTTTGTTCGCGAGCGAACCTCACTCTCTTCTTCGTAACTTGAGTAGTGATATGGCGTGTGAGCCTCAAACTCGGCAGCACATGTATCAACAGTCTTATAGACAGGGTGCAATCCAAGATGATGACGAGCTTTGCGAACATCTTCTTCTGCGAGACCGCGAAGTTGAGCTATCTGCGCATCAGAGAAACCAAAAGATTTAGCGAACTTGAGCGAATCAAGAGTCATCTCACCAGGTTGAGCAATCTCCCGTGCTGCTGTGTTGATCTCCTGGAGTTGCTTGAGATACCAACGATCAATCTTGGTCGATGCGAAGACATCTTCGATATCTGTACCAGCCCAGAGTGCACGGTGAACCTGTTGAAGTCGATATTCGGTAGGCATCTTCATCGCCTCGAGCAGCTCTGGAATATTGATGTCGCCAGTCTCTGCCGGGAAGGTGAAAATCGCTTCTTTGCGCTCGAGAGATCGAAGTGCCTTCATCAGCGCCTCAGGAAAAGAACGGCCGATAGCCATCGCTTCGCCAACGCTCTTCATAGTTGTTGTCAGGCGAGGATCAGCATCTGCGAATTTTTCGAAGGCAAAGCGAGGTGCCTTGACGACGATGTAATCGAGAGTCGGTTCGAAAGATGCAGGCGTAACTTGAGTAATGTCATTCTTAATCTCATCAAGTGTGTATCCAATGGCGAGTTTCGTTGCAATCTTCGCAATCGGAAAACCAGTTGCTTTAGATGCCAACGCTGATGAGCGGGATACTCGCGGATTCATCTCGATAACGATGATGCGTCCATTATCTGGATTGACCGCGAACTGAATATTGCATCCGCCGGTATCAACGCCAACTTCACGAATGATAGAAATCGAAAGGTTGCGAAGCTTCTGGTACTCGACATCCGTCAAGGTAAGAGCAGGCGCCACGGTAATCGAGTCACCAGTGTGTACACCCATCGGATCGATGTTTTCGATTGAGCAGACAATGACGACGTTATCTGCACGGTCGCGCATAACCTCGAGCTCATACTCTTTCCAGCCAATAATGGATTCTTCAATAAGCACTTCAGATGTTGGTGAGTGACGAAGGCCAGCTCCCGCAATCTGTCGAAGAGTGTCTTCATCGTGAGCGATACCTGAGCCAAGTCCGCCCATAGTGAAAGATGGACGAATCACACATGGATAATTCAATTGCTCAGCGGCTGCGAGAACTTCATCCATTGTGTGACAGATGATTGATTTGGCGGACTCTCCCCCAACCTTTTCAACAATCGCACGGAAGAGTTCGCGGTTTTCACCGCGGTTGATTGCATCCACATCTGCACCAATGAGCTTTACATTGTGACGCTCGAGAATGCCTGCTTCATACATACCGATAGCAGCATTGAGAGCAGTCTGTCCGCCTAGTGTTGCGAGAACGGCATCGGGCTTTTCTTTAATGATGATGCGTTCAATGAATTCGGGTGAAATAGGTTCGATGTAAGTAGCATCAGCGAATTCCGGATCGGTCATGATTGTCGCTGGATTTGAATTGACGAGAATGACGCGGATGCCTTCAGCTTTAAGAACGCGACAGGCTTGTGTACCTGAGTAATCGAATTCGCAAGCCTGGCCAATAACAATCGGTCCTGAACCGATAACGAGGACGCTCTTAATAGATGTGTCGAGAGCCATTATGCGGTCACCGCCTTTCGTGGGTACTTCTCCATTAAGGCGACGAAGCGATCGAAGAGATAGCTTGCATCATGTGGTCCAGCAGCTGCCTCTGGATGGTACTGAACGCTAAATGCTCCATGTTCGAGAAGTTCTAGACCTTCGACAACGCCATCGTTGAGGCAGATATGTGTAACTTGTCCTGGACCAAAGACTGTCGAAAATACAGAATCAGTGGGAGCCTTCACTGCAAAGCCATGATTGTGCGCTGTGATCTCTACTTTGCCTGTCTTGCGATCCATCACCGGTTGGTTGATTCCACGGTGACCGAATTGCAACTTATATGTTTCAAATCCGAGTGCACGACCAAGAATCTGTTGACCGAAGCAGATACCGAAGATAGGAATCTCTTCAATCAAGATATCGCGAACAAGTGCGACAGTATCCGTCATGGTTGAAGGATCACCAGGACCATTTGATAGGAAGACGCCATCTGGTTGATAGGCAAGAATCTCTTCAAGTGTCGAGTTATATGGCAAAACATGAACTTCGATTCCACGTTCTGCCATATTGCGTGGCGTCGCAGCCTTGATACCGAGATCAAGTGCTACAACGGTGAATTTCTTCTCTCCAATTGCTGGGACAAGATATGGCACCTCAGTAGAAACATCGGCGCAGAGATATGCACCAGCCATTGGGCTCTGCTTGCGAACTTCAATGACCATCTCTTCACGAGAGAGTTCGGTATCAGAGAAGACTCCTACACGCATCGCTCCACGATCGCGAAGGTGGCGGGTGATTGCGCGAGTATCGACACCTGAAATCCCAACTACGCCTTGACGAATGAGCTCTTCCTCAAGATCTGAAGTGCTACGCCAGTTGCTGGTAATTGAGGATGGGTTTCTGACAACGAAACCCGAGACCCATATCTTCGATGACTCGTTATCTTCGAGGTTGATGCCTGTGTTACCGATGTGAGGAGCCGTCATGATGACAATCTGGCGATGATAAGAAGGGTCGGTCAGAGTCTCTTGGTAGCCAGTCATTCCTGTTTGGAAGACTGCTTCGCCAAAGGTCTTACCGAGGGCGCCCCATGAGCGACCCTCAAAGATGCGTCCATCGTCGAGGACGAGATATGCCTTGCTCATCAATTACCGACCTTATGTGTGAGGCGACCATTAAATACAGTAGCCACCACGGTTCCTTGGAACTCCATGCCGTGGAAGGGTGTGTTCTTGCTCTTAGATGCCAGTTGAGCGCGATCTACGACCAAAACGCCCTTCGGATCCACGACTGTGATGTGGGCAGGGGCACCAACCTCGATCTTCTGGCCGTGTGAGGCATAGCCTGCTATGGCTGCAGGGTTCTGGCTCATCACCTGAGCTGCTCGATCCCAAGACATCAGTCCGGTCGAGATCAAAGTTGTGAAGAGGATGGGGAAAGCTGTCTCAAGACCCACCATTCCAAAGGCCGCGTTCTGCCATTCACACTCTTTGCTTTCGACTGGATGCGGTGCATGGTCAGTTCCGACGATATCGATAGTGCCATCGACGAGCGCTGCGCGCAGAGCGAGAACATCTTCTTGAGTACGTAGTGGCGGGTTAACTTTGTAAATTGGATCGTAACTTTGCGCACTCTCATCTGTAAGAAGAAGATGGTGCGGAGTTACTTCGGCAGTGACCTTCATTCCTTGTGCCTTGGCCCAACGAATGATCTCAACGCCTCCCTTTGTAGTGACGTGGCAGATATGGAGCTTTGAGCCCACCATATTTGCAAGCAAGATATCGCGAGCAATGATCGACTCCTCTGCTACAGCAGGCCAACCTTTGAGTCCCAAAGTTGATGCAATCGCACCTTCATTCATCTGGGAATCTTCAGTCAGACGCGGATCCTGTGCATGCTGAGCAATAACTCCATTGAACTGCTTTACATATTCGAGAGCTCTGCGCATCAATAATGGATCTGAAACGCAATTGCCATCATCGCTAAACATTCGAACGTGCGCCTGAGAGTGAGCCATTGAGCCCAAATCTGCGAGTTCGTGGCCTTCAAGACCTTTCGTTACTGCGCCGACAGGAAAGACATCGACCAATCCAACTTTTTTACCAATCGCAGAAACTTGCTCGACAATCGCAGCTGTGTCAGCAACTGGCAGCGTGTTTGCCATCGCACTGACAGCAACGTATCCACCACGAGCGGCTGCGAGGGAACCGGTAGCGATAGTTTCTGAATTCTCACGCCCCGGTTCACGTAAGTGCGTATGCAAATCCACAAAACCAGGTAGAAGAACGTGACCCTGAGCCTCGATAACGGAATCAAATTGACCTTCTAATGATGGCGCAATCTTTGTGATGAGTCCATCTTCCATCAATACATCTTGCGCAGTTGCGCCATGAATCGAGCCACCTTTGATGAGAATTGAATTAGGCATTGACTGACTCCTGACTTCCGGCGATAAAGAGATAGAGAATGGCCATTCGGATCGAGACACCATTGGCAACTTGCTCGACTACAACAGATTGAGGGCTATCAGCAGCTTCAGCGCTGATCTCTAGCCCTCTATTCATTGGCCCTGGGTGCATCAAAATGCTTCCTTGCTTTGTCATCGCAAGACGTTCAGCATCGATTCCAAAGAGGGTTGAGTATTCGCGCTGTGATGGAAAGTAGAGATCGCTCATTCGCTCTTGCTGGATACGCAACATGATGACCGCATCAACTGTTGGAAGTACCGCATTGAAGTTATAGGAAACCTTCACAGGCCATGCCTCAACTTGATGAGGCAAGAGCGTTGGCGGAGCGACGAGAGTGACTGAGGCTCCGAGTTTGTTGAGAAGCAACACGTTCGAACGAGCTACTCGTGAATGCAGAATGTCACCAACGATTGCAATGTGCAGTCCAGTGAGATCGCCTTTACCGCCGCGAAGATGCTTGCGAATTGTGTAGGCATCTAGAAGAGCCTGACTTGGATGTTCATGTGTTCCATCACCAGCATTAATGACGGTTCCATTCATCCACTTACCTTGTGCAAGGCGATGTGCCGCACCTGATGCCGGATGGCGAATGATCACTGCATCAGCTCCAAGAGCTTGCAATGTTTGAGCGGTATCTTTGAGAGATTCGCCCTTGCTAATGCTCGATCCCTTTGCGGTGAAGTTAATGACATCTGCAGAGAGACGTTTGGCGGCTGCTTCAAAAGAGATTCGAGTACGCGTTGAATCTTCAGCGAAGAGATTTACGACAGTCTTTCCACGCAGAGTGGGAAGTTTCTTTACTGGACCTTCAGAGACTCGAGCCATCTCCGCCGCAGTATCTAGAATCGTGAGAGCGAATTCCTTATCAATATCGTTGATTGAGAGAAGATGCTTCATGCGCTCTCCCCCTCAATACGCACTTCATCGAGACCATCATGTTCGACCAGTTGAACTTTGACGCTCTGACTCTTTGAGGTTGGAAGATTTTTGCCTACAAAGTCAGCCTTAATCGGTAACTCTCTGTGTCCACGATCTACAAGCACTGCCAATTGCACGCGCTCTGGTCGACCTATTTCACCAATCGCATCGAGGGCAGATCGAATTGTTCGACCAGAAAAGAGGACGTCATCGACAAGTACAACTGTGCGTCCCTCAACACCCATCGATGGGATCGAAGTCTCCATCAATGGTCGTGGCGCACGAAGTCGTAGGTCATCGCGGTGAAGAGTGATATCCAAGGTGCCGACCTGAACTGGCACACCTTCGATAGTCTCGATGATCTTGGCCAGACGGGTAGCGATATGGGCACCACGTGTGGGAATGCCCAGGATGGTGATAGTGGATGAACCAGAATTTCGCTCAAGAATCTCATGGGAGATTCGAGTCAAAGCCCGAGAGATATCCTCGGATGAAAGAGCAGCGCTCATGTACTTCTCCTTTCCTGCCTCTCTGGACAGGTCGTTAAAGGAACGTTGGGCGTACTTTAGCACTCGATTCCTCTTGGCTGTGGATGACGCCCACGCCGCGATAACGCCCAGACATACCCTCGCCCTCACACACTCACGAGGGGAAATCAGAGATGAAAGCTGTTATTGAAGAACGATGCGCTCACCTACTCAAGGAGCTCCGCCGTAAAAAGGGATATACCCTCGAAGAGTTCGAGGCCTATAGCGGCGGTGCAGTCAAAGCCGTCGTACTAGGTTCATATGAACGTGGAGCCCGAGCAATATCTCTTGCCCGTCTCGAACAACTGGCCGGACTCTACGACGTTCCGGTCGAGTACTTTTTCGTAGATAAGGAAGTTCAAGCCGACACAAGTAATGGTCGCTACGTCTTTGATCTTCGCAGAATCAGAGTTTTAGAAAATCTCGATGAAACTCTCGAGCCAATAAAGAGATTTCTTGGATCAGTCGCTCATAAGCGATCAGATTGGAATGGTGAGGTCATGTCCTTGCGCCGAACAGACGCCGAAACGCTGGCTCTCTTGAGCGACCTACATATTAATGAACTCAATCAAACCTTGCGTCTGAATGGATTTCTCTTTGCCTCCGAAGTTAGCGGGCAACACTCTCTTTAATTGAGGAAATCTTTCCAAGTAAACCATGGATAAAAGTCGCTGAATCATCTGTTGAAAGATCCTTAGCTAACGTGATGGCCTCATCGATAGCAATGCCATCGGCGAGTTCATCGCTCCAGATGATTTCGTAGATACCTAGGCGCAAAATATTTCTATCGACCGCTGCAAGACGATCCATATCCCAACCCTGCGCGTAGGTAGCAATGAGCTCATCAATCTTGCGCTTATTGGTTGCTACTCCTGAAATGAGTTCTCTAGTGAAGTCACGAATCGGACGCGCATCAGGACCTGCTTCAACGATATCGCGTGCCTCTAGGGTCGCTACAGGATCCGAATTACGGATATCTGATTCGTAGAGAATATCGAGAGCTTGCTTGCGCGCTTTACTGCGTGCGCTCATTAATTCGCGCGACCCTGATATGAACCATCTCGAGTATCGACCATAACAACTTCATCCTGCTTGATAAACAAAGGAACCTGAATCTGGATTCCTGTCTCAACAGTTGCTGGCTTTGTTCCACCAGAAGAGCGATCTCCCTGGAGACCTGGCTCTGTGTATGTGATCTTAAGAGCTACAGATGCTGGAAGTTCGATAAAGAGTGGGTTGCCTTCGTGGATAGCCACGATTGCTGAAGTGTTCTCGAGCATGTAGTTAGCAGCGTCTGAGACAGTTGCTTTAGAGATAGTCATCTGATCGAAGTTAACATCGTCCATAAATACGAAGTCATCGCCCTCTTTGTAGAGGAATGTCATTTCGCGCTTTTCAACAACGGCAGTTTCAACCTTTACGCCTGCGTTAAATGTGCGGTCGATAACCTTGCCGCTGAGAACCTGCTTGAGCTTTGTGCGCACAAATGCAGGACCCTTGCCTGGCTTCACATGCTGGAATTCAACAACAGTCCAGAGCTGGCCTTCGATATCGAGAACCATGCCGTTTTTAAGATCATTTGTTGTTGCCATCATTTACTCCAGTTCGAAAGTCCCGACTATCAGGACACGAGCGCAAAGTTTACCCTACTTATTTAGCAGCTTTACGAGTGCGCGTAGCGCAAGAAGATATGAATCTGGCCCAAATCCACCGATTGTTCCATTGGCAATGCCAGAAATCACAGATGTGTGGCGGAATTCCTCACGTGCAAGTGGATTAGAGAGGTGAACTTCAATCAACGGTGCCTTCACTAATTCAGCGGCATCACGAATCGCATATGAGTAATGAGTGAATGCAGCTGGGTTGATAATCACTGGAGTATTGGTATCTGCGGCGTTATGAAGCCAGCCGATAATTTCTGACTCTTGATCACTCTGTCGAACATCGGCTTCGAAACCTAGTTCGCGTGCGCCTTCAGTAATGAATTCAACAAGCTGCGGGTATGTCAAAGAGCCATAGACCGCAGAATCACGGATATCGAGGCGAGCCAAATTTGGGCCATTGATAATCAGAACCTTCATGAGAGAACCTTCTCATAGGCAGATTTCAATTGTTCTTCAGTGACACCCTCGAGGCGCCCACAATTTCCAATTTCATTGAGAACAACGAAACGAATCGTTGAACCACGAGACTTCTTATCAAGGGCTATCGCAGCAAAGAGGCTTGGCCAATTATTTGCACCAGAGATTGCGCCCAAAGACGTTGGTAAACCAAGGCCTCTGAGAATTTCTCGATGCTTTTCTACAAGAGTTGAATCGATCAGGCCTTCAGCTGCAGCGAGCTCGGCTACAAAGACCATACCGATAGATACAGCCTCGCCGTGACGAATCGCGTAATCAGATACTCGTTCGATTGCATGTCCAAAGGTATGTCCGTAATTGAGAATCTCTCGAAGCTCGGATTCTTTGAAATCTTGGCTGACAACCTTTGCTTTGGTTGTCACCGAGCGCTCGATGAGATTGTTAACGAGCGAATTATCATCGCGAATCTGTGAGAGCGACTTATGTGAAACGAGATTGAGAATCTCTGCATCATCAATAAATCCACACTTAATGACTTCTGCAAGGCCAGCTGCAAAGTCCCTGTCGCTTAAAGTTTTGAGCCACGATGCATCGATAAGAACGCTGACCGGTGAATGAAATGCCCCGATGAGGTTCTTTCCATATGGTGAATTAATACCGGTCTTTCCACCCACGGCAGCATCGACCATTCCAGCAAGAGTTGTTGGTACAGCTACCCAATCAATTCCGCGCAACCAAGAACTTGCCGCAAAACCTGCAGCATCTGTCACGGTCCCGCCACCTATTGCAACGATGAGGTCGCTCCGTGTAAAACCAACCTTTGCCAGTTGATCCCAGATATAGGTGATGGTCTTTGAAGATTTTCCAGCTTCACCATCAGGAATCGGCAAGAGAAGAACTTCAGTATTGATATATGAGAAAGACGGAAGAGAATCCGGAAGTGTTGCTGGGTAGATGATGGCTACCCGGTCGCGCTTTGAAGCGATTGGGCTGAGATCTCCACGCCAATCCCCCGTGATGCGCACGGTGTATTCGCGTTCTGCTGAGACTCTAATTTCAGCCATGGGTTGCTCCCTTATCTCGTAAATCAAATGCGATACCTAATTCGACAGCAATCTGATCAATTGTCTTGCCATCAACTTCACAGACATAGTGTGCAAGACCCTCATATATAGGTGCTCGTTCATTCATCAGCGACTGCCACTGTGCGCGAGGATTACCCATCAAGAGTGGTCGCCCTTGATTAAATCCCACACGCGCAGACACCTGCGATAGGGAAATCTTGAGATAGATGATGAAGGCGCCAGATGCACGTAAAGCTGATTGAGCATCTATCGATGTACATGCACCTCCGCCAAGCGAAAGCACTGTCCCATCTTCAAGTAAAGCGGTGCGCAAGATGATCTTCTCTAAAACACGGAACTGATCTTCACCATCATCAATGAAGATATCTGAGATCTCACGACCGGTCTGTTGAACAATCATTTGATCGGTATCTCTAAAGGAGAGCTGGAAATCAGAAGCCAAACGGTTGCCGATGGTGGTCTTTCCAGAACCCATAGGACCTATCAATACTATGCGCGGTGCCATTTACTTAAAGCGTAGATTTTCCATATATGAGAGGTAATTACGACGAGTCTCAGCAACAGAATCGCCACCGAACTTCTCTAGTACTGCCTCTGCAAGAACAAGTGCCGCCATCGCTTCGCCGACAATACCTGCAGCAGGAACAGCGCAGACATCCGAACGCTGATTGATCGCCTTCGCTGCCTCACCAGAAACAACATCGATGGTGTCGAGCGCCTTAGGAACAGTTGAGATTGGCTTCATTGCAATGGAGACTCTAAGTACTTCACCATTGGACATGCCGCCCTCTGTTCCGCCTGCGCGATCAGTACGACGGACGATCTTTCCTTCAGAGTTCTTCTCAATCTCATCATGTGCCTGTGAACCGCGACGCGTTGCAGATGTAAAGCCATCTCCAATAGCAACACCTTTAATTGCCTGAATACCCATCATCGCAGCTGAGAGTCGAGCATCTAAGCGACGATCCCAATGGACATGTGAACCAAGTCCTGGAGGTAAGTTGTAAGCGAGAATCTCGCAGACTCCCCCAAGTGTGTCTCCATCCTTATGAGCAGCCTCAATCTCAGCAACCATCGCTGATGAGAATTCTGGGTATGCGCAACGAACAGGATCTGCATCGATGCGTTCTACATCTGTCGGCAATGGCAGTGGAAGGTTTTCAGAAATCGAAGCAGTACCGATAGACGTGACATGGCTGAAAATTTGAATTCCAACGCTCTGCGTAAGGAATGCTCTTGCAATAGCACCAAGTGCAACACGTGCTGCTGTCTCGCGGGCACTTGCTCTTTCAAGGATTGGTCGAGCATCATCAAAGTCATACTTCTGCATACCTACAAGATCTGCATGCCCTGGCCGCGGACGCGATAAAGGCGCATTGCGAGCTAAATCTTTGATCTCTTCAATAGGAAGAGCATCAGCCGACATGACTTTCTCCCACTTTGGCCATTCGCTATTTCCTACTTGAATTGAAATCGGACCGCCTTGGCTCTCACCGAGACGCACGCCACCAAGGATTGAGATCTTGTCTGCTTCGAAGTTCTGTCGAGCTCCGCGACCAGTTCCTAAGCGACGACGCGCTAGGTGGTAATCGATATCGGCTGTAGAGATCTGAATGTGTGATGGCATGCCCTCAATAATCGCTGACAGGGCAGGGCCATGAGATTCACCGGCTGTTATCCAACGCATGCGCGAATTGTCTCAGACGAGTGCAGAGGTAGGCACCTTTATTAGGGTTCGAATCAGATTTCGAGATAGAGCCAGAGAAATGGAGCCAAAATCACGGGTGCGAGAGCAATTGAGCCTTGAAGGGAACGCCGATACATCACCGTCGCCATAACCATGAGAACTGTGGCGATAAGCAAACCTTGAAGGTAGTCAAATGAGGCTACAAAACCACCTTGAGTGATGATCAGTGCGAAAAGTAACTTGGTATCACCACCTCCAACTCTGCAGAGGATGGAGGTGATTAGAACGAATGTGCAGAGAATGAAGCAATGGATCAGACGAATCTGATGCACGTCAAATATCAGGGCTGCTGAAAGAGCTAGGTTGAGTCGATTTGGAATTCGATGAGTGCGTACATCAACCAGAGATATTGATAATGAATTCAGAAGCACTATCAAGGTCACCATCTCGGGAGCGTATAGCCCTGCGATGGCGAACATATTTCACCTGTGGATTATCGAATAGCCTTCTTCAAAATTGGCCGTAGATGCGTCGCAAGTGCAAGCTCATCCAGCTGCTTACCTAAAGCCAGCGAAAGCTGCTGAATACCCTGATAGAGAAGCAGCTCTATTCCGTTTATAACAACGCCACCTGAATCAGCCCAACGTGATCCAAGAACCGTCGGCCAAGGCTTATAGATCACATCGAAAAATAGCGAACATTCACCAGGCGAGAGAGACTCAGCAAGTAAATCTGCAGCTCCTGCTGGGGTTGTATTTACTATCAGGTCATACGATGCAAAGTCTGGTGCATCGTTCCAACGTTCGTAGTCAAAGATTGACCTCTCAACGGCAGATTCAAGAACATCGCGCCGCGTACTGGTGCGACCCAAGACCACGATTTCATCAGCTACACCATCGAGTGCACCGACAACTGCGCGTGCTGTGCCACCTGCTCCGAGAACCAAAGCACGCTTGAAAGATATATATCCCTCATGTTTCAGTGCAGAAATCAACCCAGAACCATCCGTGCTAGTCAGATGCCACTGATCGCCGCGCTTATATAGAGTATTCGATGATTGAATCCGAAGCGCGAGGGGATCGACAACGACAGGAAGAGTCAAAGCCTCTTCTTTAAGGGGCATTGTGATGGAAAAATAATCGAAGTTGGCCGATTGGGAATCAAAAAAATGATCAAGTGATTCGAGAGCGACTTCCTGACGGTTGTACTCCCCTGCTATTCCAAGGAAGTCGAAGGCTTCTCTATGAAGTAACGGAGAAAGAGAATGCTCAACTGGTGAACCAAGTACGGCACCTTTGATAATATGAGACATTTCTATTAACCAAACTTTCCTGCTGCGAGGTTCTTCTTGTAAAGAACCTTCCAATTATTGAACTCATCTAACGAATCTGTGAAGCGAGTATCCCCTGGCGCGACAGTGATGAAGTAGAGCCACGCTCCCTTTTCTGGGTGAGTTGCCGCATACATAGCCTCGAATCCTGGATTATTTATTGGTCCAGGTGGAAGTCCATAGCGACGATAGGTGTTGTACGGCGAGGAGATAAGCGTCGATTGAGTACTAAGGAAGACTTTTCCTCGACTGCCCTTGATGTAATGAACGGTTGAATCAAACTGCAGAGGCATACCAATAGCGAGTCGATTTCGAACCACTTGAGAAATCTTTGCGAAGTCTTTTCGATCGCCTTCGGCTTGCACCAGCGAAGCAATTGTCAGCAATTGAGAAGGAGAGAACTTTCCTTGCCCTTGAAGAATGCCGGAAGACTTGAGCTCGCTCTGCCCGCGTTTAATCATTGATTGCAGTATTTCTGAGACGGAAGTTTGTGAATCAAAACTGTACTGAGCAGGAAAGAGAAGTCCCTCTAGGACTGTGAAAGGTTGAGGTACTGCAATCTGCGAAAATCCCTGAGCGATCTCTGGTTGTGAGTACCCGATCTTCGCGAGAGCACTCTTAATCTCGGAGTTCCACGCACCCTCATTGATAGCAAGGAGATTTCCGATACGTGAAGAATCGAGTAGTTGCTCCAGAGCTGCCTTTGCGCAGATATGGGTATCAATCGAGTGAAGACCAGGTGCAATACGCCCAGACCTTTCATCACCCACTGCTACTCTGAAAAAAGATTCGTATGAAGCAGTCACGTTCTTTTCAAAGAGTTCTTGGGCTATCTGTGAGCCCGTCTCGCCTGACTGAATATCAATAACTACCGGTGCACCAGAAGTTGAACTACAGGCGAAATCCTCTGCAGCGGAGATATCTGGTTTGAGAAAATGAATCAGAGCAATAATCGAGAGAGCTGCGAGCACACCTGCTAGCCCGCGGAGATTCTCCCTACTTAATTTCATTTGCTAAGCCGCTCTCGAGAATTGATACAGCAGCCATCGAATCTATAAGTGTGCGCGAATCTTTCGAATTCTTGCCAGCTTCACGTAGTTTGCGCGCCGCACCAACAGTACTAAGGCGCTCATCGATGAAAGATATGGGTACCGAGATCAAGGACTCTATCGTCGCTGCAAAATCTCTCACCTTCGATACGGCAACTCCCTCATCTCCTGAGAGATGTATTGGTAGCCCCACATAGATTGCAATAGGTGAATACTCATCAAAAAGTGCTGCGAGATGGGCCTTCAGCTTTGGGTGCTTTGCATCGAGGAATGGAAGAGGCGTAGCGAGGATTCCATCCGGATCGCAGATTGCAACCCCGATTCGCGTATCGCCAAAATCAAAGGCGATTCTGCGACCTCGTTGCATATTACTTTCCAGAGATTGCAGCAGCGATTGCTTCTAGAGCCTGACGAGACTTCGAAGCGTCAACGCCTCCGCCTTGGGCGAAGTCATCTTTACCGCCGCCGCCGCCGCCAAGAACAGTCGAACCTACCTTGACGAGCTCGCCAGCCTTAATGCCAGATGCACGAGCAGCATCACTTGTCGCTGCGACAAGGACTGGACGTCCGCCATTGGCGCTAATAAGTGCGACAACTGAGTTAGAGGCTCGATTACGAAGTTCGAGAGAGATCTTCTTGAGGTCATCTCCAGATAAACCATCTGGCAATAGACCACCGATGAAGGTCGTATCTCCGATGACGACTGCTGCGCTTGCTAGTTGATCAACGCTTGCAAGTGCTTGTGCTGATCGAACCGAAGCAAGCTCCTTTTCAATCTCCTTGATCTTATCGAGGAGACCTTGGATGCGCTCTGGAAGTTCTTCGACCCGAGCTCCCTTGATCAAATCGGTAAGAGAGTTAAGGAGAATGTGCTCGCGAGCCAAGAAGCTATATGCGTCTGTTCCCACGAGAGCTTCGACGCGTCGAACACCTGCGCCGATTGAAGATTCGCCAATCAGTTTTACGATTCCGAGTTGCCCTGAATTAGAAACGTGAGTTCCACCGCAGAGTTCGCGTGCCCAATCACCGACGCTGACAACACGCACTTGGTCGCCGTACTTTTCGCCGAAGAGCGCCATCGCACCGATCTTCTTTGCGGCATCTTGAGTCATAACTTTAGCGGTAACAGCTAAGTTGTTAAGGAGACGTGCGTTGACGCGACCTTCTACATCGTTAAGAACTCCGGCTGAAACGGCACCTGTTGATGGGAAGTCAAAGCGGAAACGACCCGGTGAATTTTCGGAACCTGCCTGTGTTGCGGTTTCGCCTAGGATTTCGCGGAAGGCCTTATGAACCATGTGAGTTGCTGTATGCGCACGCGAGATTGCATTACGGCGTTCGACATCGATGACAGCATGACCTGCAGATCCAACAGAAACTTCACCAGAGAGAACGCGACCACGGTGGACTGAGAGACCTTTTACTGGTGATTGCACATCAGAGATATCGATGATTGCGCCATTGGCGAGGGTGATACGACCGCCATCTGCAAGCTGTCCGCCACCTTCTGCATAGAAAGGTGTTGCATCGAGGATGACTTCTACATCATCGCCTTCAAAGGCGCTGGACACGCTAAGCCCATCTACAAGGATTCCGTTGACCTTCGCATCCGCTTCAGAGTGTGAATAACCAATAAAGTTGGTGACGCCCTTTGCATCTGCAATCTTGCGATATTCAGTGAGATCAGTATGACCACTCTTCTTCGCCTTTGCATCAGCCTTAGCGCGATCGCGCTGTTCCTTCATGAGTCGACGGAAACCGTCTTCATCAACTTCAAGACCTTCTTCACGAGCCATCTCGAGGGTAAGGTCAAAGGGGAATCCATATGTATCGTGCAACTTAAAGACTTCATCACCTGGAAGAACCTTCTTCTTCTCAGACTTCAAGGTTGACGATGCAAGATCGAAGATCTGTGTACCGCTCTTGAGTGTCTGAAGGAATGATTCTTCTTCCGAAGTAGCGACAGCAAGAATGCGCTTTGTATCTGTAACAAGTTCTGGATACTGAGGACCCATTGCGCCAATCGCCGCCATGGTGAGCTCGGACATAATTGGGTCATTGGTGCCAAGTAAACGCATATTACGAATCGTGCGACGCATCATTCGGCGTAAAACATAACCACGCCCTTCATTGCCTGGAGTTACGCCGTCACCAATCAACATTGCTGCGGTGCGTGCATGGTCTGCGATAACACGAAGTGAAACATCTGACTTCTCAGAAGATCCATACTTCACACCAGAGAGATCCATCGCCTTCGAGAGAATCTGCATCGTTGTATCGATCTCATAAATATTCTCGACGCCTTGCAATAGCGCAGCAGCGCGCTCAAGGCCTAGACCGGTATCGATGCTCTTTGCGGGAAGTTCGCCGAGGATTGGGTAGCCATCTTTTCCGCCACCTGCACCACGTTCATTCTGCATAAAGACGAGGTTCCATATTTCAAGGTAACGGTTCTCATCTGCGATAGGTCCGCCATCGTTGCCGTATGCAGGGCCGCGATCAAAGTAAATTTCAGAACAAGGACCACATGGACCAGGTACGCCCATAGACCAGAAATTATCTGCCATATCGCGACGCTGGATGCGCTCTTTAGGAATTCCAATTTTTTGATGCCAAATATCTTCAGCTTCGTCATCATCGAGATAGACGGTGACCCATAATCTATCTTCCGGGAAACCATATCCGCCATCAGCAATCGGCTTGGTCAGTAGCTCCCAAGCAAGAGCGATAGCACCCTCTTTGAAGTAATTTCCGAAAGAGAAATTTCCACACATCTGGAAGAACGATGCATGGCGTGTTGTCTTACCGACCTCATCAATATCGAGGGTACGTACGCACTTTTGTACAGATGTTGCGCGCTCGAAAGGTGGCTTAACCTCACCCAGGAAGTAAGGCTTAAAGGGAACCATGCCTGCATTGACAAGGAGTAGGTTGGGATCATCTGCAATCAGAGATGCTGATGGAACCACTGTGTGGTTAAGACCTAAAGAGTTCTCTGACTCGAAGAAACGAAGCCAGCGTGAGCGAATTTCTGCAGATTGCACGGTGAGGACTACTCAGCTTTCTTTTTAGCTTTACGTCCCTTGCTGATCTGAGCTGCACTCAGAAGCGCACCAGCCACTTTGACTGCAGGACCGTTCTTCTCCATAAAACCTGTAGTCGCATCGGTGACCTTGGTGGTGACTTCTTCAACATTCTTGGTGATACGGGCAAAGCTCTCGAGCGGGCTATTGATAAGTTCGAGAGTTCGGGTTGATTCTTCCAAGAGCGGAGTTGTGTCATCTGTGAGCGCCTTCAAACTTGTCGATGCCTCATCAACGAGCTTGCCCACACGCACGACAACATAGGCAATCGCAACAGCGATAATCAAGAGAGATACCGATGCAATGATTGTTGCTATTCCGCCTGGACCCATGTTTCTAGCCTACCGTTTCTTATTCTTTTACCGGCGCTTTTTCAGGTACCCAATCGATACCAGCTTCCTTGCGTTGAGCTGGGGTGATTGGAGTTGGAGCTCCTGTAAGTGGGTCTCCACCGCTGGCGGTCTTGGGGAATGCAATGACTTCACGAATTGAATCAGAGTTGGTCAAGAGTGCACAAACTCGATCGAGGCCAAGGGCGATTCCACCATGTGGAGGTGGGCCATAGTTAAAAGCTTCAAGGAGGAAGCCGAACTTGCTCTGCGCCTCTTCATCGGTAAGACCAATAACTGAGAAGACATCCTTCTGAATATTGCGATCGTGGATACGGATTGATCCTCCACCGAGCTCTGTTCCATTAAGAACGATGTCATATGCATAAGCGAGAGCTTCTGCTGGATTGCTCTTGAATGTTGCAGCAAACTCTGGCTTTGGTCCAGTAAATGGGTGGTGAACTGCAGTCCATCCCCCGTTATCTGTTGGCTCGAACATTGGAGCATCGACAACCCAGAGGAACTCCCACTGACCATCTGCGATCAAACCGCAACGCTTTCCTATTTCAAGACGAGCAGCACCGAGAAGTTGCTGAGATGCAGAACGCTCGCCTGCTGCAAAGAAGATTCCATCACCACTCTTCGCACCGACGAGTGCTGCTATCCCTGCAGCCTCTGTTTCAGAGATGTTCTTAGAAACAGGACCACCGAGGGTTCCATCTTCGTTGACCAAGATGTATGCAATGCCTTTTGCGCCGCGAGCCTTTGCCCAGTCTTGCCAAGCGTCAAGTTCGCGACGCGGCGTTGATGCACCACCTGGCATAACGACTGCACCAACATATGGTGCTTGGAATACTCGGAAAGGTGTCTCTTTAAAGTAATCAGTGACTTCAACGAGTTCGTATCCAAAACGAAGATCCGGCTTATCTGAACCGTACCTATCCATCGCATCTGCATAGGTCATGTGACGAATAGGAGTTGGAATATCGTAACCAACGGATTCTTTCCAAATCTTTACCAGGATCTGCTCTGCTACAGCGAGAATGTCTGCTTGATCGATAAATGACATTTCAATATCGAGCTGTGTGAATTCTGGCTGGCGGTCTGCGCGGAAATCCTCATCACGGAAGCAACGAGCAATCTGGTAGTAACGCTCCATACCTGCAACCATCAAGAGCTGCTTAAACAACTGCGGCGATTGAGGAAGTGCGTACCAGCTACCTGGCTGAAGTCGAACTGGAACTAGGAAATCGCGCGCACCCTCAGGGGTTGAACGTGTGAGATATGGAGTTTCAATCTCATGGAAATCCAGCTCTTCCATAACGCGACGAATTGCAGATGTGACTCGTGAACGGAGTCGAAGATTTGCTGCTGGACGTTCGCGGCGAAGATCGAGATAACGGTAGCGAAGACGAACTTCTTCACTGATCTCGGCCTCTGATCCAGTATCGATTGGGAATGGAAGTGGAGCTGATTCACTGAGAACAATGACATCTTCTGCAACGACTTCGATTTCACCTGTAGGGATATTTGAGTTTTCGTTACCTGCAGGGCGCTTACGTACCGAACCCTTAATTTGAAGACACCACTCAGCGCGAAGTGCACCAGCAACAGCCTCATCAGAGATAACAACCTGAACTGAACCGGTTCCATCGCGAAGGTCGATAAAGGCAACGCCACCATGATCTCGACGACGTGAGACCCAACCCGCCAAGGAGACAGTTGTGCCTTCGTGTGTGGCGCGCAGAGCGCCTGCATCATGTGTACGTAACATAAATAATTTCGCCTCTAACTGTGGAAGTGCTCAGGGATTAAGCCCCGAGAACGGTCTGCAATTCGCTTATCTTAACGGAGATTGAAGTGCCGTCGCTCATGCGTTTGAGTTCTACAGAGCCACTCTCCCGCTCTGAATCACCAATCACAGCGACAAAACGAGCGCCGCTCTTATCGGCACCCTTCATAGCGCCCTTCAAAGAGCGATCTCCGAAAGCAAGTTCGACGGAAAATCCTTGACGACGACAATTGGCTGCAACTGTGAGAGCAAAGGCCTTCATCTCTTCACCGAGTGGAATGATGAAAAGATCCGAAGTGAAGTCACCAACTGGAAGTGTGTTTTCGGCTATAGATGCGAGCAGCGCACGGTCAACGCCGAGACCAAACCCGATTCCAGAGAGCGCTTGTCCACCGAGAACCTCCATAAGACCGTCATAACGTCCGCCACCGCCGATGCCACTTTGAGCACCAAGGTCATCATGAACGAATTCGAATGTTGTACCGGTGTAGTAATCAAGTCCTCGGACCATCCGCGTATTGACTACATATGAAATACCGAGCGCATCGAGGTAGCTCTTTACCTGTTCGAAATGGCTTCTTGAATAATCCGAGAGGTAGTCCATCAAAATAGGCGCATCCTGCATGGCGCTCTTAATCTCAGGACGCTTATCGTCAAAGATGCGAAGCGGATTAATCTCAGCGCGCGCACGCGTTGCTTCATCTAAATCTAATTTGCTAATGAACTTCATCAAATCAACCCGATGCGCCGCTCGTGATGCAGCATCACCTAAAGAAGTGATTTCAAGTCGATAGTTTTTGAGACCTAGATTCTTAAAGCCTTGATCTGCAATTGAGATCACTTCAGCGTCCAGCGCGGGGTCATCGATTCCGATTGCTTCGATTCCCACTTGATAGAACTGACGATAACGACCTGCCTGCGGACGCTCGGCTCGGAAGAACTGACCTGAGTACCAAACTTTTACAGGAAGCTGACCGCGATCGAGATTGGATTCGATAACTGCGCGCATCACGCCTGCAGTTCCCTCTGGACGAAGTGTGATGGAACGGCCACCACGATCTTCGAATGTATACATCTCTTTTGTAACAACGTCAGTTGATTCACCGACGCCACGATTAAAGAGAGATGTATCTTCAAAGACCGGAAGTTCCATCAATTGGTAGCCAGCACGCTTGGCAGGCGAAATCAGCTGCTCGCGAACCCATTCAAATGCTTGGGACTCTGGAGGCAGATATTCGCGCACACCTTTTGGTGCTGCTAATTTCTCAAACTTCATCATCAACCCTTCGTTACTGCAATTCTTTCAGATATGGATTGGTTTTGCGCTCATATTTGATAGTGGTCTCACCGCCATGTCCCGGTAGAACGCGAATATCGTCTGAAAGTGGCAATACTTTCTTTGTAAGCGTATTGAGCATGTCAGATGCGTTTCCAGTAGGCAGATCTGTCCGGCCAATCGATCCTGCAAAGAGAACATCTCCGCTAATCAGCGTCTCACCATTGATGAGAAACATGAGCGAACCGCGTGTGTGACCAGGAGCATGAATAGCCCGAATGTCGAGTCCGACAAAGTTGAGAAGCGATCCATCTTTGAGGTTTTCCACTTTGATTGGTTCTTCGAAGTGCATTCCGCTGAGTTGCTCAACAAATTGCGGACCATGTATTCCGGCGGGATCTGCAATAAATCGACGATCCTCAGAGTGAATGTATGCAGGAATTCCATACCCATCTGCAAGAGGTTTAACGGAGAAGGTGTGATCTAAATGCCCATGGGTCAAGATTGCAGCGACAGGCTTGAGACCTTCTTCGGCGACAATCATTTCGACCTCTGCAGATATGTCGGTCATGCCGGGGTCAACGATGATGCACTCTTGACCTTTTCCTGAGGAGATAATCCAACAGTTGGTGGCAAACATCGGGGCCACAAATGAGCGTACGAGCATCGATTGAGCCCTTCCAATAAGCGTGCGATTTACGACGATAGGAGGGACAGGGTACCTTTTCCCCATAACAAACGCTGATAACGAAGGCCACACTGGCCAACGCGCTGAAAGGGATCGCCATGACTGAGACACATAACCCAACCGAGATTGCACAAGCAGCTAAGGCACATGTCAGTGCAGCTTCGGCTCTTATCGGAGATCCCTCACAATTCGGCCGCGTTGCAGAGGATGGAACTGTCTACGTTCGCACACCGCAGGGCGAAAAGGCTGTCGGCTCATATCCTGGCAAGAGCGCTGAAGAAGCACTCGCCTATTTTGTTCGTAAGTTTGAAGCTCTTGCATCTGAAGTCGCGCTGACTGCAGCTCGCGTCACAAGCGGTGCAATGGTTCCACAAGATGCATATGACGCTGTAAAGAAGCTTCGCGCTCAAGTTGCAGAACTCAATGGAGTCGGCGATCTCGCCGCTCTCGCTGCATCTGTCGAGCAGATTGAACCGTTGATTGAAGGCCATCGCGAAGCATACGAGGCAAAGAAAGCAGCGGAGTCTGCAGCGAAGGCTGCTCGACGTGAGCAAATCTTGGTTGAAAAAGAGAAGATTGTTGCTGAAGCAGAATCACTCGCTCTCTCTGAAAATTGGAAGGCAACGGGTGATCGCCTCAAGACCCTTCTCGATGAATGGAAAGCTGCTCCGCGTCTGGATAAGAAGACAGATGGCGATTTCTGGAAGCGTTTCTCTGCATCTCGTAATAAGTTTGATAAGCGTCGTCGCACTCACTTTGCTCAGCTTGAAGCAACATCATCTGTAGTGTCAGCTGCGAAGGAGGCGATCGTCGCCGAGGCAGAGAAGCTCGCCACAAGCACTGATTGGGTAGCAACAGCTCGCCGATTCAAAGTCCTTATGGATCAGTGGAAGGCAGCTGGCCGCGGTAAGAAGAACGATGACACCAAACTCTGGAACCGTTTCAAAGCCGCACAGGATCAATTCTTTGCTGCCAAGAATGCTGATCTCGAAAAGCGTGAAGTCAGCATGGCCGCAAATCTCATCAAGCGTGAAGAACTACTTCCAAAAATCGAAGCTCTTATCCCATTCACTGATGTAAAAGCTGCCAAGGCTGCATTCCGTGAACTCATGAATGAGTGGACCAAGATTGGCATTACCAACCGTGATAAGCGTGCGGCACTAGATGCTCGCTTAGCTGTAGTCGAAGAGGCCATTAAGAGCGCAGAAGCAGAAATGTGGCGCAAGAGTGATCCTGCCGCTAAGGCTCGCGCAGCAGATGTTGTCGCGCAGTTAACTGAATCTATTGCGAGCTATGAGAAGGCTGCTGCAAAGGCACAGGCTGCTGGAAATACGAAGAAGGCTCAAGAAGCGCTTGATTCAGCTGCCGCTCGTAAAGTCTGGCTCGCAGAGGCTGAAAAGTCTCTCGCAGAGTTTAAGTAACCTTGCTCTTACGTTCTATAGACGTCGTAGACGCCTTCAACGTTTCTCACAGCTGCAAGAACACTATCGAGGTGTTTGGCATCTGCCATTTCAAATGTGAACTTTGAGATTGCTACTCGATCTTTAGATGTACTGACTGCCGCGCTCAGAATATTGACATGCTGTTCCGACAGTGTTCGTGTCACATCTGCAAGAAGTCGTGCTCTATCGAGGGCTTCAATCTGAATATTTACTAAAAAGATGCTTGCAGCACCTGCGAGCCATGAGACTCCAACAACTCGCTCCCCCTGATGCTCGACCAGATTTTGTGCATTTCGACAATCATCACGGTGGACAGAGATGCCAGATCCCTTGGTAATAAATCCCATAATCTCATCACCCGGTACTGGCGTGCAGCAACGAGCGAGCTTTACCAAAACATCGTCAACGCCTTCTACTTTGATCGCACTTGAAGTGCGCTTTGCCGCCTGGCTATCTTTTGGAATATATTCAACTGAAGGTTCTGGATGTGAATCTTCGACACCCATTGAAACGATGAGCTTTTCGATAATCGAAGCTGCAGATACATGCCCATCACCTACTGCGCTATAGAGCGCATCGATATCTGCATAATGTAGATCGTGTGCGAGTTCTAATAGCGCGTGACCCGCAAAGATTTTCTGCAGTGGAAGTCCTGCCTTGCGCATCTGTCGAGCAATAGATTCACGACCAGCATCAATAGCTTCCTCGCGACGTTCTTTGCTAAACCACGCCTTGATCTTTGAACGAGCTCGCGGGCTCTTAACGAAGTTGAGCCAATCACGGCTAGGTCCAGCAGAATCAGACTTATTGGTAACAATCTCTACAACATCGCCATTGGCAAGCTTTGATTCAAGTGGAACAAGTCGGCCATTGACCTTTGCTCCTGCACATCGAAGGCCAACATCAGTGTGTACCGAGAAAGCAAAATCAACTGGTGTAGAACCACTAGGGAGAGCAATCACTGATCCTTTAGGTGTGAATACGAAAACTTCCGGACTTCCTAAATCGAAGCGAAGTGCTTCGAGGAACTCAGAAGGATCTTCAGTCTCCTTCTGCCATTCATGAAGTTGGCGTAGCCAGAGCATCTCAGGCGACTTTTGGTCTCCCCCTTGCTTGTACTTCCAGTGTGCAGCAATACCGAACTCGGCGCGGCTATGCATGTCGTAGGTGCGAATTTGAATCTCAATCGCTTTGCCGTTGGGACCGATAACCGTGGTATGCAGCGACTGATAGAGATTGAACTTAGGCATTGCGATGTAATCTTTAAAACGACCAGGAATTGGGCTCCAGCGTGCGTGGATTGAGCCAAGTACTGCGTAGCAATCCTTCACATCATTAACCAGGACGCGAATACCAACTAAGTCATAAATATCGTTGAAGTCACGACCACGTACGACCATCTTTTGATAGACAGAGTAGAAGTGCTTCTTTCGACCTGTAACAGTTGATTCGATGCCATCCTTCGCTAAGTCCTCTTGGACTGCTGAGATTACCTCGGAGGTAAGTGCATCACGCGATGGTGAACGTTCTGCAACCAGTCGAGTGATCTCTTCATACTTCTTAGGTTCAATTACGGCAAAGCTGAGATCTTCTAGCTCCCACTTGATTGCATTCATACCCAAGCGGTGGGCTAGCGGTGCGTAGATATCAAGAGTCTCTCGCGCTTTGCGGGATGCGCTTTCAGATGAGACAAATCCCCACGTGCGCGCATTATGAAGTCGGTCAGCCAATTTGATGACGAGTACTCGAATATCGCGAGACATAGCAATCACCATCTTGCGTACGGTCTCTGCCTCGGCAGTTGGACCATAGGTAAGTTTGTCGAGCTTTGTCACTCCATCAACAAGATTTGCTACCTCATCACCAAAATCAGAACGAAGTTGATCGAGTGAATACGGCGTATCTTCAACGGTGTCGTGAAGAAGGGCGGCAACAACCGTCGTTGTATTGAGACCTAGTTCGGCCAAAATCTCTGAGACTGCGACGGGGTGAGTGATGTACTCCTCGCCGGATTTGCGAACCTGACCTTCATGAGCCTTATTGGCAACTACGAAAGCGCGACGAACGAGCTCTTCATCAACGTTTTCATAATGCTCTCGGAGAGACCCAAGGAGTGGGTCAATCAGAGATATATCGGCCATGTGAAGTGAAGGTTACTTGCGACCCTTGCGCTTTGGTTGGTTACGTGGACCGCGACCAGTTGATGGACGTACTGCGCGAACCTCAGAGGCGACTGGTGCTGCTCCCCCGCGTGCTTCTACGCGCTTACGAAGAGCGATCATTGCAGGTTCCTTCTCGCGAAGTGCTGCAAGGAATGGAGGCGCGATAAATACAGAAGAGTATGTACCAACAGCAAGACCAATGAATAAAGCAAGTGAGAGATCCTTCAGTGTTCCCGCTCCAAGAAGTCCTGCACCTACAAAGAGAATCGCTCCTACTGGGAGAAGGGCAATAATCGAAGTATTTGCAGAGCGAACAAGAGTCTGGTTTACGGCAAGGTTGGCTGCATCCGAATATGTGTTCTTACCTGAAGCTGCGATGGACTTTGTATTCTCGCGCACCTTATCGAAGACAACCACTGTGTCGTAGAGCGAGTATCCAAGAATTGTGAGAAAGCCAATAACGGTAGCTGGGGTAACGTCGAATCCAACAACTGCATAGATTCCCACGGTGATGAATACATCGTGCACCACAGCAATGATTGCTGCTATCGCCATCTTTGGCTCAAAAGCCATAGCAAGGAAGAGCATGACAGCGAGCAAGAATGCGATGAGGCCATAGAGCGCCTTCTTCGTAATTTCCTTACCCCATGATGGTCCAACAATCTGAGTATCAATGGATTCGACAGATACCGAGAACTTTGACGCTAGAGCGTCTTCAATAGCTGAAGATTGAGCTGGAGTTACTGTTCCGGTCTGAACGCGAATCTTTGAGTCACCGATCTTCTGAACAATGAGCTCACCAGATACTCCAGTTGATTCAACTGCGCTTCGTGCTTCTTCTACAGTGGTTCCAGTCTTATTAACCGTGTAGGAAGAGCCGCCCTTGAACTCAATACCAAGGTGTAGACCCTGGATTGCAAGCGCCGCGATTGAGATAAGAACAAAGATCGCAGAGATTGAATACCAACGCTTGCGATTGCCAATGATGTTGAACGATGTCTCGCCAGAATAGAGGCGGCTTCCGAGTCCTGATAGTTGAGCCATCTGATTAACCCTCCACGCCTTCTGCTGAAACATGCTGTGATATTTGATTCTTTGAACCGATGCTCTTAGCTGAGAAGCCAGAGAGTGGATGACCTGAAGCGAAGAATTTCAACCTTGCCAGAATCGAAACAATCGGCTTGGTAAAGATGAAGACGACTAAGAGGTCGATCAAGGTTGTGAGGCCGAGTGTGAACGCGAACCCACGCACGCCACCTACCGCGAAGAAGTAGAGGAGAACTGCAGCAAGCACAGAGATCATGTCCGCGACGATGATGGTGTGACGGGCACGAGCCCAGCCCGATTCAACTGCTGAACGGAGTGATCGACCCTCACGAGCCTCGTCGCGTACACGTTCGAAGTAGACGATAAATGAGTCTGCAGTAATACCGATCGACACGATTGCTCCAGCGATACCTGCGAGAGTCAATGTAAAGCCAATCGCTTCGCCGAGTACTAGGAAAGTGAGGTAGAGAAGCGCACCTGCAACAAGGAGTGATCCGACTGTTACCAAACCGAGTGCACGGTAGTAGATAAGTGAGAAGATGAATACAAGGAGAAGTCCAAGGGCTCCTGCAAGGAGACCGGCACGTAGCTGATCTGCTCCGAGTGTTGGAGAAACTTGCTGAACTTCACCGCGATCAAATGCCAATGGCAGTGCACCGTACTTCAGTACGTTTGCAAGATCTTGTGCCTCGGTCTGTGAGAAGTTGCCAGTGATCTGTGCATTACCTGATGGAATCGCCTCATTGATCGAAGGTGCTGAAACAACTAAACCATCGAGAACGATTGCAACCTGGTTTTGAGGTGATGCAAGTGATGTAACGCGTGATGTAAGCGCACCGAATGCCTTAGTGCCTTCACCGTTAAATGTAAGCGAAACAGTCCAGACGTTGCCTGCCTGTGTATCAATTCCCGCTGCAGCCTTTGAGACTTGGCGACCAAGAACTTCAGCTGGAGCAAGGATGAACTTTGATATTCCTGTGCGATCGCATGCAACGATGGTGTCAGTTGGGGCGTCAGCACCTGTTCCCTGAAGATTGGCTACATTTGTGCAATCAAGGGCTGCAAACTTTGCGTTGATTTCTGCGCTGACTCCAGATGCTGGAGTCGCTGCATCAGCACCAGTTGCGCCAGTTCCTGCACCTGTTGCTAAGACCTGACGGAAACGCAATTCTGCTGTCTGACCTACGAGATCGACCACACGTCGACCTGAGTCACCTGGAACAGAGATAACAATCTGACGATTGGTTCCACTTCCCTGTGCTGTGACCTCAGACTCTGCAACGCCGAGGGAGTTAACACGTTGGCGAATAATCGAGACTGCCTGATCAATCGCATCTGATGTGACCTTGTTAGCGTCATTGGAGGCGCGAGGCTGAAGCGTGACGCTTGTACCTCCGCGAAGATCTAGGCCGAGACGGACTGAAGTTGACCCTTGAAGAAGGGCTGTCGCAGTCAGGGCGACGAGAATGAGGGCAAGAAATGCGAGGGCGCGCGCTGGGCGTCCTGTGCTCTTACCTGCTTTTGTAGGTGTGGACATAAGGGCAGAGTCTAGGTGCTACTGCGTCGAGGTGTCGAAAAGAGTCGCCAAAGAGGCAGGTGGTGTTCGTCCCACATGCATATAACCGGCAGGGGTCGCAATACGTCCTCGAGGTGTACGGGCCATAAGGCCATGGCGCACCAGGAAAGGCTCAGCGACGGCTTCGACGGTCTCGACTTCTTCGCCAACGGCGATCGCCAAGGTAGAAAGTCCTACTGGTCCGCCATTAAAACGGTCGATAAGGGCCAGAAGCACAGAGCGATCCAAACGATCGAGACCCTTCTCGTCGACCTCATAAATCGTCAAAGCGTTGAGGGCGTGCTCGTGGGTAAGGGCGCTGCTGCCTGACACTTGAGCGAGATCACGCACTCGTCGCAGAAGGCGGTTAGCGATACGAGGTGTTCCGCGTGAGCGACCCGCAATCTCAACCACAGCTGCACCATCGATAGAAACATTGAGCAATTGCGCGCTTCGTGCAATTACCTTTTCAAGTTCTTCGCTCTCGTAATAATCCAGATGAGCGGTAAACCCAAAACGATCACGTAGCGGTGATGGCAATAAACCGGCACGCGTTGTTGCACCAACTAAAGTGAAGTGTGGAAGCTGCAAAGGAATCGAGGTTGCGCCTGGTCCTTTACCAACGATGACATCAACCCGGAAATCTTCCATCGCCATATAGAGAAGTTCTTCGGCTGGACGTGAGAGACGGTGGATTTCATCGAGGAAGAGAATCTCTCCCTCGACGAGTGAAGAGAGAATTGCAGCAAGATCTCCTGCATGCGTAATGGCAGGACCACTTGAGATGCGAATGGGGGCGCCCATTTCACCGGCGAGAATCATCGCAAGAGTCGTCTTACCTAAACCTGGTGGACCAGACAATAGAATGTGATCTGCTGATGCACCGCGAGATTTTGCTGCTGTAAGGAGAACGCTTAACTGTTCACGAACGCGATGTTGACCTACAAATTCTTCGAGCGACTTAGGACGAAGAGCAAGCTCTGCTGTTGACTCTTCAGAAGTCGAAACTTCTGGGCTCACGATTCGGTCGGTCATCTCTTACCGCTCTGCAACGTCAGTTTAAGTAGCTCTGCAACTCCAACATCAGAAGGATCAGTGCCGTTCTCAGATAGGTGTGAAAGCGTGTTATTGATTGCAATATCGGATTCTTTTGCAGAGAAACCAAGGCCAGTAAGTGCTGCGACAAGCTGATCTCTTACCGCTGAATGCGTAGAAAGTTGTGGAGCTACTGAATCAGTGACTAATTTGCCTTTGAGTTCAAGGATTAAGCGCTGTGCACCTTTTCGACCGATTCCTGGCACCTTCTCGATTGCCGCAATATCGTCTGATGCAATTGCATGAGCGAGATCATCGGGCGTCATGGCGCCAGTGATAGCCAAAGCAACCTTAGGTCCAATGCCTGAAACAGTCTGAAGAGTCTCGTAGATATCGCGATCGCGCATATCGAGGAAGCCGAAGAGAGTTAGAGAATCTTCACGAACTACGAGCGATGTATTTAAAGTCGCTATAGCCCCCAATGCAATCTGCATCGAGGTGCGAGGAGTAATCGAAATCGAATACCCGACTCCCCCAACTTCGAGAATCACCTTCTCGGTAGTCAGGTGTCGTACTGTTCCTGTCAGCTGGGCAATCATGATGACCTCAGCTTAGCAAGGCGTTCTTTCTCAGCCTTGACAGCAGAGGCCAGTCGCGAAGTTCCTTCACCGCGCCATGCGTGAGTGATTGCAAGTGCAAGCGAATCCGTTGCATCAACCGGCTTCGGTATGACTTCCAAATTGAGAATTCTCTTCACCATCTCTGCAACCTGAACTTTGCCTGCACGACCAGAACCGGTGACAGCGGCTTTCACTTCAGATGGGGTGTGCATTGCAACAGGAATCCCACGACGAGCTGCAATCAGAAGCGCTATGCCAGCAGCCTGGCCGGTTCCCATGACGGTTCGCACATTATGTTGAGCAAAGACTCGCTCTACTGCGATGACATCTGGTGAGGTGCGTTCAATCCACGCTTCAATCTCGCGCTCGATACCGAGTAATCGTTGTTCGAGTGGATCATTGACAGGAGTCAGAATCACTCCAACATCTATTAATGAAAGTTCACGGGCGTTCTTCTGGCCAATAACTCCGACACCACATCGAGTTAAGCCAGGGTCGATACCCATGATGATTTTCAAAGGCTCGCCATTACCTCATCAGATACATCGAAGTTAGCGAATACGTTCTGCACATCGTCAAGCTCTTCGATTGCATCAATCAGCTCAAAGACCTTCTTCGCGCCCTCTGCGTCAAGTGGAATACTCATGGAAGGAAGGAAAGAGGAATCTGCTGATTCGTAATCGATACCAGCAGCTTGAAGAGCTGTGCGAGCTGCTACGAGATCGGATGCTTCGCAGACAACTTCGAAAGATTCGCCGAGATCGTTAACTTCCTCTACACCGGCTTCTAGTGCAGCTTCAAGGATTGAATCCTCAGTCACTCCTGCAGTCTTATTGACGATGATGACGCCTTTGCGATTGAAGAGATAGGAGACAGACCCTGGATCTGCCATCGATCCACCGTTGCGAGTTACCGCGACGCGAACTTCTGAGGCAGCGCGATTGCGGTTATCGGAAAGACACTCGATCATGATGGCAACGCCATTAGGTCCGTAACCCTCGTACATGATTGTCTGCCAGTCCGCTCCGCCGGATTCAAGTCCTGCACCGCGCTTAACAGCGCGATCAATATTGTCTGCAGGCATCGAGTTCTTCTTTGCCTTTGCAATCGCATCAAAGAGGGTTGGATTTCCATCAACATCAGGTCCACCGTTGCGAGCTGCGACTTCAATCGCCTTAATTAGCTTGGCAAAGTTCTTTGCGCGACGGCTATCGATGACAGCCTTCTTATGCTTTGTTGTTGCCCATTTGGAATGGCCTGACATGGTTCACCTCGACACTGTGCTTAAAAGATGGCGTAAGAGTAGCGGTTAGCGGCAAATCTCTTCAAAAAAGTACTGGTGGATTCGCAAGTCTCCGGTCAGCTCAGGGTGAAAGCTGGTCGCGAAGAGCTTTCCCTGACGAACCGCCACGGGATGTCCTGCAGCCATAGAAAGTACTTCGACATCGGACGAAACTTCTTCGACCCATGGAGCGCGGATAAACACTCCGTTGATTTTCTCGCGATTAAAATCAATCTCACCTTCGAAAGATTCAACTTGTCGCCCGAATGCATTGCGGCGCACCGTCATATTGATGCCGCCGAAAGTCTCTTGCCCTGGAGCGCCATCGAGAATGCGATCTGCGAGAAGGATCATTCCGGCGCATGAACCATAAACAGGAAGACCCTGTGAAATTTTCTCTCTGATGGGTTGAAATAGGTCATAACTTTTTGCAAGTAGAGCAATTGTCGTTGACTCTCCGCCAGGAAGAATCAACGCATCAATATCTTCTAACTCGGATTTGCGACGTATAGGTGCCGCCGAATGCCCAGCCTCTAGACTGCTGGCAATGTGTTCGCGGAAATCTCCTTGGAGAGCGAGAACACCAATCTTCATAAGGTGAAGAAATTACCAGCCGCGCTCAGCGAGACGGTGTGGCGCTGGAATGTCAGAGACGTTGATTCCGACCATTGCATCACCGAGACCGCGTGAGACCTCTGCGAGCACCTTTGGATCATCAAAGAATGTTGTCGCCTTCACGCATGCCGCAGCGCGCTGTGCAGGATTTCCAGATTTGAAGATTCCTGAACCAATGAAGACGCCGTCCGCGCCCATCTGCATCATCAGAGCAGCATCGGCTGGTGTGGCAATTCCGCCCGCTGTGAAGAGAACAACTGGAAGCTTTCCTGTCTGAGCAACTTCTTGCACGAGGGCAAACGGCGCTTGCATCTCTTTAGCGGCCACGTAGAGCTCATCTTCCCGCATTGCTGTGAGGCGGCGAATTTCTCCACCAATCTTGCGCATATGTGTCATTGCATTAGAGACATCACCGGTACCTGCTTCACCCTTTGAGCGAATCATTGCGGCACCTTCATTTATGCGACGAAGTGCTTCACCGAGATTTGTTGCACCACATACGAAAGGCACTGTGAACTTCCACTTGTCAACGTGGTTCTCATAATCGGTGGGTGTGAGAACTTCTGATTCGTCAATGTAATCGACACCAAGGCTCTGAATAATCTGTGCTTCAACAAAGTGACCGATGCGAACCTTTGCCATTACTGGGATTGAAACCGCAGCCTGAATCTTTTCGATCATGTCAGGATCTGACATGCGCGCAACTCCGCCTTGGGCACGGATATCGGCAGGTACGCGCTCAAGCGCCATGACTGCACATGCGCCGGCATCTTCAGCAATCTTTGCTTGGTCAGCATTGACGACATCCATGATGACGCCACCTTTAAGCATCTCTGCCATGCCGCGCTTAACGCGTGCTGTACCTGTTGCTTCAGACATTGATGTGACCCCTTTGAAGAGAAGTGATGAACCGTTGATGTTCAGGTTGGGAAGTCTACTTGGTGGCAGAAGTTGTTGCATCTTGCGGGGTAAAGACGGGCTCTTTCGCCGTCAGCGCAAACCATATTTGGCCGCGAGCGAAGGATATTTCTGCACCATCCAGGTCATAGAACGATGTGCCGCTCTCTGGGGTACTTCTGCTCCAGGTGCAAGGGACGTAACCACCATCTCGCAATAGGTAGCAAATTCCCTCACCCACTGTTGCCGAGAAGGGAGTTACTCCCCCAACCTTGTCGTGATAAATCGAATCTGTGATCGAGACGATTTGAACAACAAAAGTTGAAGGTCCGAGCACATAACCGGTGTCATCGACATCCGGGTTGCCATTATGGGTTAGTAACCAACGTTCCTCATCATTAGACCAAGTTACGTCGTAACTACTTGCTGGCCACGAGATGTGTGCGCTCTTGATTCTCTTTAGTGAAGGTGCGACATCTCCAAAGGTCCAACCCATCGGCGATGCAGGTGCAAATTGCATACCTCGAGTAACGGCTTCAGCTACTAAATCAGGAGCTTTCAGCATCATTGCATAGGGTGCAATTCGAGCCGGATCATTGGCATAGAACTTTGGACCGAACTTATTGGCACCAACATCAAAGAGATTTGCTTTCGCTATCTCGGGCAATAGAAGCCTCTGAGCGCCGCTGTAAGCGAATCCAACTTTTCCATATTGAGAAAGCAATTCAATATCGCTGATACGTGCAGATCTCACAGGACCTATGAGTGGAGGGATCTTCGAGGAATAAACCGCCGCTAAGCGAGTCAATCCGCCTTCAACTTGCTCGATGTAGACAACATCTGCACTTCGAAGTCCTACCTGAGGATGAGAAAAAGTAGTGTCATCTAATTTCACAACCAGGACTGGTCCATCTTCGCCTGTTACACCAGTGAGCGATGAAACTGGTCCACTATCCAAAAAGGGAACATGGATTGAGGTCGAAGGAAGAAATGAGTAAATAGCAAGACCAAGTATCGCAACCGATGTTGCTCCCAAGAATCTTTTAAAGAACATCTGCTTCGAATTCGTAAGTGACTGGAAGAGGAGCACGACCAGCTAATCTGAAGGTGCGAATTAGCCAACGTGAACGAATCATTTGAGTGCGATTGACTGATTCAACATGAAGCGAAATTGCAACTTTGATCTTCTCGTTGAGTTCGCTGAGTTCACGCAAGAGATCTTTCTCAATGGCTCCGTGATCTCCCACAGATGTCTCCAAAAGAATTCCGAGAGCACCCGACAATCCCGTTTCAGCTTGCGAACGATCTTTCACACTTGCCTCACGTGCTTGATGGGCAGCAAAGGTGAGGAGCAAGCTGGATGCAGGATCTGCAATCTCTGATCGTGCTATTTCGATTGCGATAGCAGCTCGTCGTTGCAGCAAGCCATCGAGGTTGGCCCAGCTTGTCTCTACACGGTGGTGAAGACGGTCTAGTCGAGTAGCTAGGAAACTGAGATACCAGGCAAAGATAGCTACAACGAAGAGAATCGAGAGCGATGTGAAATTCATTTACTTTCCTAAGAACTTGTTCCAGCCACGGTTCTCAGAGGAGAGCGTAACTTTGCCGAGACCGACCATTGCCATTTCGTAAACATCGTAAATTCTCTCTGCAACGACATCCCAATCAAAACTCTGTGCGTAGACCTTGCCCTCGCTTCGAAACTTCTCGCGTAATTGTGAATCTCGAAGAATCGTCACGATGGAGCTTGCAAGAGATTGAGAATCTTCCGATGTGAAGAGTGAGCCGTATCGACCCTCTCCTAGTAGCGCCTTGAATGCGGGAATATCACTTGCTACAACTGCAGCTCCTCCGGCAAGAGCTTCGGCGAGAATAATTCCGAAGGATTCGCCCCCTGTATTAGGAGCAACATAGAGTCCGATCGAGTGCAAGAAGTCAGCCTTCTCTTTCTCGGTGATGCGGCCTAGGAATGTAAAGCGATTGCGAAGATTTTGTGGAACTGTTTCGAGGAACTCATCAGCATCACCCGGTCCTGCAACGAGCACACCGACGTCGGGAATCTCAGCGATAATCGATGGAAGGGCTTGAACGAGAACATTGAGGCCCTTGCGCGGTTCTGCAAAACGTCCGATAAATCCAATGGTGTTTCCTGTCCATTGAGGATTTATCGCACCCGATGCGAGTCTGCGGGCATAAATTCCATTGGGTACAACAACAGCATCTGTCTCTAAATGTTCAGTCAACGTAGAACGAGCCGCTTCGCTGACTGCGATTCGAGCCGTCAGCTTTTCGATAACAGGTTCGAGAATCGGTCCAATAGCGAAGATTGCCTTCTGCTTCTTAGCTGAGGCATGAAAGGTTCCTACAAGTGGTCCTTCAGCAGCGAAACATGCAAGAAGAGAGATAGAAGGAATCGCAGGTTCGTGGAGATGCAAGAGATCGAATTCGCCTTGCGCAATCCATTGACGCACTCGTGCAAATGCGATGGGGCCAAAAAGGATTCGAGCAACAGCTCCGTTATATGGAATTGCAATCGGTTTTCCGGCACTAACTACATAATCCGGAAGTCCATCCTCATCTGAAGTAGGTGCCAAGACGGAGACAAAATGACCTTGCGAGATGAGATAGGTCGCAAGGTCGGCGATATGTGCCTGAACTCCCCCGGGCGTATCCCATCCGTATGGGCAGACGATGCCGATACGTTTACGTTCGAAAGTCATGAGTAAATTCCTTCGTCAATCCAGATTCTCTGCAACATATGCCAATCCTCTAGATGTTCAGCGATTCCTTTCTCAAAGGTACTCGCAATCCTCTGGACTGTCTCTTTGATGCGCTCTTCTTCGCTGCCGGCAAGCGGCGGAAGAATCTCGTGGAAGTCGATGTGGATTCCTGACGGTGTATATGAAACGTGGGCAACCACGAGCGGAATCTCTTCCTTAATTGAAAGCACAGCAGGACCCGCGGGCATCTTCGCTGTCTTTCCAAAGAAGTTCACTTCGACACCTGATGCAGAGAGATCTCTATCTGCAACGAGCGCAATCAATCGCTTCTCGCGTGCACGTTTAATCAAGGTAACAAAGGCTCGTGCATCTAAACCTAATACCTCGAAACCCATCTGCTGGCGATAATCTAAAAACTTCTCAAATAACTTCTCTGGCTTGAGAATCTCAGCCACTGTCACCAGTGGAATTCCTTCTTGGCAGAAGTACGCACCAGCGTGATCCCAGTTTCCTGAATGCGGTAGTGCGATTACAACGCCTTTACCGTTTTTCATAGGGTCTCGAAGAAGATGGTCGTTAGTTGTCGTTACAGTCTTTTGAATTCGAGAGGGGCTCCAAGTATGAATTCGGAAAGTGTCACACCAGTAACGCATATAACTTTCAAGTCCAACAATTACCAGGTTCTCTAGCTCTTCAGGTGAGAGATTCGGAGATACGACCGAATAGTTGGTTCGTAGTCGGCGGACGCTCTTTCCGTTCTTGCCGTACATGTATTGCGCCATCCGATTAAAGAGAGAGTAAGCAGTCTTCTCAGGCAGCCACCCAACTATCTTCCATCCCACCAAATAGGCGAGATAAGAAATCTCTTCTTTCACTGAGCAAGTCCTCTGCGCACGACTGCAATTCTTTGGATTACCGTGATGGCACTGAGTGCAAAGAGGAGCCAGAGTGTTATTGCAAGGATGTATGGAACACCTAATCCATGAAAACCAATTCCGGTTAACGCAAGAATGATGCGCTCTGTTCTTTCGGCTATGCCTACGGTGCACGCAATCCCAAAAGATTCAGCCTTTGCGCGGATATAGGGCACGAGAAAACCTGTGACGATTGCTGCAATAGCAACGAGATAGAGATCGCTATCTTCCAAGATGCAATAGACAGCGAGAGATCCCAAGATCGCAGCATCGGTGATGCGGTCACAAGTTGAATCGAGAAAACCACCCCAGGCACTTGCCCCTTGTTCTGAAAGACGAGCTATCGCCCCGTCGAAGAGATCGCTGAGGGCAAAAAAGCAGATAAAAAGTGTTCCGATAAAGAGTTCGCCTTTGGGGTAGAAATAGATTGCAGAGAGAACGGTCCCGAGGGTTCCGATAAGAGTGACGGTATTCGGTGTGATCTGTGCTCGAACAGCAAGGCGTGCGATGGGTTCAATCACACGAGTAATTGCGGGTTTAAATGCTGAACTCACCATAGCCACATCGTAGAGTTATCTCTATGACTTCAACTAGCCACGACGCTATGAAATCCATCAAAATCTATGGACACGTCAGCGCTACACCAGAGAACTTCGCACAGCTTCTCGGTGGCACCGCATCGAGCGAAGTCGATCCAGAATGTAATGCAGCAATATTCGCGATTAATCCTTCTGCTGGAATTGACGCTCAGACAATTGAGCTCTGGCATGGATTTGATGAACTTCAAACTCCACGCATGGTGATAGTGACCGTGCTTGATGGAATGGAAATGGATTTCGATGATGCCGTGCTGATAGGCAATCGAGTTTTTGATCCGCTGGTTACTCCATATTTAGTACTTCATGGCGAAAATGGTTCACCCATCGGAACGATCTCACTAGAAGATTTATCTACCCGTGATTACTCAACAAACCCACCGACTATTGGCGAGAGTGATTCTGAACTTCGTGAACTCGTTGCTGATTTTCAAGAGGAATATCGCGAACAAATGGTGGAAATGGAAGAGGGAGCATTTGCAGCTGGCATTCTCTTTCCTGCTATCCCCGTCAATTCAGCAAACGGTATGGGGCTAGATATCGTGCAAGATTTCTTGAAGCAATTACCAAGCGGCAGCTAGTTCGTCTCTCGTCAGAGTAAGTAGTTGGGGCAACACTTTTGTCTTACCGATAATCGGCATGAAGTTTGCATCGCCCGACCATCGCGGAACAATATGTTGGTGAATATGTGCTGCAACTCCCGCGCCTGAAATAGCGCCTTGGTTCATTCCCAAGTTAAAGCCTTCAGCGTTAGAAACTTTACGAACAGTCAGCATCGCATGGGCAGACATATCGGCGATCTCATGTCGTTCTTCTATTGTTAAATCAGTGAGGTCAGCGACATGACGATAAGCGCAGACAAGAAGATGTCCTGGGTTATATGGATAGAGGTTCATGACCACATAAGCGTGTTCGCCTCGTGCAACGACAAGTCCTTCTTCATCCGAGAGACCCGGGATGCGACAGAAGGGACATTGCACATCATTGCCATCAAGAGGGCGGTTCTCTCCGCGCAAATAATCCAAGCGGTGAGGAGCCCAGAGGCGCTGCCAGCCATCTGGCATTCCTGCTCCGCCATTGAGAACCTGAGACATTTTTAGTTCTGTGTTCTCTCTGCGACAACCTTTGCAATTTCTGCGATTGCATCAGCGATAGGAACGCCATTCTTCTGATCACCATTGCGGTAACGGAATGAGACTGCTCCGGCCTTCATATCCTCTTCGCCTGCAATCAACATAAATGGAATTTTCTGCAACTGTGCATTACGAATCTTCTTCTGGAAGCGATCATCGGATGCATCAATATCGGCGCGGATGCCAGCCTTCTTAAGCTGTGCAACAACGTCATACATGTAATCAGCAAAGGTATCTGCAACCGGAATTGCAATTGCCTGCACTGGCGCAAGCCAAGCTGGGAATGCTCCTGAGTAGTGCTCAGTAAGAACTCCAAAGAAGCGCTCGATTGAACCGAAGAGTGCCCGGTGAATCATTACCGGGCGCTGGCGAGTTCCATCTGATGCTGCATATTCAAGTTCAAAGCGCTGTGGCAACTGGAAGTCCACTTGAATGGTAGACATCTGCCAGGTACGACCAATTGCATCCTTAGCTTGAACAGAAATCTTTGGACCGTAGAAGGCTGCTCCGCCTTCATCAAGTACGAGTTCGAGATTCTGAGCTAGAGCTGCCTTGCGAAGAGCTTCTGTTGCTTCTTCCCAATCAGAATCTTCTCCAACTGACTTCTCAGGATTACGGGTTGAGAGTTCGAGATAGAAATCCTCAAGACCATAATCACGGAGCAGGTTAAGAACGAATGTCAGAAGCGAATCGAGCTCGCCAGGCATCTGATCTTTTGTACAGTAAATATGCGCATCGTCTTGAGTAAATCCGCGTGCACGAGTAATGCCGTGAAGTACGCCAGATTTTTCATAACGATAGACAGTTCCGAATTCGAAGAGACGCAAAGGAAGTTCGCGATATGAACGACCACGTGACTGGAAAATAAGATTATGGAAAGGGCAGTTCATTGGCTTCATGTAGTACTGCTGGCCAGGGCGCTTGATTGTGCCGTCCTCGTGAAGCTCTTCATCCATAATCATCGGTGGGTACATACCTTCTGAGTACCAATCCAAGTGACCCGACTTCTGGAAGAGCGCAGCCTTTGTTAAGTGCGGGGAGTAAACAAACTCGTAGCCCTCATCTTCATGGCGCTTACGTGAGTAATCCTCCATTGCGCGACGGATGATTCCGCCCTTGGGATGGAAGACAGCCAAGCCTGAACCGATTTCTTCTGGAAATGAGAACAAATCAAGCTCTTGACCAAGGCGACGGTGATCGCGCTTTTCAGCCTCTGCCAATAATTCAAGATATGCATTGAGCTCATCTTGTGATGGCCACGCTGTTCCGTAGATGCGCTGCAACATTGGATTCTTCTCAGAGCCACGCCAATATGCACCAGCGCTACGCATCAACTTAAAGGCAGGAATGTGCTTTGTAGATGGAAGGTGCGGACCGCGGCAGAGATCAGACCAGACAGGTTGACCGTCACGACCAAGGTTGTCGTAAATAGTGAGCTCTCCCCCACCAACCTCAACGCTTGCCTCATCACCTTGCGGACCCTTAAGACCAATAAGTTCGCACTTGTATGGCTCGTGAGCTAACTCCTTAAGAGCATCTGCCTCTGTTGTAACACGTCGCTTAAAGCGCTGACCTTCTTTAACAATCTTGCGCATGGCGCTTTCGATCTTCTCGAGATCGTCTGGATTGAAAGGCTCTTGTGGATCGAAGTCGTAATAGAAGCCATCTGTAATCGGAGGACCGATTCCGAGGCGTGTCTGTGAAAACACTTGTTGTACTGCCTGCGCCATAACGTGCGCAGTTGAGTGGCGAAGAACGGCGAGGCCCTCAGGTGATGAGATAGAGACGCCTTCGACGACATCGCCTTCTGCCAAGTCCGTCCAGAGATCACGGAGCACGCCGTTGATCTTGCAGACAACGATCTCCTTATTCTCAGCGAAGATATGAGTTGGCTTCTGGTCGACTTCAACCTTACGTGGCTGACCCTCGACGATAATCGCGATTTCGGACATGTGCTTAGACTACCGAAAAGTATTGAACCTTTTCCCTCATTAGCGCGCCAAAAGCCTGTGAGAGTGGCCCACATTCAAAGCGCATTTCACCAACTTGAACCACTGGCTGCGCAATCTTCAAGCTACTGAGAAGGTAGATCTCATTTGCCTGAGGCACCTCGGTGATATGAATATTACGAACAAGAACGCCACATTTTTCTATCGCAAGAGATCGCATAGTGCCCGGCAATATTCCAGCGGTTATTGGCGGAGTAAACCAAGTTTCACCAAAGAGAAAAGCTAAATTTGAAAGCCCTGTCTCGGTGACATTGTTCTCTCGGTTGAAAATCATCGCGTCATCGAATCCATGTGCTCGAGCTTCATCAACCACTTCGTAATGTGAATCGTAGGGATAGATCTTGAATTGCTCCCCGATTGCTTTAGAAGTAATTGCGGAGAAAGTTAAGTACCCACCTTCGGTGAGATCTACATATTCATCATGGGTAATGACGATGCCTGCGCGATTGAAACAGATTCGAAGTCGGCCGATTTCATGAGGATTCTCCTCAATCACCTTTGAAATAGCGATTCGAAGCTCTTCTTCGCCAGGAATCTTGATGCCGGTTGCCTGTGACGCCGTAAGCGCTCTTCGCATATGTCGAGTGAGCTCCGCTACCTGCCCCTTTTCGGTGCGCAGAGTCTCGAAGAAACCTTCGCCCTCAGGAAATGGTCGACGCACAGGATGGCTCATAGTTCCCCACCTGCAATAGAAATTAAGTGGCGCGCTTTAAGTTGAGTCTCTTCCCATTCGGCTTGCGCATCACTGCCCCACGTAATTCCTGCACCAGTTCCGTATCGAAGGTACTTGTCACCAGTTGTCCAGAAAGTACGGATAGCAACTGCTAATTCTGCGCGATCTCCATGAATCCAACCAAGCGCACCACAGTAGGGACCACGGGCACCTTCGCGTTCTTCAATAATTGAAAGTGCGGATGATTTTGGAGCGCCGGATACTGATCCTGGTGGAAGCAGTGCCCAAAGGATTGATTTCCAAGATGTTCCTTCATTGAGAATTCCTTCAATATCTGAAACCAAGTGCGTGATACCTGGGTGCTTCTCTTGTCTAAAGAGTGCTGAAACTTCAACGGTGCCAGGTTGGCATACCTGTGAAAAATCGTTTCGCATTAAATCGACGATCATTAAATTTTCAGATTTATCTTTATCGCCAAATACTTCTTGGTTCCATCGAATCGTGCCCTTAATAGGAGATGTCATAATTTTTGAACCAGTGCGCGAGAGAAATCTTTCGGGTGATGCTGACGCAACTTCATAACCTGGAATCTTCAGATATGTAGCGAAAGGTGCCGGGTGCGCATTGAGCACAGCCGCGAAGAGCACGTCGAGACCCTGAGGCTTATCCCCCATGAAATGTGAGAGCTGTCGACAAGCATTGACTTGATAGACACCTCCGGCGGCTATCGCTTCACGAATCTGATGAACGTATGCGATGAAATCAATTTCATCGACGCTGGACTTCCAAGGTCGCTCTAATCGGTTCCAGGTTTCATCCGCAGTAAAAGGCTTTTCGACAACTTTCTTGAAGCGAGCAAAGTGATATTCACCTTCAAAGGTGGTCAGTACCGCCCAGAAATTGCCATCATCGAGTCGAGATGGATCGGTGGTGATTTCAGCTAAACGGCTCGCCTCTACGCCACCCATCCAGAAGCGATATCCCTTGCCGATAAACATGGCGTAAGGCTAAGGGCTGTGGCCTCGATACTGGCTCACGCTTTGGCACTTCGGCCACTCCTACGCTAGATTTGCGCCCGCAATACGCGGACGTAGCGCAGCTGGTAGCGCGGAACCTTGCCAAGGTTCAGGTCGCGGGTTCGAACCCCGTCGTCCG